>CAZFGS010000044.1:0-9284 GCA_964518545.1 uncultured Sulfurimonas sp. | reverse complement strand
AGTATGCTCAATATGGAAGATAAAATAAAAATTTTTAAAGCACTTGGCAATGAGACAAGATTTCAAATATTTAAAAATATATTTACGGGTGGCTATGCTTGTTCCATTGACAATAGCAAACCTAAAGATGACATTATTGCTCAAGCCACTTGTGTAACCAGTATTGCAGAACATTTTGATTTTGCACTACCTACTATCTCAAGACATCTCAAAGAACTTAAAGATGCTAAAATAATCACTATGACAAAAAATAAAAACAAAATTTATATCGAGCCAAATATAGAAACAATGAGAGAGATTGCAGGATGCTTTGATATTCTAGTATGTGATTATGAAAAAGGAACTGTTTATCAATTTGACAACACAAAGAAATAATTCATTATAAATAAAAAGAATTATAATTAAGTGTCATCAGATACAAGAAAAAATTTAGCCGTGAGTAGCTTTTTCTTTCTCTTTAAATGCCACACCTTCAAAAACTACTTTATGATGAGCGATAGCACCACTTACCTCTTGCTCTTCTAAAGTAAGTCCATCAGGAACTTCCTCTGAGTGAAGTTGGATAGCAGTTTGTTTAAAGTTCGGCTCACCAGACTTGGGACAGAAGCTTTCATTTGTTAGCGTATTTACAAGTTGCTCATTAAAATGAAAAGGGACAAACACTGTCCCCTCTCTTACACTTCCAGTGACTCTGACAACTACATCTTCAACACGACCACGAGGGGAACTTAGTGCCATTCTATCACCAGATTTTACTTTAAGTTTTGCTGCATCTTTTGGGCTTAAATCTACCCATGCTTCTGGTGCTAAGTTGTCGAGTATATCAATAGCTCGTGTTTTAGTACGGGTATGCCACTGCTCTACTGTACGACCAGTATTTAAAATCACTGGGAAGTTTGGTGTAATAGGTTCAGCCATAGGGTGCCACTCTAAACAGAGTAGATTTGCCTTTTGGTCCGGTGTTCTAAAGGGAATATCTGGGGAGTAGAGACGTTTTGTTCCAAGTGGTCTCTCCTCATTACAAGGCCACTGAATACCCCCATGCTCCTCTAAGAGCTCGTAACTTATACCGGAGTAATCACAAAGCTGTCCTTTACTTACCTTTCTCCATTCTTCAAAGGCATCACGAGGTTCACTCCAACCTTTAAATAACATCTCATGGACACCATCAAAGTATTTTGAAAATTCAAGAATAATATCGAAGTCACTTTTAGAGTCTCCTAGAGGTTCAACTGCTTTATTTGCCTTGTTACAACGGCGTTCTGAGTTTGTATAGACACCCTCTTTCTCACCCCAGGTTGCAGCAGCAAAAATAACATCTGCAATCTGTGCTGTATCACCTAAAAAGGCATCTTGTACTACAAGCAGGTCAAGTTTTGCAAGAGTTTTACGCAGTTTCTCCTGATTGACAAAACTTACAAGTGGATTGGTTGCAGTGATCCATAGTGCTTTAATCTCACCACGATCAATTGCATCGATAATCTCAGCATACTTATAACCACGCTCTGTAGGGATTATTTCCTCTGGAACATTTACAATCGAAGCATACTCTTTGAGTGCTTTTATATCTCCAAAATTTCTATACCCTGGCAGAGAGGATGTAAATCCAGTCTCACGAGTTCCCATCGCGTTACACTGCCCTGTAATACTAAAAGGACCTGTTCCCTCACGACCAATATGCCCAGTTAAAAGGTGCAAATTAATGATAGCACTTACTGTATCTGTTCCCATAAATGACTGGTTAATCCCCATAGTCCAACCGGTAAGAACCGCATCAGTCGCTACAAATTGACGAGCAAGTTCATAGAGAGTTTTTACATCTATGCCTGTGATATTTGCTACCTCTTGAGGTGGGTAATCTTGCAGGTGGCGTTTGAGTTCTTTGTAGCCATTTGTATTGGCTTTGATATACCCTTCATCTTCCCATCCCTGCTCTATTACGATGTAAGCGAGTCCATTATAAAGAGCTAAATCAGTACGAGGTTTGATGGGTACATAGAGGTCGGCCATTTGTGAAGTTTTACTTGCACGAGGGTCAATCACTATCACCTTTTTCTTAGGGTTCTTGTTTTTGTTGATGTGGAGTGTAAGTATGGGATGATTATCTGCTATATTTGCACCTACCAAAAAGATAGTATCTGCCAACTCAAAATCTTCATACGAACTCGTTGCTCCATCACTTCCAAGAGACTGTTTGTAACCCATAACAGCTGAAGCCATACAGAGAGTTGTATTACCATCGTAGTTGTTTGTTTGAAGACCGAGTTGCACAAACTTTCCAAGAGTATAGAACTCTTCTGTAAGAAACTGTCCTGTTCCTATAACTGAGACTGCCTTAGGTCCATGCTCTTTTGCTATGCGTTTAAACTCAGAACTCACCTTGGTAAAAACCTCGTCCCAAGAAGATTTTTCAAGTTTTGAATCTTTTCCACCACGCTTCATTAATGGTGTCTCGATACGATGGGGAGAGTTTATCATCTGATGTTCTGAGAGTCCTTTAGGACAAAGTGTTCCTTGGTTTACAAAGTGTTTTGGATTTCCTTTTGTATAAACTGCTTTACCATCTTTGACACCGATGTAAAGACCACATCCCACACCACAGTAACCACAAGTAGAAAAAACCCATTTATCTGGTTTTTTCTCATCACTTATCATTCCAAAAGTATCATCATGGGAAAGTTTATACTTTTCCTCTTTTATATCAAAACCTAAAAAATCTTTTATCTTACTTATCATCATTAACCTCTCTGTTTACCTACAAAAAATCCACCTGCCATTCCAAGAGGAACAACTGTAGTATAAAATAAAAACCTATCGCTTATCTCTGAAGCAAAACTGACTAAAAGAGCTAATCCTAGAACAAGTGAAGCATAACCATAAGAGCCACTAGCTGCAAATACTAAGGCTAAAAGTGGTAATACAACACCCCCAACAATAAGTGTGAGATAACGAACTCTTTTTATATCTTTAAAATTTTCATTGAGCAATCTTTTTGAACGCTGAAGCTGGTACTCATTCTCTTTGATTGTATCAAGTGAGCGGATATCTTCATAAGTAAAAAACAGCTGTGCCACTGCTCCAAGCATCCCAAACGCGATGAGGGGGATAACAACATCACTTAAAGAGAGAAGACTACTAAAAAATGCCAGCAGGAAGACTCCCACATAAGTAACACCGAAAAATTTAAAGTTTGTTGTTGGTCTGTTCCATGATGGACGTGCTTTTATACGATAGATCATCGCTTGAGCATAGATACCAAAGATACCAATAGCTAAAGTGAATAGCTCAACAAGTAAACGAACAATAGTGTTTACCTCAAAAAAGTACAGTGCCACTACACCACTCATCAGTCCCGTAAAAAGTCCTAATGCCGCCGCCTCACGTGAAAGCCATGAGGTTTTTATATTTTTCATTGCTGTCATTGCTAAAAAAGGGCGACCAAGATGTAGAGCAGAGAGTGGCAAACCAATAGCCGATGGGATAAGAACTAAAAGAGCCATCATCCAGTTTGTCGATTCAAAACCAAGAAGACTCATCACATCCCCTAAAAAGAGTGCTAAAAATCCACCAAGGGAGATTTGAGTCAATACCGTCATAAAAACAAGTGGTAACTCTTTGTGAGCAGGTTTGAGTATATGCTCATCCATCTCTTTCATATTTTCAGGCATATTCTCAGGAAGTGTGTAGCGAGTTGTAGAGTTCGTTATGCGAGCATCTGGAAGAAATGGCATATTTCCCTGTTCATCCATTTGGGATACTTTCCATTCTTCTACATTGACAGCCTCTATCTCAATCGCACCTGCCGGACAAGCTTGAACACAGGCTGGAGATTGTCCAACATCAAGACGCTCATGACACATATGACATTTTGTCACAATATTTCGCTCTTCATGAAAAACAGGAACGCCATAAGGGCAGTTCCATGTACAGTATTGACACCCTATACATACATCATCATCATGGACAACAATTCCTGTCTCATCTATCTTGATATAAGAGTTTGTAGGACACCCTTTTAAACACTCAGGGTCTATACAATGGTTACAACTCATGGAGTTTAAAAGTTGTGTAAAAGCTGGAAATTCTCCACCCTCCATCTCACCAACACGACGCCACTTAATATCAGCCGGATTATTGTTTTGCTCATTACAAGCCACTTCACAACAGCGACAACCAACACAAGCAACAGCATCAAAGTGAAAGCGATACTGTTCCCCCTCTTTTAGTTTTGGTATATCGATAGAGTAAGAGCCACACTGCATCCCAGTATCGGATTTGTGGTCTATAAAACTCTCTAGTGGCGTTTGCATAATCTTTTCCTAAAATGAAATAATAAGCCCATTATATAGAAAAACTACACTTTTTTATCCTTAAATATGTATAATCTTTAATCATCTAAAGTTGTTTTAACTCTCCATATCATCGCCATCCATTGTCTTAGCAACCATCACAATACCAACAAGAAAAACGATTATGGCGGATATATAAAGGTACTCCATTAAAATTTCCCTTGCTCTTTCATTACTGTGTAAAATGTTTGTATATCTTCATAAGATTTAAAACTATCACGTTTAAAATAAAGGGTATTTCCTTTGAGTTGAACAAGTGCACCATCTTCAAGTTGTATCACACGGTAAATATCTTTCCAACCTATAAGTGTTGTTCCATTATGGAGACCATCTTCTTTAAGAATAAAAGAGCTTTGGTACTCATCTATATCTTGTTTGGCATAAAATTTTTCTAACATCATTTTTCTTAAATACCAACGTCCATAATACCAATAAACAACCAAAAATGTACTCAGATATAATAAACCATATGAATCATGTTTCAATGCCCCAACAATAGCAAACTGCACAAGAGCAACAAAGAACCAACCAATATATCGCTTAGATGAATGACGCATATCATATTGATAAAACTTTTTACTTGCCTCAATAGCTAGCTCTTTGGTCCATCTAAAATCAATGTTTATCTCTTTAAACATGTTCTTCACATTCTGTAATGATTAAGTCAGATTTTTTTATTACACCCTTTTTTTCTAGTTTTTCAATCTCTTTTAAAGTATTTTTATAGAGTTCTTCATATACAGCATTATTTCTTGCATATTTTTTCTTCTCTTTTTGGGCATAAAGCCAAGCGATTACAACTGATGTTGCAAACAAGCCATATATCCACCATTGCCACTCTTTAAGGTCCAATAATACTATAAAATACTGCACAGAAAAAAGCACAAAAAATTCTAAGGAAAAGATAATAACAAGAGTTGAACTTTGTTCAAAGTCTAAAGTATATTTTTCTATCTCCCTTAAATATGCGAGATCTTTGTTAATCTTTTTTACATCTTCTTTATACTCATCTGCTACTTGAGATATATCTATATCTCTAAGGTGTATATTACTGAGATTATATTCAACATTAAGCTGTTTATAATCCTCTAGAATTTGAGGATTTTCTTTTATGATCTTTATGATTTCATCTTCACTCACTCTTGTCTTTCCTGCAACTTTTAAAACATCTTGCAAAATTAAATCATACAAACCAACTGTTTTTATCTCTAATGCTACTCTCTCTAAGTGTATCAAGTCTTACTTCCTAATTATATTTATACTTAAGAGAGCAAAGCTCTCTTAAAAATTATTTATGATTTTGTGCTATCTCTTCTGGTTCAATACCATAAGAAGCAGTAGGGTCTTGTGCTGGTAAAAAGATACCAATAAGTCCTTTGAGTCCTACTGAAAGGACAATATTTAGAAGGAAAACCAACCATGCAATCAGAATCATACCACCACTTATTGCAGCAAGTATCATAAGAGTATTAAACTCTCCATCAACATAGAGGTGACGACGAAGCATTCCATCAAGTCCTGCCATACCTCCAAAAGCACCCATACCTATACCACCGATAAGATACATCCAAAAGTGAATATTTGACATTTTAGAAGAGAACATTTTTGTGTTATTTGTTACAATTGGCCATAATACATAAAGAGCACTATAAAGTGTCATATACAGCCCAACAATAAGAGCAATATGAACATGAGCCATAATGATCCACTGAGTATTGTGTAAAACACGGTTCATACCCATATCTGCTTGAATAATTGCAGCTGGAATAGCTAAACCAAAGCCAACTAAACCACCAAGAAGATATTTTAATTCCATAGTCATTTTTAGTGGACGTGCTTTCCAAAGTGTTACAAGTGTAATAAAGAGTGCTAGCCCTTGTGTAAGTAACTCAAATGCAGTTACCATCTCACCAGAGATAAGTTTCATCATTTCAGGTTGTCCCTGATCAGCTAGAAGGTGGTGAGACCAAACCATCCAAGATACAAGAAGTTCAAGCATAAGTGCAGCACGAGCCACATTTTCCATAAACAGTTTTTGCCCAGTAATAAGTGTAGCAAGTAGATACCATGAACCTGCAACATAGATAAGCACAAGACCATCAGCAACTAGATCAAGTCCCCACCAGAAGAAGTTTTTATATAGAAGTGCATCTACAACACCAACATCCCAGTTAGCTCCACTCATATCTGCAAGTAAAAATATAAGTACTAAAATACCTGCTCCTAGTATAACAATCGCATCTAAAAATGTATCAACAGTTCCACGAAAGATAGCAACAACAGGAAGTGCTAATGCAGGTTCTTTCGTATATGGTGGTTTGCCACGAAGCTTGTTAAACAAGTTTAACATCCCATCAATACCAAAACCAGATATGAGAAGTTCTTTCGTTGTTTTATCTTTATGCACACCAACACGAGCAAAGATAGTTGCATAGATATTATAGATAAAACCTAAGGTACCAATCATGATTAATGCTACACCTAAGATAAATATAACACCGCCAATAGCATGAAACTGTGTAGTATCAGCAGGAAGTGGCCAATAAAGTGTATATAATGGAGCATACTGCCAGAAAAAGGCTGCAAGCCAAGCAAGTGCAGTACCCACAGTAATCATAATCCATACAAAATTTGCAAGTTTGATACTGTAGAGTGGCTTTTTAGTTAAAAAAGGTACTAAAAACATAAAAGCAGCAAAAACCAATTGATATGTAGAACCAAAAATACCAACAATAGGATGTACAGTCATAATTGAAAAATAATGATCTGGATGTGAAAACATTGGTGGTAAAGGATTAATATCTGGTCCTGTTTGAACCATTCGCATTATCATCCCCTCTATTGCCACCAAACCAAAAAATAAAAAGCTCATAACCACAGCTCTTAATGTCACTTTTTGCAGTGCATTTAAACTTGTATGATCAAAGTTTGTACCATGGATTAAATTTTTCATTAAACTCATAACTTCCCTCCATTTTCTTTACAACCTACAACTTCAACAAGGTTTTTTACAAACATTAAATCTTTTCCATTTTCATCATATTGATCCGGACCGGAATACTCTGTAGACATTAAATCAAAAACACCGTTATGGTTAAATGTCCAAAGAATATCATTAGGATCCAAGATACCATTTACATCTGTACCTGGATTTACCTGCATTTGTAACACAAGAGAACCATCTTGACGGAAAAGCCCAAATCCATAAACTAAATCACGACTTCTTGCATCAAACTCAATTGTTTGACCACATTGCACAGTAATTTTTTTTGGTAAACCAATCCACTTGTGGTCTTTTATCTCAAACTTATATGTTGCATCAGGTGTTATATCATGTCTTGTAATATCTTGAGAAACCCAAGGAATTGTATTATATGTAAAGATATGATGCCCAACACCACCTGCAACTAAAAACGCCATATATGTATAAAACGGTAAACGAAAAACTGATTTAGCATCTTTTCTTGTAAGGTTATATCCAAACCATGCAATGACTGAGATAATCATCGCTGCATAGATAGAATAAGCAACCCAATGAAAAGACAATAACTCGGCTGAGTTAGTAAATGTCATTTTTTCTCCTCTTAAATTAAATTTCGAGAGATTTTATAAAAAAGAGCTCTTATAAATATTGATATATATCAAGAAAAAGTATTATTTAACTAATAAAATGTATAAATTTTAATCATTTATACAATTTATATGTATAAAAAACAATCATATAAAATTTTTATTGTTGATTATTTTTTAATCACTCTATCATATAATTTTCTTATATTTTATATTATAATTCCCACATTAATTAACTAGGAGAAATTTTATGGCAGGATTTAAAGATTTAAAAGGTCAAGGACATGCACCAACATTGTTCATGGCCTTTTTATACTTCGATATGAGTTTTATGGTGTGGACTATGCTAGGGCCACTCTCAACAGAGATAGCTGAGGCATTAGCACTTGGTGGGCATATACTAACAGCAGGGGAAAAAGCGACACTTCTTTCACTTCCAATTCTTTCAGGGGCTATTTTAAGAATTGTACTTGGATTTGGTGTAGATAAACTTGGTGCAAAGATGACAGCACTTATTTCTCAAGCAATCGTTATTGCATCTCTCCTTACAGCTTATTTAATGGGTGATACTATTACTTATGAAGTTCTTTTAATCGTGGCTCTTGGTCTTGGATTTGCTGGTGCATCATTTGCAGTTGCTCTTCCACAAGCTGGTCAGTGGTATCCACCTAAACTTCAAGGGGTTGTTCTAGGTATTGCAGGTGCTGGTAACATTGGTGTTGTTCTTGACTTTTTACTCGCTCCAAAGATTGCAGAGCACTTCGGTTGGTATGCAGTGTTTGGTGTTGGTGCAGCTATGGCTATTGTTGTATTTATCGCTTACCTTTTCTTAGCAAAAGATGCTCCAGCTGATGTATATACAGTACGTCCTAAAAAAGTAAAAGATTACATCAAACTTATGGGTGACAAAGATACATGGTGGTTCTCACTCTTTTATGCTGTAAGTTTTGGTGGATTTGTTGGATTTGCTGGCTATATGAAAGTTTATCTTATGAACACATACCAAGCAGATATGTCAGCGTTTGGGCTAGATATGCTTGATGAAGGTAATGTAAAAGTTATCGCTGGATATTTCGGTGCGCTTTGTATCTTTGCTGGTGCAGTGCTTCGTCCTGTAGGTGGAAATACTGCAGACAAAGTAGGTGGAGTAAAATCACTTTACTTTTTCTATGGTGCTGTTGCTCTTTTAGTGGTACTTACAGCAACTGTACAACTTCCATTTTACGCAGCGATCTTTGTACTCTTCTTAATCATGGCTAACCTTGGTATGGCTAACGGTGCAGTTTTCCAACTCGTACCACAACGTTTTGGTAAAGATATCGGTATTATGACTGGACTTGTTGGTTGTGCTGGTGGTCTTGGTGG
>CAZFGS010000043.1:0-9461 GCA_964518545.1 uncultured Sulfurimonas sp. | reverse complement strand
CTGAACTACTCAATATTCAACTGACAAAGAAAAACAAAAATATCATTGAAAACTCTGATAAAAATCCTCTTTTGGCAGGTGTACCTGCTGTAAGTTTTGAACGTTATCTCAATCGATTGATCCAAGAGCAAAAGTACACGGTAATAGTTGTCAAACAAAAGGGCAATCCACCAAAAATAAGCAGATACATCGCACAAATAGTCTCCCCAGGAACAAATTTTGATCATATTGTTGATAATGATGACAATTACATTGTTTCCTTGCTTATAGATAAATACAAAGATATATATACAGTTGGTTACTCTGCAATTGATGTAACAACAGGAAAAACTTGGCTTTATGAGACACACGGAACAAGTGAAGACCCATCTTATGCACTCGATGAAGTATTTAATCTTTTAAATATCTATAGAACGAGTGAGGTAGTGATTACCTTCTTGGATGGGGTAGAGGATCAGCGTCATGTGATGCAGTACTTAGAGATACCTGAGCATTATCATTACTCTATCAATAACTCTAGACCTCGCATTGATTTTCAAAATGAGCTTTTTAAAGAGGTGTATCAGATACAATCTTTACTCTCACCCATTGAACATTTAGATTTAGAACGCAGCCCTATGATTACTGAGGCTTTAGCAATTCTCATTCACTTTGTGATAGAGCATGATTACCATATAGTACAAAAACTTTCTCTTCCGAGTATCATCGATAACCGTCGCTTTATGTATCTTGGTAACAATGCTCTAGAACAGATGGGAATCATATCTAAAGATAGAAAAGAATTTACACTTTTAAAGATGATGGACAAGTCTGCTACAGCGATAGGACGGCGTTTACTCAAAGAGCGACTCTTAAATCCCATTATGGAAAAAGATGAATTAGAACGCCGTTACAATCTTATAGAGAGAGTATCATCTCATACTCGTTATCTTGATGAGATGATGCGTGGTGTTTATGATCTCGAGAGACTTTCACGGCGTTTAAGTCTTGGAAGACTGCACCCTTTTGAGATGAATCATGTCTATGATTCGATGCTAAGTGTTAAAGAATTAATGCTCTATGTCAAAAAACATAAGATTCAAAAAACACCTTTTCATGAGAGTGAAGTGGAAGAGTTTTTACGTGATATCAGTAAAAGCATAGATTTAGATATATCACGGCGTTTTACCAATGCTACAGTGGATGAAAACTTTTTGATGCCTGGTGTGGATGAAGCCATAGATACTCTGGTTCAAGAGAACAATGTAATGTTGATTGCATTTGAAGATATTATAAAACGCATTGAGAAAATTTTGATGAGTGTCAATGCTGGAAGTACAAATCGTTTAGTTACTCTTGGAATTTTAGAAAAAGAGGGATATTATATATCACTCTCAAAAAATCGCTTCTCACTTATAGAGTCTGAGTTTAAAAAAGAGGAATTTTTTGCAGAGTACAGTGTCAAAAAGCTGACAAACTCTGTAAAAATTACATCTACTTTTACTGATGAGCTCTCTGAGCGTATTATGAAAAACCGTCGCAAGATTGTAGCCCTAGTTAAAGAGAGATATATCGTACTACAAAGTGTTTTTGAAAGACGTTATTCACTTCTTTTTGATAGGGTGATTGCTTATGTCTCAGACCTAGATGTTGGGGTAAGTTCTTCCAAGATTGCACAACTATACAAACACTCTCGCCCTATGATAGTAGAAGCCCATAAGGATGAAAATTTTATGCAGATTATGCAGCTTCGTCATCCCCTTATTGAGGTGCAAGAGAGAGGTGGACTCTATGTACCAAATGATATAGTAATGGGGAAACGCGACTATATGGATTTACCACATCCTGAGACAGTTATGCTTGAGGTAGCTGTACATGATGGGCACGATATCAATGGTGTTTTACTTTATGGAATAAACTCAAGTGGAAAATCTTCTTTGATGAAAAGTATAGGGATTGCAACATTGATGGCACAATCTGGCTTTTTTGTAAGTGCAGCTGTGATGAAGTTTACCCTTTTTGATTCACTTTTTACCCGCATAGTATCACGTGATAATCTTGCAAAAGGTCTTTCAACTTTTGCTGTAGAGATGCTGGAACTCAAAAATATTTTTAATCGTTCAACTGTGCGTTCTTTAGTACTTGGAGATGAGATAAGTCACGGAACTGAAACACTCTCCGGCGTTGCTATTGTTGCTTCTGCAATTAAAAAGCTTGCTCAAACGCGATGCCTTTTTTTGTTTGCAACACATCTGCATCAACTCTCAACGATGAAAGAGATTACTACTCTGAACAATGTAGTAGATCTACACCTGAGTGTTGAGTACGATGAAGAGAGTGACAAACTACTTTTCAATCGTGTACTCCAAGCTGGAAGTGGAAGCAGTATCTATGGTTTAGAGTTTGCAAAATCACTTCATATGGATAGTGGGTTTTTAGAAACCGCAAACACTATAAGAAAGCGACTTGCAAATGATTTTGATGAGCTAGAACTGCTGGTAAAAAAGAAGAAATCGAAGTACAACAAAGAGCTTTATGTGACCAAATGTGTGATCTGTGGTGCTATGGCTGAGGATGTGCATCATATCTCACAAAGAAGTCTTGCAGATGAAGCTGGTTTTATAGGTCATTTTCATAAAGATAATAAACATAACCTTATACCTCTGTGTAAAGAGCACCACAATCAGATTCACGATGGAAAACTCCATGTCAATGGCTTTATCATGACAAGTAAGGGTTTAGAACTTCAGTTTGAAGAGCAGATGAGTAAGCCTGAGGTGAAAAAAGTTGTTGAGCCTGAGATAAATGAAAAAGTTGAAGAGAAAAGTGTAAAAGAATCACCTAAGAAGTTTGTTTTAGATGATTGGTAACTAGAGAAAAAAACTTGCTTTTTCTTGGAACTAAAATTGCTAGAATTATATCACAATAAAAGGATGTTATTTTATGCTCAAACCTATACTCACTTCTATGATACTTTTTTATGTTATACTTTTTTTATCAGGTTGTACAGCAAACCTTACCGATCCAGAGATCGACTTTGAACCACCTGTATATGTAGAGCAGATGCCATCGCGTGAAAATAAACAAGATTTTGGTGCAACAGGAAGTATATTTGGACAGGGGGATAACCCACTCTTTTCAGATAGAAAAGCGATGAATGTGAATGATATTGTTACTGTCATTATCTCAGAGACTGCAAAAAGCTCTAATGTTGGAGCAAAACAGCTTTCGGAGGCAGATACATCAAAACTTGGTGGGGGTATCTTCTCTACAGCTGGTGCAAATACAGGTACAGGAGCACCTGGTGCTGGGACAAATACAAGAATGACTAATTATGCAAATACATTAAATGGTTATTCAAATATTGGATTTAACAGTGACTCAACTTCAAGTTTTAAGGGTAGTGCAACTGCCACTAAAGATGCGAGTTTTACTACGACTGTTTCGGCACGCATAGTAAAAGTGATGCAAAATGGAAACTATTTTATCTCTGGAAAACGTGAGATTCTTATAGATGATCAAAAACAGATTATTCAGATTAGTGGTGTTATTCGTCCCTATGATATAGATCAGTTTAACAGAATAGATTCGGCAAGTATGAGTGATGCAAAAATTTTATATAAAACTGAAGGGGATGTAGATCGTGCAACAAAACAAGGTTGGGGAACAAAGATTGTTCAGTCTATTTGGCCATTTTAATCTACTTATAATTCTCTTGAGTACATCTTTATGTGCTCAAAGCTTTCAGGACTTCAAAAAGCTACCTACAAAAACACTTACTCCAACTAAAGATGTAAAAGATCTGGACTATACGAGTTATCTTAAAGAACAATGGGAAGAGTATAGATCTTTAGATGCTTTAAAACTTTATGAAAAATCAAAACCTTCTACTATCTTTTCAGTAAAAGAGAAAAAGATTATTTCCGTTGGTCCAAAGATACATTTAAAACTTCCAAAATTACAAAAGAGTATTTCGCCTATTTTATCAGAAGAAAAAATAGAGCCTAAAGAGGGTATAAGTTTTGATTTTTATGGTGCAAAAGTAAGCTTTACACAATTACAAAGTATAAAAAATGCAAGATATTTTCCCCATAATCAAGAGGGAGTAATCAAATTTTTCAAAGAGATGCTTGAGAGTGATTATGTCTTAAATCTTAAAGAGTTAGAGAGTGTAAAAAGGGAACTTAAACTGAATGACTGGGGCCTGAAACTTTTAGTAGAAGAGTTGGCAAAACAGATCTATACGAATGAAGATGAGATAAGATTGTTTACTTGGTTTATGCTCAATAAAATGGGTTATGACATAAAAATTGGGCTTTATTCTCAAAGAGTTGTACTCATGTATTACAGTGAAAATATCATATATGAAACTCCATATTTTAACTTTGCAGGAAAAAATTACTATGCTTTAGCTTATGATGCAAATGAGAAAATCAAAAGAGTATATAGCTATGTAAAAAGTTTTCCTCATGCTAAGAAAGCTCTTGATTTAAGGTTAGATACATTGCCAATATTTCCTTTGAAAAGTAAAATAAAAACACTCTCTTTTAAAGAGTTTGGTGAAACATATACATTGAGCTATGAGTATAATCAAAATCTTATAGATTTTATGTCTACATATCCTCAAGCTGATGCAGAAGTTTTTTTTAATGCTCCGATGGAAGAGCGAACATATCTTAGTTTGGCAAGAGATATCAAGAAATATATTGATACTAAACACTCAAGTGTAGGAATTAACTTTGTACTGCATCTAGTACAAAAATCTTTTCAATACAAAACAGATAAGCTTCAATTTGGACGACAAAAAACTATGTTTGCCCAAGAAGTGTTATACTACGATATGTCTGATTGTGATGATAGAAGTGTCCTTTTTGCATCTCTTGTTGAAAAACTCTTTGGTATTAATACTGTTGGACTTGTATTTTCTAATCATATGAGCACAGCCTTATATATCCCTATGGATGGTGATAGTGTTACTTTGGGTAAAAAAAGATTTGTTATTGCAGATCCTAGTGAAGTCAATGCAAATATAGGCGAATCTATGCCAGGCTATACAGCTGGGCAAGTGAAAAAATTTATAATTTATCAAAAGGAGTATTGATGTTATATAATGAAGTTGCCAAAGATCCATTAACGGAGGTTTTTGATAATAGAGCAATCCTAAAAAAACTTCATACTTCTAAAAAAGTAAATTTTTTACTTATCAATGTAGACAGTTTTTCAAGTATCAATCATGCTTATGGGTATGAAATAGGGGATGTGGTTCTCAAGCATATAGCTCGTTATTTAACTATATTAAAAACAGAAAGTGGACAAGTTTACAGGTACTGTTCAGATAAGTTTGTAATTATAGATGATGAGCATACTCAAGAAAAAGATGCTGTTTTACTAGCAGAATCTATACTCTCTTTTTTTAGTGATACAGAGATTGTTGTTGATGAAGATATAGAATTGAGAATCTCTTTGAGTATAGGTATTTCAAGATCAAGAGGCACTATAAATATCACTCAAGCAGAGATGGCAATACTTGAGGCAAGAGAGCTAAAGCATAACAGCTATCATCTCTTTGATCCAAATTCAAAGTTTGTATATCATCAACAGCAACATATTTACTGGATCCATAAGTTAAGAGAAGCGGTAGCAGATGAAAAGCTTATCGCTTATTTTCAGCCTATTGTAAATAACCATACACATAAAATAGAAAAGTTTGAATGTTTAGTTCGTATTCATGATGATGAAGAGGTTATATCTCCCTTTTTATTTTTACAAGCTGCAAAAGCAAGTGGAAACCTCTCTTATGTGACAAAATCTCTGATTGTACAAAGTTTTAAGAAGTTTAGTACGAATGAATATGAGTTTTCTATAAATATTACAGGAGAAGATTTACAACTTGAGTACCTAGAAGATTTCTTAGTTAAATATGCTAAGAAGTACAATATTAATCCATCAAGAGTTGTTTTGGAGATGTTAGAGGATATCACAACTCTAACAAAGGGAACATACTTGGATCAACTTAATAAGCTAAGAAAACATGGTTTTAAGATAGCTATAGATGATTTTGGTGCTGAAAATTCTAATTTTAGTAGATTATTAGAGATTAAACCTGATTATTTGAAAATAGACGGAGCTTTTATTAAAAATATTGTAAATGATACCAATAGTAAAATAATTGTTGAAGCGATTGTTTTTATCTGTAAAAAAAGTAATATCAAGGTGATTGCTGAGTTTATTCATAATCAAGAGACACAAGAGATGATCGAATCTCTAGGGATAGACTACTCTCAAGGTTTTTATTTTGGAGCACCTAGCCTAGAGTTACATGAACAACTTTAGTAGTTTATAGCTACTTTATATGTTGGATCATCCTCTTCATAAGTACAGTGTGGTCCTGCAAGTTTTAGAATCGCTTTACAGTCTGCTGAAAGGTGGCGAAGGAGAAGGTTCTTTCCAGCATCTTCATACTTTTTAGTGATAGCATCTACAGCTTCAACTCCACTACTATCCATCACTCTGGCATTTTTAAAGTCGATCACTACCTTTGGTGGATCTTGATCTATATCGAAGTTATTTGCAAAAGTGCTTGCACTTCCGAAAAAGAGAGGGCCATCAAGTTCATAAACTTTTGTACCATCTGCTTCAACATGAGTTTTTGTCCATATACGAGCATGTTTCCATGCAAATGCAAGTGCTGATATAATGACACCGGCGATAACTGCAGTTGCTAAATCTTCAAAAACAGTGATGATAGTTACAGCTACCATCACAAAAGCATCTGTACGAGGCATCTTGTTCAAACGTGAAAAGCTTGACCACTCAAATGTTCCGATACTCACCATAAACATAATCCCAACAAGTACAGCAACAGGGATGGCATTAAGTACATCACTGAGGGAAACTACAAGCACGATAAGACCAAGAGCAGCAGTAAAGGAAGAGAGTCTTCCGATACCACCAGAAGTGTAGTTGATGATACTCTGACCAATCATAGCACATCCAGCCATACCACCAAAGAAACCACAACAGATATTTCCAGTTCCTTGAGCAATACACTCTTTGTTTGCAGAGCCACGAGTATTGCTAAGTTCATCTAAAACTGAAAGAGTAAGAAGTGATTCAATAATACCAACCATGGCAATAATCACAGCATAAGGGAGAACAAGTAAAATAGCATCAAGACTAAAGAGGTACTCACTTACAACAAAGCTTGGTAGTTGCCCTGCATATTTACTCATATCGTCAAGTCCACTGAGTAAAAGTGTCTGTGCATCTGTAAAATAAACACCTAAGGTTATAATTATGATGGCTACTAAACCAGCTGGAATTGCTTTGGTAAACTTTGGCAAAATATACATAATAAGCATAGTAAGAGCTACAAGAATATACATGATATACCCTTGACCCTCAAAAAATTTAAACTGTGCTGTACCTATAACAATTGCTAAACCATTAACAAAACCGTGAATAGCAGGAGTTGGAACAAGGCGGATAAACTTCCCAAGTTTGAGTAAACCTATAGAGATCTGAATCATACCGGCGATGATAGTTGCTAGTAAAATATAATGTAGTACACCCATCGCTAGAGTATCACCACTTAGTCCTTGTGCACTTAAAAGTTCACTAGTCTCCATAGTAAGGCCAACAAGAACAATAGCGACTGCTCCTGTTGCACCACTAATCATCCCAGGTTTACCACCGATAAGTGAAGTGATAAGACCAAGTATAAAAGCTGTATATAGACCAACAATGGGGCTAACTCCAGCAATAAAACTAAATGCTATCGCTTCAGGAACTAAGGCTACGGCAACTACTAAACCAGATAAAATATCGTTCTTAATATTTGCTGCTGTGTATTTTTTTAAATCAAACAATGTGTCTCTACTTCTATGGGAATTTTATTTTTGGAATTATAGCCAAATTAAACTTTAAATTTTAAGTTGAAGGAAGTTGAGATTTTTTTATTTAATTGACTCCAAATAGTTGTTACTATTTGGAGTCTTATGAAGAGTAAAAAGTTTATTGTAATGAATTGAGTTGCTCTAAAACTTTTTCACGTTTTGCCTCTGCATCTGCTAAAAGTCCACGATTTTTTGCAAGAACATCTTCAGGAGCATTTGCAACAAAACGTTCGTTGTTGAGCATACCGTTGAGTTTTCCTATCTCTTTTTGAAGTTTTTCATCTTGTTTTGTAAGTTTGTTGATGATAGGTGTCAAATCGATACTATCAGTCGGAATGAAAGACTCACACTTATCTGAGATATCACTTACTGAGTTTTCTATTTTAGACTCTGTAAACTCTAACTGCTCCACTTTTGCAAGTTTTGCGATAAATGGAGTCATCATCTCTTTGTCTTTGTCTGAAATACCGTCGATTTTAACAAAGGCTTTTTCAATTTTTTGGTTTGCTAAATCTACAAGAACTTTTGCACGTCTGATAGAAATGATAGCATCCATAATGATTTCAAATTTAGCTTCCTCTTTACGTTGTTTTATTTTATGAGGAAATTTTTGAATCATAATCGATTGAGCATCTTCTAAAGATGTTCCACTGAGTTCATGGTAAAGATGCTCTGTGATAAATGGCATAAAAGGGTGAAGTAGTTTCATCGCCTCTTTGAAGATAGCACCAAGCTCTACAATAGAACCTTTGTCAGCTTTAGAGAGTTCAATACCCCAGTCACAAAATTCATTCCATAAGAAACGGTACATTGTAAGTGCTGCATCATTAAACTTGTACTCATCAAGGTAAGCTCTTACCTCTTTTGTAGCAAAGTTAAGACGACTCATCATATAGCGACCGAGGTCACTCTCTACACAAAATCCTGCTAAATCAGGGAAAGTGTCTACATTCATCTGTAAATATTTAGTTGCATTGTAGAGTTTGTTTGTGAAGTTACGGTTTTGCTCCAACTTCTCAGTACTCATACGGATATCACGACCTTGAGCTGCAGAGATTGCAAGAGTAAAACGTAGGATGTCTGCAGAGTATTTTTCAACCATATCTAAAGGATCAATAACATTCCCTTTAGATTTACTCATCTTGTCACCTTTTTCATCGCGAACAAGTGCATGAAGATAGATGTGATTAAATGGAAGTTGACCATTGAAATGTTCACCCATCATCATCATTCTTGCTACCCAGAAGAAAAGGATATCAAAACCTGTGATAAGGAGAGTATTTGGATAGAAATCTTTCATATCGCTAGATTTGAAAAGTTTGTCCATCTCTGTATCACCATTACCCCAACCAAGAGTAGAAAATGGCCATAATGCAGAAGAGAACCACGTGTCTAGTACATCAGGATCTTGAGTAAGATTCTTTCCTGCACATTTTGGACATGCTTCAGGAGCATCCTCTTGACTTGCAAACTCATGCCCACAATCATCACAGTAAAAGATAGGAATCTGATGCCCCCACCATAGTTGACGACTTATACACCAGTCACGAAGTTCACCCATCCAAGAGTTGTAAGAGTTGATCCAGT
>CAZFGS010000042.1:0-9561 GCA_964518545.1 uncultured Sulfurimonas sp. | reverse complement strand
GTTCCGCTATATTTGAACCTATTAAACCTTTGAGTGTTGCAGTATATCTTTGTAGTTCTCCCTCGTAAGTTTTATTTGCCTTTTTGAGGTCTAGCCATTTGATGGCTAAATCATGAAGAGTATATTTTGGTTTTCTTGCTGTAGCTTTTGGAAGATTTTCACCTAACTTTATTTTTACTATAGTTTCATCTCGAATAGCTTTACAATAGGTAAGTCTGATACCTTGTGAGTATTTACCTATAGTTTTTTGTTTATCTCTACCTATTTCATCTTTATATCTGATAAGAAATACCTTATCAACTACTTTTTTATCATCGTTTACTATCTCTTTGTAGAAAATACCTGTGTATGAAGTGGGGATTTTAGGGCTTAATAATGTCATAATAACTACCTTTCAAGTCCGCTATAAGTCCGCTCAATATGAAAATAAGTGACTTTTTTAGCTTAGATTTGAAGATAGTATATCATTTGATAACCCCTACTTCAAGGGGCTTAGAGAGATTTGAGGAAATTTGCCAAAATTTGTCTACTGAATGACAAACTCGGTAAAGTATATACCTTTGATACGTCCATCAGATATCATAGAGTTCAGTGTATCCATAATTTGAGTTTCCACTTTCGCTTTACCCTTTTTAGAAGAGATCTCTTCTAATGTTTTCGAAGTTAAAATCCTAATAATTCTATCTCTTAAAACTGCTGATTTAGCATCAAGTTCAAGACTTAGCTCTTCCCCTTCAAGTTCTAAAGACATCGTCACTTTAAGATAACGTCTCCCTGCATCACTTTTTAGGTTTACTGTAAAAGTATCAAGTGGATAAAGTACACCTATTTCACTTAGTTGTCTTGAGCTACCATAGTCTGAACTAGAATTACCTGATCTATTTGTTTTCTTTGCAGGCTGCTCTTTAACTTGAGGAGCTGCTACTGCCTCTTCATCATCACCACCCATTAAAAGTATTCCAACGACAGCACCTATAACAATAATAAGAACCAAAACAACAATGATAATGATCATTAACATGTTTGATGATTTTTTCTCTGGTTGTGCTGCTTCTTGTTCTGTACTTTCTTCTTCAGCCATATCTCTTCCTTGAAATTATAATTAGTGTTAGTATATCAAAATTTATTATAAATATTAACTAAGTACCTCATTTGAAAGCTCTTTTAAAGGTAAAAACTCATACTTATCAGCATTATAGTACTCTATATTACCCGTCTCAATATCATAATACCATCCATGTATAGTTAAAGTTCCATCCTCAAAACGTTTCTTCACTGGAGGATATGTTAATATATTCTCTATTTGTTTAATCACTGAAAGTTTTTCAGTTAAACGTAGTAAATCTTCTTTAGGAGCATTAGTACCAAGACTAAGTATTGCCGATGTTTTTGCACTCTCTCCAAGTTCAAGCCATTTTTTTGTATGAATTAAAGAACTGTCATCTATAGTTTCATACAGTGCCTTACAAGCACCACAATGGGTATGTCCACAGATAATAATCTCTTCAACTTTTAAAACACCTACTGCATATTCTATCCCTGAAGCAGTTGAGTGAAAATCTTCATCAGGTTTAAATGGTGGGACAAAGTTTCCAACATTACGAATTACAAAAAGATCACCAGGATTTGATTGCACCATAAGATCTGGTATCACTCTTGAATCTGAACACCCAATAAATAGTGCTTTTGGAGACTGTCCACTTGTAACTAACTTTAAAAGTGCTTCTTTATTTTTTTTAAAATAAGAGCGAAAAAGCTTATTACCTTCTGCATATTCTTGTAAATTCATTAAAAGCTCCAGTGCCTATGCTAGTTGCAAACTTTAATATCTAAAGTTTTAATCATCTCTTCAAATATAGAACCCGCTTCACGAGAGTTATCATCATGATATTCTATAATTAATACCTCTTTACCATTAGATACTTTTGTTGTATATGTTTCTGGTTTCATTGAATGTTTTGCAATAATTTTCTCTACACAACCACAAACACATTGTTTCTCTTCATCACCCTCATAAGCTAAGGCTAATCTTGAAAATCTCTCTTCACTTCTAAATTCTGCATCTATCATTCTAAACCTTTGTAATCATTCTTATGAAATTATACAACTATTTTAGATAAAAAAAGATTTTTATTGCTTAAATTAATACCACTCTAAAAGTTTTGTAACCTCATCGACTACAAAAGTCTTAACGGTTGTCTTCTCCAATGGTTTTTTAGCAACAAGTGCCTTAGATATACTTTGCATTTTTGCTTCTTTTAGACGTACATCAAGAGCATACACCTCTCTCACATCACCAACCAAAGAAACCTCTCCGATAAATACAGTCTCTTTAGAGATAGCACGATCTCTAAAACTACTAATGATGGCTGCAAGTATCGCCAAATCTGCTGCTGTTTCAGTGATCTTTATACCACCTGTGATGTTGATATACACATCATAGCCAGAGAGTGGAATTTCAAGCTTTCTCTCTAAAAGTGCAAGAAGCATATTAAGCCGATTATTGTCAAAACCGGTTGCCTGACGTTTTGAGTTTGGAGTATGTGACTCTGATACTAGAGCTTGAACCTCCAAAATTATAGGGCGACTTCCCTCCATCACAACTGTTAGTGCAGATCCTGGTTGTTCTGAATTACGGTTGAAAAAACGTGAGGCTATATCTGTAGCCGATATAAGTCCCTCTGCTTTCATCTCAAAAACTCCAATCTCGCTTGTAGGACCAAAACGATTTTTAAAACCACGAAGAATACGAAGTTCCTGAGAGCTATCTCCCTCAAAATAGAGTACAGTATCTACCATATGCTCTAAAACACGAGGTCCTGCTATTGAGCCCTCTTTAGTGATATGACCAATGATAAATATCGCTATATCTTTCTCTTTTGCTATTCGCATCAACTCAAAGGTAATTTGACGTACTTGTGTCACACTTCCTGGTGCTGAAGTGATATTTTCTGAGTAAATTGTCTGTATTGAATCTATAATGAGAAAATCATACTTACGATGCTCAAGCTCTACGAGAATCTGTTCAAGTCGTATCTCACTTAAAAGGTATAAAGATTGATGATTTGATTTAAGGCGATTTGCACGAAGCTTAATCTGAGAAGTAGACTCTTCCCCTGTTACATAGAGAACATCTTTGCCTGTTGAGGCTATGTTAGAACCAACTTTAAGCAAAAGTGTAGATTTTCCGACACCAGGACTTCCCCCTATAAGTGTTAACGACCCTGGTACTACCCCACCACCTAGTACATTATCTAGTTCTACATCTAAAGAGCTAAAACGAAAAACTTCTTCCTCTATAACATCACTAATACTGACAGCTTTTGCAGAAACTGAAGAGCTAGACTTAGTCTGCTTCACAACCTCTTGTTGATGTTCGTTCAGTTCTATAAAACTATCCCAAGCTCCACAGTTAGTGCATTTTCCCATCCATTTTGGAGTAGTAAGTCCACAATGTTGACACTCAAAAAGTATTTTCTTCTTTGCCATAGTTTCATCCTAAATTATTATGAAACAATTATACCCCATTCACTAGTTTCATTATTATTTTATTGCAATTTGTCATATTTAATACTCCCTTTTGCAATTAAGTCTCTTATCCATAGATAGCTCCTAAGAGTGAGTTTTTCTTTGCACCTGTGACAGACCTTAGCTCTACTTCTTCTTTATGTATGCGTTTATAAGCCAACCATGCAAACGCCATCGCTTCAAGTGCATGGGCATCTACTCCAAGAGTATCTGTCGTTGTCACTGAAGCAGAACACAGAGCCTCTAAGCGCTCTACTAAAAAGCTATTTTTTGCACCACCGCCACAAAGTATAACTCTCTTTACTTGTTTATCTTCTATATCATTTGCTATCGTTTTTACAGTAAGTTCAAGGAGTGTTCTTTGTACATCTTCTGGTTTGATGCAAGCAAAGTTAGAAAGCTTACTCTCTAGCCATGTAGCATTAAAGTATTCACGTCCCGTACTCTTTGGAGCTGTTCTTTTGAAGTATTTATCATGTAAGAGTAGTGTAAAAAGCTCTTGATGGAGTCTGCCGCTTCGGGCAAACTCACCATTCTCATCATATCTCTTATTAAGAGACTTTTTTATCCAGTAGTCAAGCAAAACATTACCACATCCAGAGTCCCAGCCCAATAATTCATTACCAAGCAGGGTTATATTTGCCATTCCACCGATGTTTATAAGTGCATTGTTGCCTTTAAGGTTTCCAAAGAGAAACTGATGAAATACGGGAGCAAAAGGTGCACCCTCCCCACCATTGGCTATATCCATACGGCGAAAGTCGGCTATGGTTTGTATGCCTGTTTGTGTGGCTACTATATTAGCATCACCAAGCTGCATAGAAAAAGGTGTCTCACTATTTGGAGCATGCCAAAGTGTCTGTCCATGTAACCCTATAGCCTCTATCTTGTGAGTATCAAGAGAGAACTCAGTTAGAAAATTTGAGAGAGCATCTGCAAATAAAACCCCAAGCTTATGATCTAAAATACCAACATTTTCAAGTGTTGTAGTGCCAGAAATAGTAGAGAGTATATCCTCTTTAAGTGTCTCATCAAATGGGTACTCTTTTGAGTGTAAGAGACTACAAGAGTATTCATCTATCTCACAAAGTGCTACATCCACACCATCCAAACTTGTCCCAGACATGACACCTATATAAAGCTCTTTTTTCTTTTTTACAGTGTTTAATGCTGACATAAATTCAGAAGCAAACATACCACCTGGAATAGCAATAAAGCCTATGCTTAAAATGGCAATGGCGCTTGTTAAGAGTTTTCCCATAGGAGTTATTGGATAGATATCTCCATAACCTACAGTTGTTAATGTAGCAACTGACCACCATAATGTTTGAAAAATATTACTAAAAGCATCTGGTTGTGCATCGTGTTCAACTTGAAACATAATAAAGGAGAGTATCACAAGAATAACGGCAATAAAGAAGACAAGAACAAGTAATTCCTCTTTGATATTACTCATAATCTGTTTCATAAGTTGGATAAAGAGTGCATACTTTTTCATGCGAAAGAGTCTAAATATACGTAGTAATCGCAGACTTCGTACAAAAGTGCTATTAAAACCAATATTGATTAAGATATAGGGCAAAATAGACACTAAGTCTATGAGTGCATAAAAAGAGAAAAAATAGCGTACTTTGCCTTGAAAACCTCGATACTTCTCAAGAGTACCTGAAGCATAAAACCTCAAAATATATTCTATAATAAATAGAGGCATAATAATATTGCGTGTTATCTCAAATATGTAGCCATATTTTTCTTGGTAGATAGAAACTGTAGAAAGCATGAGGTTTAAAATACTTACAATAATCAGGAAGTATATAAACATATTGAGATAGAGGCTGCTTTTACTTTTGTGTGGTTCCTCTAGTAGAGTATATAGTTTTTTTTGTAACTGCATAGTCATCTATTAAGTTCTTGTATGGCTTTTGTTACATTACTTTCATATTTTGCTAGAACAATTAATACATCTTTAGAGTTGAGTGTATACTCTTTTTCATGTTGATCTATAGGGTTTGTAATAACTGTTCGCTTTAGGTTCATCTCCTCTTTTACTCTTCTAATTTGAGATTTGGATCGTTTGGATTCGAGGTTTATAGAGAGCAGAAGAATATCGTATTGGCGCAGTGTAAAAAGCACTTCATCATATGTTTTGCTCAAGAGTGTAGAACTATCTTGTATCTCAAAGGTATATATGTCATTATAGTCATTGTATGTAAAAATCTCATCAATAAACTTTAAAACACCAGGATTTTGGACAGACTGCGTAAAAACTTTTGACTCTATATCGCCGAGTGATATAATCTGATCAACCAGTGCATCTTCAGCAATTTGATAATTTCTAGGATCAATAATCTCTGCAATTGTGTAGATATTATCCTCCTTTTTTCTTACTCCATCTTCTTCTAATTTCAGACAGTATTTCTCAATTGCCAATACAGTAAGTATAGTGGCAGGATCAGGATCTGTCATATCTGTTTGTGCGATGATAATAGCTGTTGTAGCTTCTTGTATATTTGCTTTATCTAGGATTTCACGATCTCTTGCAGATCCAAACACATACTTCACATAGTGCTCTTGGAGGTTATATTTCTCAACAGGATTGTAGTCAATATTATCCGCAATGATGACTATATACTTTTTACTAGCTAAATTTTTATGTGTGAGATTTTCTATTAACAACCTTGTTCTTTCATTCCATCCACATATGAGAATATGATTTGTAAAATTAACATGTGCCATACCTTTTGCCTCCAGTATATATTTTTTAATTTGATCTGATGTTATAAATCCAATGAATGCAAAAAAGCCACCTACACCAACCATAGGAATAAGTGAAACAAGAAGTTTTCCTTCTGCACTGTTTGGAAAAAACTCTCCATTGTATCCTGTAGCACCAAAAATAAAGAGCCACAAAGAGTTCTCTATAAGAGGATTTTCATCGAAGACACTAGAGAGATTATGCTCCACAGCCCAAATATGTTCAAAGTATTTAATTAAAAATATTGTTATAATGTAGATAAGCAAAACAAAGATAAAAAGTAGTATATACTTGTATTGAAGCATATAGATATAGAGTTTTTGTACATATACTGAATTATTTATGTATTGTACCTTTTTGAGTTTATAAAGAAGTGTAATTACGACAAATAGTATTAGTATTACACCAAAAACAGTTGCAAAGAAAATATACCAAAAGTATTTATTATAAATCTCTTTTGATGAAGATATTATATGGTTTTGAGAGAGATACTCTTCAACACCTTCATGCCACTGGAGTTCTGTATTGAGTTTAAAGATTTCACTCTTTGGAGTATGGTAGCTTTGAGGGAAAGTAAGCATATTGTAGTTTGTTCTCAATAGCTTTGTAATGCTCTTGACAATGTTTTTATCCATATCATTACGAGTAATTAAAATACTACGAACGGCTACCGTGGGAACTGTCTCTTTTCCTATAGTGTAAATATGTGTAGAAAAATAGGGGAATGTGCTTTGTAGTCTTGTGACTAGATTTTTTGAAATCGGTACGATAAAAAGTTTTTTTTCTATAATGAGTTGATGGACATCGTGGTTAAGATCATTGACAAAGACTCCATCCACTTGATTGTGTAGCAGTTTTTGGATAGAGGGTTCCTCGGTATCATATAAGATAGTTGAGGTGTGTAAAATATTGATTGTATTGAGAATTACCTTTGCACTTTCATTTAGTCCACTGTTTAGGGAACCAATGATAATCTTTTTGTGGTTCATCTGTTTGAGACTATTTATCCCTCTTTTATTTGTAAGAAGAAAAATAGGTTCTTTAAAAAGAGGAAGTACAATCCTAAAAGTATCATTTGGCTCAAGGAATGGTAAGTGCCCATACTGTGCAAAAAAGGCTATATCGTTTTGTACTATAGCAAAATCAGCTTTATTGGCTAAAAGCATTTTTATATTTTGCACAGAACCATTTGTTTGTAGAGGTAAAAAATGAATAGTATGGTTGTTTGCATCTGCAATATCATTCATACTCTGAACTACAGTATAGTAGCTCACACCTTCAACACTACTTGCAACTTTATAGGTGTCAGCATAGATCAGATGTGTGAGTAAAAAAGCCCAAAGAGTAAAAAATCGTAGTATTTTAGGCATCTGTTTGCGTGATGATAGTTTGTGTCGGAAATGCAAAGTCCAGTCTATTGGCATTAAACTCTTTGAGAATACTCATATTCACACTATCTTGTACCTGAAAAATATCATGCCCTTTTTTAATCCAAAATATACATTTAATATTCAGAGAAAAATCCCCAAAGTTTTCAAAAAAGACAACATGATTTTCAAGTCCTTCATTTTTTTGAAAAATTGTATCTAAAAGTTCTTTTGCAAGTTCCAAGTTCTCTGTTGTAGTATCATACGTGAGTCCTAGAGTAAATTGTATCTTTCTTGCAGGTTCTCGAGAGATATTTAAGACAGAGCTATCTGTGACCATGGAGTTTGGTATAGTAACCATACGTTTGTCAAGTGTTTCTAGCTTTATACTGCGAAGACCAATCTCTCTTACATATCCTTCATGATTATCTAAAATAATTCTGTCATTGAGTCCAAATGGCTTATCGCTAAAAATAACGAAACTTCCAAAAAGGTTTGCAACTGTGTCTTGTGCAGCAAGGGCAAATACAAGCCCTCCTATCCCAACACCTGTTAACATTGTAGTAACATCATAACCAGCATTGTCAATACCAATAATAATAGTTAAAACCCAGATAGCGATTACAATAAGTTTACGAACAATAGGCAGAAGTAGATCATCTAAGTCCGTCTCTGTCTCTTTGACCTTCTCAACTACATATCTCTCTATGAGTGCGTCAAAAAGTCGTGTAAAAAACCAAGCAACATTACAAATAACTACAAAGTACAAAATACTATGCACAAGTTTATCTACATGAATATTGAGTGTTAAGAGTGTAAGTGCAAACCATATTCCACTGAGTGTTAGCGCTAAAGTGAGTGGCTCCTCAAGCATATCAACTAAAATGTAGTCCAGATCATTTTCCGTTTTTTTAGTATAAACTTTAAGGGTCTTTTGTATACCCCAGTAGAGTACTTTTCCTAAAACGATAGAGAGTATAATAACAGCAAAGGCATAGAGCCATGTTTCAAGAGTGTTACCGAGATAAATATTTTGTAGCATATTTGTTTCCTTTATAACAATTTTATATTTGAAAGAGTCTCAATAAAATGCAATACTATTTTGTTTACATTAGGCAAAAGAAAATAAAGAGATATCGCAAAGATATAGAGAAGAAATGTTCCTGCACGATTATGCTTATCATAGAACTTTAATGCTGTACCAAATGATTTTTTCATTTTTATACCAAAAGCATTTACACTATAAATCTCATCAAGAAGTAGATGTATCATAAAACCAAAAAAGATAATAAATCCATAAATGGCTGCAACTTGTACATCTATCTCTGCTCCATACAATGCAATAGCAAAAGTTATCTCTCCAACAAGTACAGCCATAGGTATAGAGTGGAAAATACCTCTATGGTGAGTTAAATGTAAAAAGATCTTAAAGAGTGTAAGCTTCAGTATGATAGTCAGTACTATCCATAAGAAAATAGTTTTTACAATAGGCATACTAGGAAAAAGAATGAGTAGTAATAAAAGAGGAATAATAATAGAAAAAATTTTAAAAATTGTCTGCAAAGGAATAGAACTATCAGAATCTATATCTGGTAAAATCCCTCCAAGAATACCTATAAAAAGTGCTGTTAAAGTTTGATAAAGTGTAAGAAACTCTGCATTGTAAAGAGTGATGATGATGACACCCGTAACAATAGTTGCTATGTTTACATGCTCTTTAAAGGCTGCCATACTATTTAAAACCTTCTCTAGCTAATTTAAGAAATTCTACAACAATAATTCTTAAATAGTGAAGTTTGTCGAAAATAAATGTTATTGATTTTATAAAAGTACTTATTTATGGAGTTTGTAGGATATAAATAAGTGGTGGGTTCTATGTGACTCGAACACATGACCACTCCGTTATGAGCG
>CAZFGS010000041.1:0-10105 GCA_964518545.1 uncultured Sulfurimonas sp. | reverse complement strand
ATTATAGATATAGAATAGGAAATTATAGACTCTTTTATCTCATCGAAGATAATAAACTCATTGTGGCTGTTGTAGATTTTAGACATTGACAAAAAGCTTATGATTGAGCACATAACAAAACCTCGAGACTGTGAACTTAGTCCAAAAACCCCATAAATTGGGATAAATTCTCAGCTTAATTTTTACAAATATCTCATCTTATTGGTTAGAGTTAACCGTTAGCTTACAAAATAGGCACTTTAAACTATACCATATTGCTTGAAACTATCAAGCATAGTTTGATGAGCTTTTAAATGTGCTTTTAGTTTTTCAAGTAAAATTAGTCATTTTATAAAACTTCTTTATGATACGAACTTTATAGTGGATTTTGCTTGGGCATAATGGGATGAAGGTAGAAAAATCATAACTAACAAAGAGCTAATAGCACAATCTGATTTATTAACTTTAAGAATGTCAATTACAGCTGTAGTTAGGAATGATAGATTTTGTGAAGGTGTTTTGATAGACTTTATTAGAGATGGAAAAATGAAAATAATTTTAGAAAGATTAAATAATTTACATAGTTCTTTTTACACTCTCTAATAAAATTAAAAAGAAAGTTTATTATTATTTTGTTAAGTTTCAACCCACTAAAGAACTGTATAATTTTAAAAATTTATACACGGACTATATATGTTAAAAACACTCAATGATCTTGCAAAACTATCAAACTATTCATTATTAGATACACTCAACTGTGACCCTGATGCTAAAGCAAATGCAGATGAACACTCCCCTAGAGAAGTTTTCTCTGGACACTATGTTCTTGTAAATCCAACCCCCATAAAAGACCCTATCTACATTGCTCATAGTAAAACTTTCTTTAGTGAACTTGGGTTTTCAGATAGTTTAGCAACATCAGAAGATTTTATTCGTATGTTTTCAGGTGATATGTCTCATGTACCTGCTCCACTACATTCTCAGGGTTGGGCAACTGGCTATGCTCTTTCTATTTATGGCACAGAATACTACCAACAGTGCCCTTTTGGAACTGGTAATGGTTATGGTGATGGTCGTGCGATCTCTATTTATGAGGGTGTCATCAATGCTAAACGCTGGGAGATGCAACTTAAAGGTAGTGGACGAACACCATACTGCCGTGGTGCAGATGGTCGCGCGGTACTACGTTCTAGTATTCGTGAATTTTTAGCACAGGAGCATATGCATGCACTTGGTATACCAACTTCACGTTCTTTAAGTCTCTATACGTCAAAGGTAGAGAAAGTAAGACGCCCATGGTATAGAGAAAACTCATACTCCAAAGACCCTGAGGTGATGATAGAAGAAGATGTCGCTATCTCAACACGAGTTGCACCTTCGTTTATACGAGTAGGTCAACTTGAACTTTTTGCTCGTCGTGCGCGTAAAAATGAGCATCCAAACGCCATGCAAGAGTTAGAAATGCTAGTGCTGCACCTTATTGAGCGTGAGTACAGTGACGATATAGATAAAAACTTAACTACCGTAGAAAAAGTACTCTTACTTGCGAAGGAGTTTAGAAGTCGCCTTACATCACTTGTAGCAAACTGGATTCGTGTTGGTTACTGCCAAGGTAACTTTAACAGTGACAACTGTGCAGCCGGAGGTTTTACACTTGATTATGGTCCTTTTGGATTCATGGATGTTTTTGATCCTCTATTTCAGCCATGGACAGGTGGTGGAGAGCATTTTTCATTTTTTAACCAACCACAAGCAGCAGAAAAAAACTTTCACATGTTTTGTATGGCTTTAGCACCTTTACTTAAGCCCGATGAAGATTCTCTACAAAAACTCAATGAGATTAGAGCTGACTTTTCTAAAGTTATGCAAGAAGAGATGGAGAAGATGTGGGCCTCTAAACTAGGTCTAGAGACTTTTGATGCAGGATTGTTAAAAGAGTTACAAGTCCTTATGTTGCAAACTTCTGTTGACTATACCATTTTCTTTCGTGAGCTTTCTCATCTCCCTCAAGATATCATTCCACTCACAAAAAGCTTCTATAAAGAGCATCTTAGCCAAGAGCTATTGGAGCAGTGGAAAAGATGGCTTCAAATGTGGAAAGTACTTACCAACACTAACGAGCAAAAATCTCGTGAAGAGCTTTGCAAAAAGATGAAGCTTACCAATCCAAAGTACAGTTTAAGAGAATGGCTTTTAGTACCTGCATACACTCAAGCTACAGAGGGAGACTACTCTCTCATCAAAGAGTTACAAGAGGTGATGATTGAACCCTATGCAGAGCAATCTAAAGATGTAGAGGAAAGATACTATAGACTCAAACCATCTCAGTTCTTTCAAGTTGCAGGCATATCCCATATTAGCTGTTCGTCTTAAAATTTATCAAGTTAAAAGATATAAATTTTGTTATAATTGCATATCTTAAGAACTACACAACAAGTGGAAAAATGGGAACATATGAAGAGTTCAAAATTACTTTTAGCACTTAACAAGCCTAAGGGTTACTTAGTAACACGCTCAGATGACTTGGGAAGAAAAACTGTTTACGATCTTCTCCCTCAGTGGGTTTTTGATGATCAATGGATGCCTATAGGTCGTCTTGATTTAGAGTCTAAAGGGCTTTTACTTTTTACACAAGATGGACAGACCGGACATAAATTGACTAAACCTGGGAATTGTACTAAAATATATGAAATTTGGGTGCGAGGTCATGTAACCGATGAGCATATCACTCAGGCAAAAAGAGGTGTCAAAAGTAAGGGTGACTTGCTTAAGGCTCTGGTTGTTGAGAAGATAGGCACAGGTGGTGCAAAAACGAAACTTCGCGTTCAGATAAACGAGGGTAAAAATAGACACATCCGTCGTTTATTTGGAGCAATGAAAGATAACAAATTTGCGACACCATTAAAAGTACTAGATCTTAAACGTGTGAGTATTGGAGCTCTTCAACTTGATATTGAAAGTTCTCAGTGGCGTTTTCTCTCAGTAGAAGAGGAAAAATCCCTTCTCCAAAATCTTAAATAATAGGACAAAAACATATAATGCAAGAGATACAAGTAACAGTAAAACCAGACTTTGTGGAAGCTTATAAACATGGATATCCTCTTATATCTAAAGAGTCTATAGTAAGTTGGGAAAGAGTCAAAGAGGAAGGCTCATTGCTTCATCTTGTTGATGGAAAGGGAAAGTTTATTCTCAAGGCTTATTACGGAGCACAAAACAAAGGGTTTGGCTGGGTGCTATCTACAAACAAAGATGAAAAGATAGATGCTGTTTTCTTTAGTAAAAAGATCGGGTCAGCTCTTGAGTACAGAAAAGATCTCTTTGGTGATGAGAGCACTAATGCATTTAGAGTTCTCAATGGTGAAGGTGATGGACTTGGTGGTTTAACTATAGACTATTTTAATGGATACTACCTACTTACATGGTACAGTTTGGGTATCTACGAGTTCAAAGCAGAGATTTTAGAAGCACTCAAATCAAGTACTCATTACAAAGGTATTTACCAGAAAAAGCGCTTTGATTCTAAGGGAAAATACCTTGATGAAAAAGATGACTTTGTATGTGGAGAAAAAGCTCCTGAGCCTCTTATAGTGAAAGAAAATGGTGTCAATTTTGCCATCTATCTTGATGATGGTGCTATGGTTGGTGTATTTTTAGACCAACGAGATGTACGAAAAACCATTCGAGATAAGTATGCCAAAGGGAAAACTTTTTTAAATACTTTCTCTTACACAGGTGCTTTTTCTGTTTTTGCAGCACTTGGAGATGCCACAAAAACTACAAGTGTTGACTTAGCTAAACGCAGCCTTGTAAAAACTACAGAGCAGTTTAAGATAAATAATATCGATCCCAACAATCAAGATATCATCGTCGAAGATGTATTTAACTACTTTAAATATGCTGTGAAGAAAAATCTTCTGTTTGATATGGTTGTTTTAGATCCTCCTAGTTTTGCCAGATCTAAAAAACGAACATTTAGTGCTTCAAAAGATTATGTAAAACTTTTAAAAGAGGCTATACAGATAACAAAAAAAGATGGTATTATTGTAGCTTCTACAAACTCTGCAAACTTTAGTATGATGACCTTTAGCGACTTTATCGCCAAAGCATTTAAAGAGCTCAAGGGCAAATATGAAGTTAAAGAGAGATTTTCCCTACCAAAAGATTTTCGAGTTTTAGACAAGTTTCCAGAGGGTAACTACCTCAAAGTTGTATTTATAAAAAAACTCAAGTAAGAGAGTATCTAAAGTATGAAATCAATCAAAATTGCCATCATAGGAGCAGGTCCTGCTGGACTGATGGCTGCACAGATTTTATCTGAGAATGGTCATGCACCTGTTGTTTTTGATGCTATGCCCTCTGCTGCTCGAAAATTTTTAAGAGCTGGAAAAGGTGGACTCAATCTTACTCATGCAGAGGATTTCTCTCTTTTTTCTAGTCGTTACTTTGAAGCACAACACTTTTTACAAACTGCTTTAGATGCTTTTACCCCTGAAGACTTACGACAATGGGCAAAAGATTTGGGCTTTGAAACCTTTGTTGGCTCATCTGGAAAAGTCTACCCTCTCGATAAAAAAGCAGCTCCCCTACTTCGTGCTTGGCTTCAAAGACTTAAAACAAATGGCACAAAGTTTAAGATGAAACATCGTTTGATTTCATGGAAAAAAGATATATGGCAGTTTGAAACTCCTGATGGTTTAGAGGAGTATTCTTTTGAAAAAGTCATTTTAGCTTTTGGTGGTGCTTCATGGCCACAGCTAGGCTCAACAGGTACATGGAAAAAGATACTCGAAGAGAAAGGTGTAAATATAGCACCATTTAAACCTACCAACATGGGTTTTAATGTTACTTGGTCAAAGATATTTAAAGAGAAATTCTCTGGTACTCCACTTAAAAATATAAAGCTTAAGTTTACAGATATTGATGATATATCTCATTCTAAACTAGGTGAACTCTTAGTCAGTACCTATGGAGTTGAGGGAAGTCTTATATATACCCATTCTAAACTACTTAGAGAAAAGATACAACAAGAGAACCCACTTACAGTTTACTTAGACCTTTTTCCACATAGATCAGCCGATAAATTAAAAAAACAACTAAACGCTTCTCGAGGGAAACAAAGCCTGAGTGCTTTTTGGAAACGCATAGGGATTAAAGGTATCACTGCCTCTTTATTGAGAGAAGTACTAGAAAAAGAGTCCTTAACAGATCCTGACATAGTGGCCCAAACACTCAAAAATTTTCCTTTAAAACTAGACTCCTTTAGACCTCTTGAAGAGGCTATAAGTACAGCAGGTGGTTTGAAATTTGACAACCTTGATGAACATCTCATGCTCAAGAATTTTTCTGGAGTCTTTTGTGTTGGTGAGATGCTCGACTGGGAAGCACCTACTGGTGGGTACTTGCTCACAGCTGTGATGGGACAGGGTAAACAAGCTGCAGAAGGCCTTTTAAAAACTCTTGCGCTATAATTGCACTTATAAACAAACAAGGCAATTTCTAAATGCAAACTACAACATCTAATACACAAAAATTTATATTAAAACTATTTCCAGAGATTATGATCAAAGGCTCTTCTGCAAAACGGCAGATGGTGGGACAACTTTATACCAACTTACTTACTATTTTAGAAAGAATTTCACCAGATATCAAGGTGAGAAAGTTCTCCGACAAGATAGAGGTTCTTTCACCAAAAGATCTACTTCCTGAAGTTCGTCAAAAGCTTCAAGAAACTTCAGGTATAGAGAGTGTTTTAGAAGTTTTACAGTTTGACAATATGGATTCACTAGATCTTATCAAAGTAAAGATTGGTGAACTTTTCATAGAGGCTCTTGATGGTAAAACATTTGTGGTTCGTGCTAAACGTACAGGGAAACACTCTTTTAACTCCATAGAGCTTGAGAGAACTGTAGGTGGCTATCTTTTAGCACATTCAAACGCGACGAAGGTTGACTTGAAGAACCCTGAAGTTAAAATATCTTTAGAGCTAGTAGAGAGTCAGCTCAATGTTATCACTACAAAATATAAAGGGCTTAGTGGTTTTCCTATAGGAACACAAGGAGATATACTTTCACTTATGTCAGGTGGATTTGATTCTACTGTAGCTTCTTATTTGACCATGAAGCGTGGTATCAAAACACACTTTATCTTTTTCAATCTCGGTGGAAATGCTCATGAAATCGGGGTAAAACAAGTCGCACTTTATCTATGGAATAAATTTGGCTCTTCTCATAAGGTAAAATTTATCACTGTTCCTTTTGATGATGTTATAGAGGAGATATTTCGTTCTACTCCTCCAACATACATGGGTGTAACACTCAAGCGTCTTATGCTTATGGCATCTGAAAAAGTAGCCAATGAGATGGAGATAGATGCCCTTTTAACAGGAGAGAGTGTTGCACAGGTGAGTAGTCAAACGCTACGAAACCTTGCTATCATTGATAAGGTGAGCAATATGCTTATACTTCGCCCACTTTCAACCATGAACAAGCCAGAGATTATGGATATAGCAGCAGATATTGGCACTCGTCATTTTGCTGAGAGTATGCCAGAGTATTGTGGTGTCATCTCTCAAAATCCTATCACTCATGGTTCTTTTAAACGTATGGAAAAAGTAGCACATAAATTTAATTATGATGTATTAAACAAGGCCGTAGAAGATGCTCAACATATCTATGTACAAGATATTGTAGATGATGTCAATAATTTAGCAGCAGTAGAGGTTGTCAATAACCTAGAAGATACTAAATATGTTGTAGTAGATATTCGTCCTGAAGAGGAGTGTATCCAAACACCATGCCAAACACTTAAAATACCATTTCATAAACTCAAACGAGAGTTTCCAAAACTAGATAAAAATAAAAAGTATCTTTTATATTGTGATAAAGGGATTATGAGTCAACTCCATGCCCAATACTTAAGAGATGCAAAGATATGTGAAGATGTAAAGGTCTATAGACCTTTATAAAAAAGGGGTCTAAATTAGGTCTTAACCTAATTTAGAAACAATCGATTTCTCAACATCAGCGATGTCAGCAGTACCATCAACTGTAATATAAGTTAATGATGGATTTTTCTCAGCTTGCTCTTTATAATAAGCGATAAGTGGCTCAGTAAGTTCATGATACACATTAAGACGATCTAAAACAACCTCCTCTTTATCATCATCACGCTGAACAAGATTTTCACCAGTGATATCATCTTTTCCAGCTACTTTTGGTGGATTATACTCTAAGTGGTATGTTCTTCCACTTGCAAGGTGAGCACGACGACCACTCATACGTTTCACTATCACTTCATCAGCAACATCTATCTCAATAACCGCATCAATAGCAATCCCTGCATTTGTAACAGCATCAGCTTGTGGAAGAGTACGTGGAAAACCATCTAAAAGGTAACCATTTTTACAATCATCTTCAGCGATTCTGTCTTTAACAAGCCCAATGATAATATCGTCAGTTACAAGTTGACCAGCATCCATAGCAGCTTTTGCCATTTTACCCATCTCTGTACCAGCTTTAATAGCAGCACGAAGCATATCACCTGTAGAAATTTGAGGAATGTTGTATTTTTTCGTAAGAAATTGAGCCTGTGTACCTTTTCCGGCACCAGGAGCTCCTAGTAGAATTATTCTCATTATGATGTCCTAGTATTTTGTTGATGAAATTATATACTAAGGAGTTTAAAACTAGATGATATAAATAAACTTCTGTGTACAATACAGCTTCGGAGTTATTCAAAGTAAGACAAATATTTTTTACTCACCCCACCCTAGTTTCTCTTTGAGAACATCAAAGTAATTAAATTCATCTCTATGAACAAGTTTTACCCTGTTTTTGGCAAGTTTAATTTTGATACTTTCATTTTGTTCTAGTTCATATTTATCTTGTCCATCAATAATGAGTAAAGCCTTCTCTTGTGGTGTTTTCATCTCTATGGCAAATTTACCAGGAAGTACAACAGGACGCTGAGTAAGTGAATGTGGACAGATAGGTGTCAGAGCAAATACATTTGTTAAAGGAAAAAGTACAGGTCCGCCAGCTGAAAGATTATAAGCAGTAGAACCTGTTGGAGTAGAGACAATGACACCATCCCCAAAATAGGTATTAAAAGCTTTACCATCTACCAATGTCTCTATATGGATCATATTTGAGACAGAGTGACGAGTGAGAACGATGTCGTTAAAAGCATACTGTACAACTTCTTTATCATTCTTCATAAAATGAGCTTCCAAGATAGAACGCTCATCTACTCTATAATCCCCTTTTACAAGGTTTGCTACAAACTCATTAAGTTCATCAAGTTTAACATCTGCTAAAAACCCAAGCTTACCCGCATATACCCCAAATATAGGAATATCATGCTTAAAAGAGCGTCTTACTGCCGAGATAAGTGTACCATCACCACCAAGTGTTACAAGCATATCTGTACTTTGACATAAAAGATCAAAATCCATCCCCATTACACCTATCATCCCACCACTAACACTCTCTATGACAACATTAATCCCATAAGAGTTAAAAATCTTCTCTAGTTGAAAGTAGCTGTTTTTTAATTCTGGAGTTGATGGGCGTAAGATTACACCTATCTTTTTTATCTTTTTTGTCTGCACACTTACTCTTTTATTGAAATGTTTTGTTTATTATACACTATTTCGCTATAATCGCGAAAATATTTTTATTAGGACTCTATATAATATGAGAAGCCATTACTGTACAGATTTAAGCGAAGCGAATGTAGGCGAGGACGTAGTTCTCACTGGTTGGGCAAATAACTACCGTGACCACGGTGGGATTATTTTTATCGATTTACGTGACAAGAGTGGTCTTGTTCAACTTACTTGTGATCCTGAGGACTCAAAAGAGGCTCATGAAGTTGCAAACAGTGTAAGAGATGAGTATGTTCTCATCGCTAAAGGTAAAGTTCGTCTTCGTGGTGAAGGTCTTACGAATCCACGTCTTAAAACTGGTGCTATTGAGATAGTTGTAGATGAGCTTATTATTGAAAATAAGTCTGCTGCACTTCCTTTTGTTATCGGTGATAAAAAAGTGGGTGAAGAGACTACTCTTAAATACCGTTACCTTGAACTTCGTGACCCAGACCTTTACAATGTATTTAAGATGCGTTCAAAAGCAGCAATCGCAGCAAGAAACATCTTAGATCAAAATGGATTCTTAGAAGTTGAAACGCCAATCCTTACTAAATCTACTCCAGAGGGTGCTCGTGATTACCTAGTACCATCTCGTGTACACGGTGGTGAGTTCTATGCACTTCCACAATCTCCACAACTGTTTAAACAACTTCTTATGGTCGGTGGTTTTGATCGTTACTTCCAAATCGCAAAATGTTTCCGTGATGAAGATCTTCGTGCTGACCGTCAACCAGAGTTCACTCAGATAGATGTTGAGATGAGTTTCTGTAATCAAGAAGATGTTATCAAAGTTGCAGAAGATCTTCTTGTAGCTATGTTTGGTGCTTGTGGTGTAGAGGTAAAACCTCCATTTAACCGTATCACGTTCAACGATGCTATGGAAAAATATGGTTCAGACAAACCAGATATGCGTTATGGTTTAGAGATGGTAGATGTACTTGACATCTTCTCTCGTTGTGATAACGAAATCTTTACAAACATTGCAAAAGACCCTAAAAAGAACCGTATTAAAGCTCTTAGAGTTCCAGGTGCTGACTTAGTATTCTCTAAACGCGAGATGAAAGGTTTTGAAGACTTCGTACGTAAGTTTGGTGCTCATGGTCTTGGTTACTTCCAGATGAAAGAGGATGGTCTTAAAGGGCCTCTTGTAAAATTCTTTAGCGAAGAAGATATTGCACTTATCATCGAAACAACTAAACTTGAAGTTGGTGATGTAGTATTCTTTGGTGCTGGCGAAAAGAAAACTGTATGGGATTATATGGGTCGTTTTAGAAATTTCATTGCAGAGCATGAGAAGATGAATCTTGTAGATGAAAATGCTTTTGAATTTGTATGGGTGGTTGACTTCCCAATGTTCGAAGTAGAAGATGGTCGTGTCAAAGCACTTCACCATCCATTTACAATGCCTAAGGATACTAACAAAGAAGATGTAGAAGAGATAGAGTCTATCGCTTATGATATCGTTCTTAATGGTAC
>CAZFGS010000040.1:0-10424 GCA_964518545.1 uncultured Sulfurimonas sp. | reverse complement strand
GTTTTGCTAGTAAAAATGGTGTCTCTATGAATGATGCTGTAAGCTCACTCATACAACAAAAACTTGAACAACAAGAGGCAAAAAGAAGAGGTATAACAGCAAGTAGTCTTGAAATAGATAATGAAATGTTAAAATTAGTCTTATATTAGTGAAGGAATTGATTTGAAATATCTTACTATTTTACTCTTTTTAACAAGTTTTTTGGATGCAAAAGTATATTACTCAAAAGTAGAACCTTATGAGACGAGAGAGATCTCCTCAAATGTTACCGGTGTGGTTGAATTTATAGATGAAGATATGCTTGGAAAAAAGCTTTCAAATAAGGCATACATAAAGATAGATGCTGAGCTAGATAAGAAAGAGTTGAAATACTTAAATTTAAAGTTAAAAGAGTTAGAAACAACAGTAAAAGTAAATGAAGAGATACTTAAAAACCTAAAAGAATCGCTACAAAGAAAAAGGATCAATTACAAACAGATAAAAGATTTGAAAATCAAATCACGTGTAGAAAAAGATAGAGAATTTTATGACTTAGTAGCAAGTGAAAACTCCTCTTTGGCTACCCAAAAAGAGATAAACAATCTTAAAGTTCAGATAGATGATTTAAAGTTTAGAAAAGCACAGCTTGAGAGAAGTATCTCCGATAAATATTTAAGTGATAAAGGCTTCGTTCTTTATAGTATTGATGTTAAAGTAGGTCAAGTTGTAAATAAAGCAACACCTTTGGCCAAAATTGCAGATACATCAAAAGCATTGCTTACTCTTTATCTTGATGGAGAAGATCTTCAAGGTGCGAAAAAGAAAACTATCTATCTTGATGGAGTTAAAACAGCTTATAAAATAACAAGACTTTTATATATAGCTGATGCACAAAATATCTCTAAATATAAAGCACAGATTGTTGTAAAAGCTCCAAAGACTTTCTCTAAACTTGTACAAATTGAGTTAAAAGAGGATCGTTATGAAAAATAGCATTACATCAGCTTGTCCACTTGACTGCTATGATGCATGTGGACTTGTTTTCAAAGAGGAAAAGATTAAGGCTTTAAGCGGATGCCATACACAAGGATTTTTATGTCCACATTTAAATCATTTTCAAGAATTTGAAACTATCTCTCAGGCACGTTACCAAGGGAAAGAGATAACTATAGATGAGGCACTTGAGAAACTTAAAGAGATTTTAGATTCAAACTTGAAAAGTGAAACGCTACACTATAGAGGATCTGGAAATTTTGGATTAATGCAAGAGGTAACAGATCATGTTTTTGCTTCGATGGGAGCAAGATTAACAGATGGAACCCTTTGTGATGGTGCAGGAGAAGCTGGTATTGTTGAAGGGCGCGGTTCTAACAAAAATATGCCACTTTCAGAGATTGCCAAGAGTGAAGTTGTAATCTTTTGGGGTCGAAATCCTCATGTAACATCTTCACATCTTTTACCTATGATCAAAGGCAAAAAGATCATTGTGATCGATCCTGTAAAAACAAAAATAGCAAAAACTGCAGATATTCACATACAACTTAAACCCCATAGTGATATCTATTTAGCACTTTTGCTTGCAAGATTTTTGCATATAAATGAATTGTGTGATGATGATTTTTTAGATGAATATGGAAGTGAATTTGAAGAGTATTATGAATTGACACAAACTGTACGTATCAAAGCAACACTTCAATATATGGGTATTACACTTGGAGATATCGGTGATATTATTGATCTTATAAAAGAGAAGCGAGTGGCTATTGTTTGTGGTGTAGGTCTGCAAAAATATAGTGATGGTGCTGATGTGATGCGAGCTATCGATGCTCTTGGTGTTGCTCTTGGTCTGTTTGCAAAAGAGGGATCTGGTGTTGCTTATTTAGGAAATTCAAAAGAAAATATAGATTCCCCCTTTATGACAAAGGCAAAACGGGTTTCAAAGGTAAATACACCATTTGAAGATTTTAAAACAGTGTTTATTCAGGGTGCAAATCCACTTGCTCAGATGCCAGATACCTTAAGGGTGGAAAAAAGTTTAGAGCTTGTAGAAAATATAGTATATTTTGGACTTTATGAAAATGAAACAAGTGCTATAGCAGATTTAGTGATCCCTGCAAAAAGTTTTTTATATAAAAATGATGTACGAACATCTTATTCTCATCATGGGATGCTTGGTATGAAAAAGCAGGCTCACTGTGACATCGGCATAAGTGAATATGACTTAAGTGCATTTTTGGCAAAAGAGTTTGAGATCGCACTTGAAAGTGAGGCCTATTATTTAGAATATTTTATGAACTTTGGTGTTCAAAAGATAAATGGCTGTTTTGAAGTTGAAGGGCGAGAAGATACACCTTATAAGGATGGATTTGATACAGATGATGGAGAGTTCGTTTTTTTAGAAGAAGTGGAACTCGACAAAAAAGCAAATAAGATTACATTGAGAAAGAATGAAGGAAAAAAGAAAAAAGTGAGTGATGAGCTTTTCCTTATCACCCCAAAAAGTCCAAAAAGTCTCAACTCTCAGTTTAAACGTGAAACACAGCTTTACATCAATAGCTCTCATGGCTATGAGGAAGGGGAAAAACTTTGCATTAGCTCAGTAAACGGTTCTTTGGAGTTATGTGTAGCAATTAATGAAGATCTTAGAGATGATTCTGTTTTAATTTATAGTGGAACCCCAGGAGTAAATAAGCTTACAACTTCCAAACACTCGATTGAGGGGAAATGTGCTATTTATCAGGAAAATAAAGTGAATATCATGAAAGCTTAGCATTGAGTAAAAGATATTGAAAATATAATAAATGACTAATAAAGTTTAAACTAAAATATGTTGTAAGGAATAAAAAAATATGAATATAAAAGAATTAGATAAAAAATATGTACTTCAAACTTATGGACGTGGTGATGTTGAATTTGTAAGCGGATCAAACGCGACACTAACAGATGTCAATGGCAAAAAGTATATAGACTTTACATCTGGCATAGGTGTAGTAAGTGTGGGGCATGCAAATAAGAGAGTGAGTAAAGCTCTTTGTGAACAGGTGCAAAATATTACGCATATCTCTAATCTGTACCACATAGCTCCTCAGGCAAAAGCTGCACAAAAAGTTGTAGAAGCAAGTGGTTATGATATGGCATGTTTCTTTGGAAACTCTGGTGCTGAAGCAAACGAAGGAGCTATTAAAATCGCTCGTAAACATGGTGAACGCGATGGAGAGATAAAACGCTACAAAATCATAACACTTAACCACTCCTTTCATGGACGTACAATTACGACAGTAAAAGCAACAGGACAAGAGGCTATGCATAACTACTTTGGACCTTTTCCAGATGGCTTTGTGTATGCTGATGGAATAGATGAGATTGAAGGTTTGCTTGATGACCATACTGCAGCGGTTATGATAGAGCTTATTCAAGGGGAGGGTGGTGTTGAACCTCAAGATAAAGCAAAAGTGCAAAATCTTGCAAAACTACTTAAAGAAAAAGAGATACCACTTATCGTAGATGAAGTACAAACGGGAGCTTATAGAACAGGTGAGTTTACTGCTTCACAGCTTTATGGGATTGAACCTGAGATTATTACACTTGCAAAAGGTGTTGGTGGTGGCGTTCCCGTTGGGATTGTGATGACTACACTTAAAGAGGTACTTAGTGCTGGAGATCATGGTTCTACATTTGGTGGAAACTACCTGAGCTCTCGTGCAGTATGTGAGGTTGTAGATATTTTAGATGAGAAGAAGAAAAGTGGCGACTTAGAGATCACATCACTTCTTTTCAATAAGGCATTGGAAAAATTTTATCTTGAACATAAACATCTTTTTACCCAAAAAGTGGGTATTGGGATGATGTGTGGACTTCGCACAAGAGATGCTGAGACACTCTCTGCCATTTTAGTAAATGCAAAAGACAATGGAGTGATGGTCCTTAAAGCTGGACGTAATACTTTAAGATTTCTACCACCACTTACAATAACAAAAGAGGAAATTGATGCAGGCTTTAAAGCTCTTACTCTCGCTGTTTCTTCTTTGTAGTAGTACACTTTTTGCAAATGAAAAAGAGAATGATTTCAATGATTATATCTCTAAAAACAAGCAAGAGATTTTTAATTTAGATTATCGAAAAAATGAAGCAGAGAGTTCTAAGCTTCGTGATTCTTGGATCGCTCCTATTCGTCTTAACTATGGGTATTCAAGAAGTAAGCCTTATGCAAAAGAGCAGTTAAGTCAAAATGCAGCGATTAAGATGGATCAGCCCATCTTTCAAAGTGGTGGTATCTATTATGGGATTAAATTTGCCAATGCAAGTAAACTCTATACAGATTTTTCGGTAGATGTAGCAAAACGCAAGATGATCAAAGATACTATCAGTATTTTGATGCAGATTAAACAAACAGATCTCAAAGAAAAAAAGCAAGAACTGCAAATTAAAAACTCTGAGATCAATCTTTTACAAAAAAAAGAGCAGTATCTCAGTGGAGTACTTGATTCTGGATTTTTAGATAATGCTGTTATTCAAAGAAATGTAGTGATTCAAACACTTTATGATATTCAAACTGCTAAAGAAAAACTTATCTCTCAGTTTCATACATTGAGTGATTTGGATTACACTAAAGTAAATATTCCTCACTTGGAGTTTTTAAGTAATGAAGAGTTTATCAAACACAACATAGTCTTAAAAATGAATGAGGCAGAGATAGAAAAAAACAGATATGCTAAAAATGCGACTATTACAAAATACCTACCTAGTATTAATTTTACTGCTGGATACAACTGGCAAAAGAGTGAAAATCAAGAGTTTTTAGCGAATGGTCAACTCTTTGATAATTCTAATGAGCTTCATTATTATGATTATGGAGTAAAAGCTTCAATGCCACTCGATATCAATACATTTAGAGATATAGAATCTTTGAAGATTGATTATCTTAAAGCAAAAGTGACACAGATAGATAAGCAACGTGAACTCAATGCATTGTTTGAGCAAGTGATGCACAATATAGAAAATTTTGAAAAAAAAGTACAATTAAGTCATGAAAATGCTACTATCTATGCCAAACTCTTAGAAGATACACGAGCACTGTATAGTGCAGGATATAAAACAGAGTATGATGTACAAACTTTGGAAAATTCTTTAAAAATTCAAAACCTAGATAGTGAGATTTTTGGTATAGATAAACAACTAGAGTTACTTAATCTTTATGAAATGTATGTAAATAGTGGAGAGTAGATGAGTCAAAAATTTAGTGAATATATGACAGAGTGGTTGTATGGTGAAGATGGATATTATGCAACTTATAAAAACATAGGAAAAGAGGGTGATTTTTACACCGCAGTAAGTACAAGTAAGTTTTTTGGTGGAACTATTGCAAAGCATATTATATCTCTTGTTGATGAGGGATTTTTAGAAAAAAATGCCACTATCTGTGAAATAGGTGCACACCATGGCTACTTTTTAGCTGATGTATGTGAGTTCCTTTATACACTTCGTCCTGAATTATTAAGTAGTTTTAACTTTGTGATTATTGAGAGATTTGATGATCTACAAGAGCATCAGAATAACTATTTTGCAGAGAGCTTTGGAGATGTTATAGAGCTTACTCATTATAAATCATTGAGTGAACTACAATGTAAAAATGCTTTTTTTATTGCCAATGAGATCTTTGATGCTTTTCCTTGTGAGCTTTACTTTAAGGGGAAAACTGCAAGGGTGGAGAATCATAATGTAGAGTTTGATCTAGATGATGCATGGGTAAAACAAAAGGCTGAACTCTATCATAAAGATAGAGGTGAAGTAGCCATCGGTTATGAAGAGTTTGCAAAAGAGATGGCAGGTGCTGCTGAAAAATTTGAGTTTATCACCTTTGATTATGGTGAGATGCAAGCTCGTCCTGATTTTTCTTTACGGGTATATACAAAGCACAAAGTTTTACCATTTTTTCTTCCAAAAGAGCATGAAGATCATATAAAAAGAGAAGAGCTTTTTGCAAAGAGCGATATCACTTATGATGTAACTTTTGCCCATGTAAAAGATGCCTATACTGAAGCAGGAGTAGATTTTGTAGAGTTTAAAGCTCAGATGGTAGCACTTGTAGATATGGGACTCTTAGATCTATTAGAGATGCTTCAAAAGAATGTTGAGGAAAAAATTTATAAGCAGGAGCTTGAAAAAGCAAAGATGCTTATATTGCCAAATTTTTTAGGAGAACGTTTTAAGATGATGCGTTTTAGAAAGGACTCTTAGAGTCCCTCTATCAGTTTGATCAACTCTTCTGGTCTATTGGAGTTTTTCAGAGCATTTTCTTTATTGATCACTTTTTTCTGAAGTAACTCAAGAAGTTGTTGTGTTTGTGTTGTCATATGTGTTTCTTGTTGGTTAAGTTGCATTTGTGAATAGATCTGATGCACTTTATCTTCACGAATCTGATTTTGAATTGCAGGGTTTGAGATAAGAATCTCTTGCGTTGCTGCCTTACCACCGCCAACACGAGGTATCAGTGTTTGTGAAATTACAGATACAAGTGAGGATGCAAGTTGTGCACGAACTTGAGCTTGTTCCTCTCCGTCGAAAACATCGATAATACGGTTAATTGTACTAGGTGCAGAGTTTGTATGGAGTGTTCCAAAAACAAGGTGACCTGTTTCTGCAGCTGTTAGGGCAGCACCAATTGTTTCTGCATCACGCATCTCCCCAATGAGAATAACATCAGGATCTTGACGAAGAGCATATTTGAGTGCTGCTGCAAAAGAGTCGGTATTGCTCCCAACATCACGTTGAGAAAATAAAGACTTAATGTTTGTATGCACAAACTCAACTGGATCTTCAACTGTGATGATATGGCGGCGTTCTGTCAAGTTGATCTCATGGAGCATAGATGCTAGAGTTGTTGACTTACCAGAACCTGTAGGACCTGTTACTAGGATAAGCCCTTTTTCTTTTTTAATAAGCTCTTTAAAAATAGGTGGATTTCCATATTCATCAAGGGTTGGAACATCGATAGGAATCATACGAAAAGCACAGGCAATACCATGTATAGTACGGTAATAGTTGGCACGAAAACGCCCAATATTTTTAAGTTCAAAAGAGAAGTCAAGCTCATTATGCTCTTCAAATGCTTTTTTCTGTTTATCTTCAATAAGGGCATAAGCCATCTCTTCAACTTGCTTTGCACCCAGTTTTGGCAAGTTAAGAGGACGCAGCTCTTTATCTATACGAATCTGCGGTTCACTTCCTACAACTAAGTGAAGATCAGATGATTTAAAAGCTAGGACTGACTTGAGAAGTTTTTTGATATCTATCGCTTTTTCATTTTCAGGTGTTGGTGTGTTATTTATTGGATCGCTCATATAAATACCCCTTTATAGTTTTCTTCATTAAAGCCAACAATGACTTTATCTTCAAACTCAACTACAGGGCGTTTTATAAGAAGATTTTCACGACAAAGCCACTCTTTTTGTCCAGATTCATCAAGCTGAAGCTCTTTGAGTTTTAGATTTCTAAATGTAGTACTTCTTGCATTAAAGAGTGTTTTCATAGGAACTTGAGTAAGCCATGAAGAGATTTTATCACAATCAACACTTTGCTCTTTGAAATCATGTAGTTCAAATGCAAGCTTATGTGTTTTAAAAAACTTTAGTGCTTTTTTAACACTATCACAGTTTTTAATCCCATATACTTTTAGCATAAACTACTCGATGATCTTTGGAACAATAAAAAAGTGATCGGCACTTTTTGGTGCATGTTTTATGATTTCATCATTGATTTTAGTATCACATTGTGGGAGATCTTCACGAAGAGGTGTTGCTGTATCACTCATAGCAAAAGCTGCATCAACATCAGAAGTGTCAAGTTCACTTAAATTATCCACAAAACTTACAATCTCTCCAAGTTGTGAGATTATCTCCTGGCGTTTCTCTTCACCTATCTTTAAAAACGATAATTTTTCTAATCTTGAGAGAAGTGCATCATCTACTTGCATATAAAATCCTATATTTAAAATATTTATGTATGATTGTATCAATATTTGATGAAACTTTAACTTAGTTTGATGTAATATTATGAACTTTTTAAAAAATAAGGAAAATTTTTGAGCTTAAAACAAGATATTGAGATGGTAAAAGAGGAGTTGAACTCCGAAGAGAAATTTTTTGAAAAAGCTGTAATAACAGAGAAGTTTGTAAAAAAATACAAAACTACAATGATAGCTTCTGTTGTTGCTATTGTTCTAATCGTAGGTGCTAACTTCGCTTATGAGATGAATCAAAAAAATACAAAAGATGCAGCTAATGCAACACTTTTAGAATTACAAAAAGACCCTCAAAATACAACAGCATTAGCAAGACTAGAGACATTAAGTCCTGCTATGCATGATGTTTGGCTTTATGCTCAAGCAATTGTAAATAAAGACTTAGTAACTCTTAAAAAATTAGAATCTTCTCATACAACTCTTATCTCAGATCTTGCAACTTATGAAAGTGCTACTGAGTCAAAAGATTTGAAAACTTTAGAGGATTATGCATTACAACAAGATGCAATCTATAAAGATTTAGCAACACTTCAAAGTGCAGTTATTTTAATGGATGAGGGAAAAATTGAACAAGCTCATGAGAAACTTTCTCAGATCTCTATAGATTCCTCTTTAGCCGCAGTGTCCAAAGCACTTATGCATTATGGAGTGAAATAGTATCGTGAAAAAATATCTTATATTACTCCCCCTTTTTGTCTTAGTATTTAGTGCCTGTAGTTCTAAAGAGGTATACACACCCGAAGTTGTAGGTGATGATTGGGAACATTATGAACATATAGAAGATAACATAATAGATACCAGCCTCAATATTGCAGAACTCGATAACAGTAAAGTTGTGACGAAAAACGGAGTTGTTAATGTAGTCGTTCCTGAAGACCATAGAGTGGTTTCCCAGAGTGATGGTTGGATTATTACTTCATCTATAGATGGTAACATTACTCTAAGTGCGGAAGTTGATCCAACGTTGCAAGAAAAATTTGCATTGAAAAAAACGATAGCAAGTGCCAGTGTGCATGGTGATGTTCTAGCAGTACTTTTTGCAGATAATGAGATAGCACTTTATAGTATACCAACAAAAGAGATTCTTTTTAAAGAACAAGGGGGAGCATCTTTAGCAGTAGATACTAAGATAGTTAAACCTTACTTTATGAATGGTCTTGTTATCTTTGCAACACTTGATGGTAAGATTATTATCGTAAATGAAGCAAAAAGAAAGAGACTAAGAACTGTAATTGTATCGAGTGAAGATAATTTTAACAATATTATCTATATGGATGTTGTTGACAATAAAATAGTTGCTGCAACACCGTATAAGATACTTGCGATGTCAAAAAAAGAGATACGTGCAAAGTATGAAATTAGAAATGTTATCTATGATGGAACTAATCTTTTTGTAGCAACAAAACAGGGTGAAGTGATCTCTTTAACACCTAATCTTCAAGTGAATGCAAAGTTAAAATTTCCATTTGCACACTTTTTAGGGATGGTAACCAAAGGTGATAATCTCTATATTCTCGAAAAAGAGGGCTATATGATAGTGCTTAACAAAAATATGAAAGATTATACTGTTCATGAAGTAGATATAGGTGATGGTCTTGTTCTTGTAACACCTGATGCTTTTTACGCTGATGATGAGAAAATAATTATCAAGTAATGTCCAAAGAACTTGAAGCTTTTTTAGAGTATATTAGTGTAAGCAAAGCACTGAGCTCAAAAAGTGTTCAAGCTTATATGAGTGATCTTTCTTTAATCGAAGAGGAGCTTGGAAAAGCTCTTATTTATCTTGATTCTTCGCAACTTCTCACACTTTTAAGTACCTACAACAATAAACGCACACTCAATCGAAAACTCTCTTCAGTCAATGCTTTTTTCGAGTTTTGTCATAAGCAGGACTTCGATGTCAGTATGAGTAAATTTAGACTTTCAAAAATTCCAAAATTACTTCCTAAGTTTTTATCTTATAAAGAGATACAAGATGGTTTATCACTTATAGACAAAAGTTCATGGCTTGGACTTCGTGATTATGCATTTATACTGTTTTTATATGCGACAGGTGCTAGGGTGAGTGAAGCACTAGAATTGAGTCGTACAGATATAGAGGGTGAATGGTTGCATATACGTCATGCCAAAGGGGAGAAAGAACGTATTGTTCCCATTGCAAATGTCGCAAGAGTTGCAATAGATGAGTATTTAAATGCTTTAAAGTATGAGAATGATTTTATCTGGATAAATTACCAAGGAACAAAGTTAAGTCGTATATCTGCCTACAAGATAACACAAAAGTATCTAGGAGTTTCTCCCCATATACTTCGTCACTCCTATGCTACTTCACTTATCACAGGTGGAGCAGACCTGAGAGTAGTACAAGAGCTTTTAGGACATGCTTCTTTATTAACAACACAGGTATATACACATATACAAAAAC
>CAZFGS010000039.1:0-10595 GCA_964518545.1 uncultured Sulfurimonas sp. | reverse complement strand
AACCCCTTAAAAATGAGCTTTAAACATAAAATTTGGTCTATTTTGATCCATTCTAGCTTGTTTTACTTCTACTTTTTTCATCAGAGTGAACTTTGAATGTCTAGTTTGTAAGGGACATACCATAAATCTCATCTATTTCATTACAATTTGTCATACTTTTACAGAAAGAAAGTTTATTTTCCTAAAATAAAAAAATCTATTAAAAAGGGAATAAATTGGATCTATTTCATACAATTAGAATAAAATTCAAAATCTCATTTTACAATTTGAAAAAAAGTCTCTTAAGAGTTTAATTACTAATACTAAGAAGCTTTTTACTCAATCTTAATCTTAAATATGATAGAGTTTCTACTATCTAGATTAGGGGAGTTTTAGGCATGTCACATATACCAAATACTTTAAACTCTTTTTGGCTTTGGCGCGAAGTATCCTCTAAACTTGGTGTGTCCAATCCAGCATATAAGTACTGGAAAAACACTCCCACTCTCAAGCTTAATAATAAATACCTTTTTATACAGAAAAACACCTTACCAACAAAGCATGAGCATATAGAAAATATACTTACAGATCTCTCAGGCTATCTTCCTATAAAATTTGCTTCAGATCAACTTCATGTAAATGAGCATATCTTTTCCTATGAAAAAATGAAACTCTATAAAGAGTTTGAGTATAAATTTGTTGAAGATATAAAATTTGTCAATATTAAAAAATTTTTTAAAGAAAATGGTATTAAGGTTTCAAAAAGCTCTATCATTCAGCTTGGAAAGATGAAAGACTTAGAGATTAGTTCAGATTCTACATTTTATAATCTGAAAAATGATTATGGCATAGTGGTTTATAACTAATGGGTACTTTTTTTATAGAGTTTCGGGATCCTCTTTTTTCCATCATCATCTTTTTTGCTATCATTTTTATAATCACTTTTTTCTCATACTGGTGGGGGAGATATAAAACAAAAGAAGATTCACGTCATCTTGATAAATTTTTACAACAATTTCGATCCCTCCCAAGTCAAAGTGAACTTAAGATTCTTATCTCTAGTGGTGAGTTATCTGAAAAGTCATGGCTGTTGCTTGCAAGCTCTTACTATAAAAATGGAGACTATGAAAAAAGCATAGAGATCTACAATGAGATTCTCAAGCTTCCTGGTTCAACCAATACAAAAGAGACAATGTTTTTACTTGGAAAAACTTACTTCAAGGCGGGTTTTTTAGAAAGAGCAAAACAGATTTTTCTTGAAATATTAAAAAAATCTCCTCGTACCCCGCAAGCATTGAACTATCTCTTACTTGTTTATGAGTATATGAGAGACTATAAGGCTGCCTTAGATGTACTTGAACCACTGGATGAGTTGCAGATAGATATCACTAACGAAAAGGCTTATTTGCAATCGCTAGAGCTTCTTAACAATGCAACCCTATCAAATGATGAAAAAGTGCAAAAACTCCTAGAGATCTATGATAACACCCATCAACTTAGCTATCTTGTCTTTGAATTTCTTTTTCGCATAGATCCTAAGCAGGCATGGGAACACTTCGATAGTTCAAAGAGTGAACTCTTGGCCGATATATTATGGAATTTAGATTCAAAAAATTTGGATTTAGCTATAATTTCAAAAAATAGTTTTCTACGGGAACTCTATAGTGCAAGGGGAGATATAAACCTTGCACAAGGAAGTTCCGTATTTGAATTTGATGTACTTATACAGCTGAAAGAAAGCTCTGTCAATGCAAATCTCAATTTTGAGTACTTATGCGATAGCTGTAAACAGGTACACCCCTTTGCTTTTACTCGATGTAGTTACTGCCATGCAATTGACACATCAAAAGTGGAGTGGAGTTTAAGTAAAGATTATCGCAAGGATTTTAGTGAAGAAAATAACTCTTTTCAGTGATGGAAGTGCCTTAGGCAATCCTGGTCCTGGTGGATATGGTGTCATTCTCCGTTTTGGAGATACAGAAAAAGAGCTCTCTGGGGCTTTTGAGCACACCACAAACAATAGAATGGAACTCTTAGGGGTTGTAGAGGGGATAAGAGCCCTAAAAGAGCCCTGTGATGTTGAGATCATCTCAGATTCCTCTTATGTTGTTAAAGGGATCAATGAATGGCTTCAAAACTGGGTTAAAAAAGATTTTAAAAAAGTAAAGAATCCAGATCTTTGGAAAGAGTACTTAAAGGTTGCAAAGGCTCATAAAATCAATGCAACTTGGGTACGAGGACATGATGGTCATGAAGAAAATGAACGCTGTGACAAGCTTGCACGTGATGCTGCCGAAGCAATGAAAGAGAAACTCTCACAAGAGTAAAACGGGGATAAAATGCATAAAAACATAGAAACTTTAGAAAAACAACTCAACTATGTATTTCAAGATAAGAAACTTATCGTTGAAGCACTCACACATAAAAGCTATAAACAATCATACGATAATGAACGTTTAGAGTTTTTAGGAGATGCTGTTTTAGATTTAATTGTAGGAGAATACCTTTACAAGAAATTTGAAAAATCTGATGAGGGTAAGCTCTCAAAAATAAGAGCTTCACTTGTCAATGAAACAGGTTTTGACAAACTTGCCCGCTCTTTACACCTTGGAGACTATATACTTCTCTCTAATGCGGAAGAGAACAATGGTGGACGTGAAAAGTCTTCCCTTCTTTCTAATGCTTTTGAAGCTGTAATGGGAGCTATCTACCTTGAAGCTGGATTAAAAACAGTGGAACAGATAGCAATTAAACTCATAGAAGAAAACCATAAAGAGATCTCTTTAGACTTTCTCTTTAGAGATTTTAAAACAACACTTCAAGAGCTCACTCAAGCTAGATTTGGCATAACCCCCGAATATAAAGTGATGGCATCACGTGGACCTGATCATCAAAAAGAGTTCGAAGTTGGTGTTTTCATTGAAGATAAAGAGTATGCTAGAGCTATAGGTAAAAGTAAAAAAATAGCACAACAAGAAGCAGCAAAAATTGCTGTTGATTTACTCAAGAAGGAAAAATAGTGAACAGTTTTGGAATGAAGTTACGTTTTAGTACCTTTGGGGAATCTCATGGAAAAGCAATTGGCTGTTTACTTGATGGTGTTCCAGCTGGTCTTAAAATAGATGAAGAGTATATTCAAAGTGAACTTGATCGTCGTAAACCGGGGAAAAGCGAATTTGAAACTGCTAGAAAAGAGGCAGACAAAGTTGAGATTCTTAGTGGAGTTTTCGAAGGGCTAAGCACTGGTACTCCCATAGCTATGATCATCTACAATACAAACCAAAAATCAAAAGATTACACTAATATCAAAGATGTTTTTCGTCCCGGACATGCTGATTTTACTTACTTTGAAAAATATGGTCTACGTGATTATCGTGGTGGAGGTCGAAGTTCTGCCCGTGAAACGGCTGCTCGTGTTGCTGCAGGAGCGATAGCAAAGATCATGCTCAAGGAGCTCGACATAGAGGTCCTTAGTGGTATCAGTGAGGTCAATGGTATCCAAGCTACAAACTTTGACTATAAGGCTGCAAAATCTAGTCTTATCTATGCACTAGATAGTTCAGTAGAAGAGGCACAAAAAGAGGCGATTCTTAAGGCTAAGAATGATCACGATTCTGTTGGTGGTGTTTCACGTGTACTTATTAAAGGTTCGCCTGCTGGATTAGGACAACCACTTTACTATAAACTTGATGGCGTTTTAGCAGATGCGATGATGGGACTCAATGCTGTCAAAGCAGTAGAGATAGGTGATGGTGTTTTAAGTGCTCGTGCTCTTGGCTCACAAAACAATGATCAAATTCGATCTCATGGCTTTGAATCTAATCATGCTGGTGGTATCTTAGGTGGTATCAGTAATGGTGAAGATATCATTCTCAATGTTTACTTTAAACCAACACCCTCTATCTTTAAAACGCAACACACTATCACTAAAGACAATGAAGAGGTAGACTTTGCCCTTAAAGGAAGACATGATCCTTGTGTTGCTATTCGTGGGACTGTTGTATGTGAAGCGATGGCTGCACTCGTGATTGCAGATATGCTACTCTTAAATATGGGTTCAAAAATGGATGGTGTAGTAAAATACTATAAGTAGTAGAACAAAATAAGCTTAATGCTTATTTTGCGAGTGGATTTGTATTTGGAGTATCTATACCACCTAAAGAGTGGATAATAGCAGGTATTTCTGTATCTAACTGCTCAATCTTTTTCATCTTCTCAGGATCTGTAATGTTTAATGCAGCTGCCCAAGCATGAAGTGTTGGCATACCAATTACAATCTTGTTCTCCCCAGCTTTTATATATACATACATAGAACATGGTGCAAACATTGCTGCTTTTGGTAAAGGTTTTTTACCATCAAAGATCGTATACGAGAATGGAATATGACATAATGACCATACAACATACTGATCATACCCAGGGAGCACATCTTCATCTGTGTTAAGACTGTACTTCATGTTATAAAACCCAGCTATAATGTAGCCTTGTCTTTCAAAAGCACCCTCAAACTTCTCTTGAAACTCATCAAAAAAGTCATCGATATCTTCTGGTGTCTCAAAAGGTATCTCAAAATTCATCATAGTTTTCTCAGCTAAAGAGTGAAGTTGTGTGTATGATTTTACAGCCCCTGAATATTTTGCTTCTATAGCAGTATCTAAAGGTTCAAACATTTTTATAAAACTTTTTCTCACCTCTTTATCTTCAACTTGAAGAATATCAAGAGCAGCCTCAGGCATGATATGAGTAATCACCGTTTTATGATCTGAGAGTTTTCTATAGATCACAAGGTTAAATGGTGTAAATCCACCTATACGAGGATCTATATTCATCAAAGGTCTTGCTATTGCATCATTTACTAAAGAAGAGAATGAAAGCTGTTCTAGTTGTGTCTCACCCACTTGTTGCACATAAACATTTTGTACATTATGGTGTGGATCATTCAAATAAAAACCTATATCTTCCAATGGCTGTTTTGTAAACTCAAAAAAGTTTTTATCAAAGTTTGCATCAGCATCATCAATTGTGTACTCCACTGCAAGCTTTGTATTTTCACTTGGTATAAACTTGGCACTTACACCACTTACAAGTAGAGTACTTAATGCTACAATACCTATCAAAGAATCAAATAATCTCATATACTTCCTTCGTATTATATTCAAAAAACTAAACTTCAAAAAATTTACTTTTTTAAATATACCTGCACTCGTATTATACGAGTGCAAAGTAACTACTCAATAATAGAGTTAATTACTTCTTTGATAGTATTTTGTGCTTTTTGTAGTGGTTCAATTGATTCTTTGTCTTGAATATCAATTGTAGTGATCCAATTTTCAACACTTAAGAATCCCATTTTCATTACATTTTCATCTTTCTTTTTATAAAGATAGAATGAACATGGAGCCCATGCACCAGCTTCTGGGTGAAGTTTAGATACTGGGAAAATTACTTCAAATTTACAGATAGAGTATGTGTGGAAGAAGTCATATACATCAGTATATCCCTTGTCATCAAAAATCTCTTCTTGTACATTTGTGTAGTTTGGAAGTAAGAAACCAGCAGGTTCTAACTCACCTTCAAATTCAGTTTCAAAATCTTCCACATAATCTTCCATGCTAGCATCTTCATCTAGTTCAACTTCTGTAGAAAAGTTTACTTGTAAAGGTTTTCCATTGTGACTTGGAGTATATGCTAACTCTTTAAAGTGACCATTTGGCATAGCAGTTTTAAGTGCTTTTTCGATTAAAAGACCATAAGCAATTAAATCAGGATCATTTACAGGAATCTGAGTAGCTCTTGCCATACCATTAATCGTTAAAGTAGAAACATTCATGTTTCCATCTTTATCTTCCCAAATTGACATTGTAAGTGGTGTTAAAGCACCAAATTGTGGATATTTCTTAATAAGATTAAAAGTTAAATCATTACTGATATACATAGCTAAGTTGTATGTTTTATAGTATGTCTTTTTGAATCTTAATGAGAATGGTTTATTCATATCATTGTTACCAGGTACAGATAAACCAACTGAATCAAAAGCTTCTTCTATAGATTTCGTAGTAATTTTTCCATCAGTATTTACTGAAGTAAATACTTGAACATCTTGAATCACTTTTGGCTTTGCCGGAGCAGAACCTGTCCCATTACAAGCAACCATTGACATAGCTACGAAAGCAGCTAAAACGAGTGTGTAGATTTTTTTCACATTTTCTCCTTGTTTTTTAATGAATTATAAAACTCTAACATGATTTACATATAATTAAAGTTAATAATTTAGAATTTTACTTCATCACCTATTTTAATAGTACCTTTGCCACTTATAACCTTGGCAAAAACACCTCTATCGTTCTTCAATAACTTTGGAAGTTTTGAATTGAGTGTTGAAAGACCCTTGCAGAGTGTACAGCTTTGTGTAATTTCAAATTCTGTATCACCTATAAATAGTCTTGCACCACAATCTAATGAATATGGATTAATATCTAGAAGAATATTTTCCCCTAAAGAGCCATAGTCAATCTCTATATTTTCATTATAAGCCATTACATAACTCTCTTGTGATGTTAGAAGAACAGAACGCTGTAGATTTTTCCCATAAAACTTATCTAGCAAAACTCCTTCTGCATCAAGTTCTATAGACTCTACACTTTCTCGTTTCTTTATTTCATCATCAGAAGTTATAAAAAGCTTTAATACTTTACCTTGCATCTTTTCTCTTATCTGTAATTTCACTCTCTGTATCTTTAGTGAATCCCTCTTGCTCTTTAAACTCATCCAAAGAGATATCTTTATAGAAACCTTTGTATACATACTTTAAAATCACTAAAAATTCAAACTCGTCTTTATAACCTAGGCTCACATACTTAATATTCGCATCTCTATCTAAAAATAATATAGCAGGGTAAAAGGCATAGCCAACATTTTTTGCAAAGCACTTCCCACCAGTTTCTTTACCCTTATAAATGATTCTATCTTCTAAAGATACATTTATAGATATAAACTTATAATGTTCTTGTATATACTCTTTTACTGGATCATCATCTAAGGTAAACTCTTCCATAGAGTTACAATAGCTACAGCCAATCTTATGAAGATATACAATAACTTCTTTATTTGTATTTTTAACAATTTTATCTATGTTGATAGTTTTTGAGAAGAGGTTACTCTCAAATGTAAGTAGAGCCATAAATGATAGTATAAATAATTTAAGCATCTATTACATCCAAGAATATGAAGTTAATAAGCATAAGAATGCTTATTATTTGATCTTACCTTTACCTTTGAGAGTGTTGCCTTTACGATCTGTAGCAACCATCATCACTTTATCACCCTTTTTAAAGTCACCTTTAAATTGGAATTTGAAAATTGGGTTTTTAGATAGGAATTGAGATGTAGACATATCAAATACTGTCTCACCATTTACAGTTGCAGCGATATGCTCAATGAAATTAGCATCTTCTCTATTTCCTGTTTTTTTCTCCATCATATTATATGTTGACATCTCATGTTTAGCCATAGCTTTAACTTTGACTACACCACCTTTTAATTTTGCTTTTACTTTAATACCAGCCATTTTATTTCCTTAATATTTTATTCTTAATTTAAAGAGGTAAAGGGGATTAACCTTCACATCCACCAAGTGCAACATCTAAAGTTTGTTTAGCAGCATAAAGCTTACCGTCTTCACCCTCAACTACTACAGTAATAGTACCTGGTTTACCCATTTTAATTTTAATTGCATAATCATTTACAGAGTATTTAGTTGTAGAGATAACACATACAGCTGACTCTGGATTAGCATCTTGGAATACAGCAATAGTTTTTGCAGCTATTTTTGTTCCAAATTCTACTGGAATTGCACCACCAGAAGAAGCAACAGCTTTCTTACCGCTGTCAAAACTTTCACCAGCAGCCTTAAGTTTTACACCCTCTTCGATAAGTGTAGTAGAACCATATAATGCTTTTATAGCATCATCAACAGTGTGTGCTGCCCATACAGCTGGCTTTGATTTTCTAAAATCTTCTGCTTTTACACTTGCAGGCACAACAGCTAAAGCTAATGCACCTAAAGTTACGTTTAAAAATTGTCTTCTTTCCATAATATTTCCTTTTTGTTTTATTTACCGTGAACTATGTAGTCAACTACTAATTTGAAGTTAGCATCAGATAAATCTGAACCACCTTTAGCAGGCATACCACCCTCTGTACCATGTATCGCTTTTTTGTATACTGTTTCCATACCTTCAGCTAGGAATGGTTTCCACTCATCACTACCCGGAGCTAAGTAAGAAGAGTGACACATTGCACATGTGTTATTATACACCTCTTTTACGTCTACTTTTACTTCTGCTTTGTTATCCTCTTTTGGAAGATCCCTTACATCAGACATTGGTGGTAAAAAGTTAGATATACCAGCACCTTTAATACGTGTTACTACAACTGATTTTTCTTGACAGTCTTTCATACAACGTTCACTTGCTTTTACTTTTACAGCACCAAAGTTTTTTGGGTTAGCATAAAAAGTACGTACATCATTTAAAGCATTTGGTCCATCAATATTTGGGATAAAACCATTTTCATTTGGCATTTTTATCTTAAGCATTTTTTCACGATTTAGTACAAATTCGTCATCAATCTCTTCACCCTCATATTCAATCTCATTAATGTTAAGCATATATGCAGTAAGAGCATATGCCTGATCATCACTTAATGTTTTTGATTTTGGATGAGGCATACCATCTTTAATATACCAGAACATTGTACTCACTTTTGGCCAGTAAGAACCAAATACACGAGTTGGTCCATCAGCTTCAGGATCATGCCATCTGTTGTTTGTTAAAGTCTTTTGTAACTCATAACCGTTTCCTTTTGAAAGTGCTGGATAACCACCTCCACCAGAACCGAAGTCACCATGACACATAACACACTTGGATTCGTAAATCTCTTCACCCTCTTCAACAGAACCACTACCTTCTGGTAAACCAGTACCATCAGGCATTACATCTTTGTCCCAAGCTTTTAATTCATTAGCAGTTGGAATGCGACCATTATAAATCTTTTTTGCATCTAGTGCAACTTGTGGATTTACATAGTATGGACCTGTTTTGTCGTTTACTACTGGATAAATCACACCACCATCAATAGTTGGCTTTCCATTTACTGTATTAGTACCTTTTGGTTCTGCACTATTTTGCATACAACCAACTGTAAGTACTGCAATCGCTGCTGCAGCAGAAGCTGTTGCGATAAATTTAGTATTTAACTTAAGCATTCTTTACCCCTCCTGGTGTTCTCATCTGTACATGGTTAACTTCACCTGTAGCTGTTACTTCCCAAGTCTCAACTGCATTTCTGTGGTAAACTGATTCAACACCCATAACACTTACTTCTTGATCAATTGTAGGTTGTATATAACCTGCATCATCCATAGCACGTGAAGTAAGAAGAAGTCTCTCTCCTTTTTTATATGTATGCATATAGCTCCAACGTGTCCATGATTTAGGAAGTACTAAACCTTTAAGATTTGCTTTCACATAGTTGTTTCCACCATCAAATGAAAGGTCAACTCCTGTGATTGTTCCCATACCAGACCATGCAAGACCTTGTATCTCTACGATATCACCATCTTTAAGATTAGTCCATGGAATCTCTGGAGATGGAGATGTTACAGTTGAATTTACTTCATTTGCATAGAAATGTTGAATAGCTTTACCACTTGGTTGTAGTGCTGTATACTTAGAAGTTTCCTCTTTACAGTACCAAGGTTCAGTTGAAAATTCAAGACGTTTCAACCATTTAACACAAAGGTTACCTTCCCAACCTGGAAGAAGTAATCTTACTGGGTACCCTTGTTCTGGGCGAAGTGCTTCACCATTTTGTCCCCAAACGATCATAGCATCATCAAGAACTTTATCTACAGGGACAGTTCTTCCCATCTCTGAGTTGTCTGAACCTTCAGCAAGCATCCACTGTGCTTCTGGCTTAAGACCAAGATCCTCAAGAATAGTTTTCACATAAACACCAGTCCACTCAGCACAAGACATAAAACCTTTTGCGAATTGAACAGAGTTAAATTGTGGTCCACGCCACTCTTGTCCACCATTGGCAGGACACTCAATAAAGTGAGTACGAGTTACACTTGGGTAACGTTTAAGTTGCTCTAATGTAAGAACGATTGGCTTTTCAACCAAACCGTGAATCATTAAACGAAATTCATTTGGATCTACATGTGCCACACCACCGTGTGAACGAGAGAAAAATAAACCATTTGGTGTAATGATCCCCATAGATTCTTGAATTGGAGTAACAGCAATTGATGCACGGAAATTTCCAGAAGCTAGTAGCTTGGTATTTCTTCTTGTAACATTATGCTCATATTTTGAAGGCATTCCGTAACGATTTTTTGTTACAGGATCCCCCCAAACTTGTCCCCATGGTACATGGTGCATGATAGCAGGATCGTCTGCCATTGCATCAGATGACATCACAGATGTTCCAGCAAGTGCAGCCACTGAAGCAGCAGCTGATTTTCTGAAAAATTCTCTTCTGTCGATCGTCTTATCGTGTTGAGATTTATTATCCACATTTTCTCCTTTTTAGTTTGTTATTACTTTAAGTTTTAT
>CAZFGS010000038.1:0-11101 GCA_964518545.1 uncultured Sulfurimonas sp. | reverse complement strand
CTTTTTTATTTGTGTAAATTTTCTGTTTTTAATCTTTTCATTTTCAAAGATTAAATCTTTGATTGGTTTGACAATTTTGTTTGTTACAAAAAAGATGGACGGAATAGTAATAAGTAAGACAAGCAGTGCTATAAGAAATGAGTATGTCAGACTTGTGATATAAGGTTCCAATAAAGGTGCTGCAGCGATTTTTACTCCAAGGTATAAACCATTTTTAAGAGGCTTATAAGCACTAAAATAGCCTAAAGAGTTTTGCTTATAGAAGTTTATATGAGATACTTGTTTATGTTGTAGTGATTCTAAAAGTGCACTATCTACAAAATCTGTTTTCTTTGAAGAAGAGGCAAGAATCTTTCCATTTTTATCAAAGATAAAAACTTCCATGTTTTCCATATATGCCTGATGTTTTAAAAATTTGTTGAGTGTATTGAGGGTAAAATCGATAGCAAAGATATGACCCTGCTTATGAAGCTGATTTGCATAGGTAAACCCATACATATCGATACTTTTAAATTTATATAGTCTTGTCGTAATAATATCTTGAGTTTGTAAGGCTTCTTTATACCAGATACGTTGTGTAGGTCCTATCTGTATCTTAATATATTTTTGAGAAATCAAATTTTGCTCTTTATCTAAGAAAGTGAGTAAAGTTTTTTTATTTTTTGAAATTATTATGATCCATTGTGTATTGGATGGAGCCTGGTACTTTTCATAAAGTAATTTTGATGTTGTGATGTTGATGAGTTCGTAAAAAGAATCATTCTGATCTGTAAAATAAAGAGCATAGATGGATTGATCGATGTTTATAAGTTGGATGAGATCGTGTAAGGCAGGATGTTTATAATCTAAGGAGATCTCTTCATAGAGTTTTTTATTGTACCTATTTGCCTTAAGGAATTTTTTTATTCTTGTACTTGTGTCATGAAATTGTTTAGATGTATTGCTGGCTATAAGTTTGAAATCTTTACTAGTTGTTTCAAGGGCAAGTTTTTTACTAAAATAGTATTGTGAGAACATAAGTGAAGAGGATATAATGACAATAAGAGTGATAAATACTAAAAGTATATTGGTCTTAATCGTTTGTTTAAACATAAATATAAGTATAGCATAAGCTTAGATGCTTATACGAATACCTACAGGACAATGGTCACTTCCTTCTATATAGTCAAGAATGAAAGCATCTTCAAGGTTTTCACACAGATCTTCACTTATAAAAAAGTAGTCAATTCTCCAGCCAACATTTTTCAGTCGTGCACCAGAGCGGTAGGACCACCAGCTATATCTATCAACTTCATCACCATTGACATAGCGAAAGGTATCTATGTAGCCATGGTCAAGTAGCTTGTCTATCCACTCGCGTTCTTGTGGTAAAAATCCAGATGTTTTAGAGTTTGCTTTTGGATTTTTGAGATCTATCTCTTTATGTGCAGTATTAACATCTCCACAGATAATAATACTTTTTCCATCTTCTCGCAAAGCTTCACAATGTGCTAGTAAGTCATCATAAAACTTCATCTTATAAGCAAGTCTGTGTTCATCCTTCTGTCCATTTGGAAAGTAGATATTAAAGAGTACTATATCTCCATAATGTGTCTCAACTATACGACCCTCATTCATAGTGTCTATCTGGTTAGCAGTTGATGTAAGGTCTGCTTTGATTGTTGAGAAAGTTGCTGTTCCGCTGTATCCTTTTTTCTCAGCAGAGTTTACATGAAGCTCAAGATACTCCTTTTCAAACATACCTTCAGGCATCTGCTCAGGGAGTGCTTTGATCTCTTGGAGACAAAGTATGTCAGTGTCGCGTTCATCTATCCACTTAAGTGCTTCCTTAGAAGCAACGGCACGGATCCCATTGACATTCCAAGATACAATTTCAATAGAGTTTGACATAGTTTTACCTTTGGTGTTTTAAGGGGATTGTATCGAAGTTTATTTAACAGATTAACTAAGTTTTTTATTTCATCAAAGAAGTATTTGGTGAAATCAATGGTATTAAATCTAGGATACTGTATAATTTATTAGTAAGATAGAAAATTATATGAAGGAGTCTTCATGAAGAATGCAAACACGAGACTTGAATCTTATGCTAAAAAATTTGACCATGTATATCTAACTGAACATCTTGTAGCACTTGTTAAAGAAGCAAAAGAGCATGTTGAAGAGATTAAACCAAAAAAGCTCTATACCGTAGCCGACAACATTATATTGATTGATGTTCGAGAGCCTGAGGAGTTTGCTTCTGGGTATATCAACGGACATGTTGTTCTTACTATTCCTCGAGGAAAACTGGAATTTATGGCAACTGATAAAATAGTTGCAAAGTATGGAAAAGATATTAAAATAGTTACCTATTGTCTTAAAGGGCAAAGAGGATTACTTGCAGCTTATCAATTACAAAAACTTGGATTTACAAATGTAAAAAATTTAGAGGGTGGCATTATGGCATGGCTTGAAAAAGGAAATACTATACATAGTTATCTAGGGGAACTAGCATTAGTTTAATATATATGTATAGATACTTCTTGGAGTGCAAATGAAACAAAAAAATATAGACAAAACACCGGCAAGACTTGATTTTATTCAAAGTGCAACAGGCTTGATTTTAGCACTCTTTATTATGGGGCATATTATGTTTGAAGCTTCTATACTTATCTCCTCTGAGATGATGTATAAAGTGACTTTGATGTTTGAGGGGTATTACTTTTTTGGTGAACGCTATCCTGGTATTATCTCCTTTTTAGCTGCTGCTATCTTTCTCATTTTTATATTGCATGCTTTTGTGGCGATACGAAAATTTCCTGCATCATACAGAGATTATAAGATTATTAAGAAGCATACACAAGAGATGAAACATGAAGACAGCTCTTTATGGTTGATTCAAGTAATTACAGGCTTTATGATGTTCTTTATCGGTTCTGTACATCTCTATATCATGATGACACAACCAGAAAACATAGGTCCTTATGCAAGTTCAAGCAGAGTTGTTGATGAATTTATGGGACCTCTTTATTTTTTACTTTTACTTTCTGTTATCTCTCATGCTTTTATAGGTTTGTATCGTTTAGCTTTGAAATGGGGATTTATGGAGGGAAAAAATACTAAAGTCTCCCGTGCAAGATTTAAGCTTTTAATGAAAGCTATGATAGCTCTTTATATCGTTATAGGACTTTTTTCATTGGCAAAATACACTTATATTGGAATCACTCATGATTTTGGTGATGGTGTAAAGTACCAATCTCAAACAACTGATAAAGGGGCAGGTGCATGAAGATAATATATACAGATGTCTTAATCGTTGGTGGTGGTCTAGCAGGTCTTCGAGTAGCAACAGGTGTTAAAGAGCGAGGACATGAGTGTATAGTACTTTCTCTTGTTCCACCAAAACGCTCACACTCAGCTGCTGCACAAGGTGGTATGCAAGCTTCTTTGGCAAACTCTAAAATGGGTGAGGGTGATAATGAGGATGTTCATTTCTCTGACACCATTAAAGGGAGTGATTGGGGAGCAGATCAAGAGGTTGTTCGTATGTTTGTCCACTGTGCACCTAAGGCGATTCGTCAGTTGGCACACTGGGGTGTTCCTTGGACAAGAGTGCAAAAAGGGGAGCATAATTCCATTATAAATGCTAAAAAAGTCACCATTACTGAAAGTGATAAGGCTCATGGTCTTATAACAGCTCGTGATTTTGGTGGTACAAAAAAATGGAGAACTTGTTATACCTCAGATGGAACAGGACATTCTATGCTTTTTGCTATGGATAATCAAGCCAAAAAAGACAAGGTAGAGGTGCATGAACGTCTCGAAGCGATCTCTCTCATACATGAAAATGGTCGTTGTTTTGGAGCAGTGGCACGAAACTTGATGAATGGTGAGCTTGTAGCTTATATATCAAAGGCTACAACCATTGCAACGGGTGGATATGGTCGTATCTATAGTGTCTCTACAAATGCCATCATCTGTCAAGGGATAGGGCAGGCAATAGCACTTGAAACAGGGGTAGCAACTCTTGGAAATATGGAAGCAATCCAATTTCATCCTACTGCCATAGTTCCCGTAGGTATTTTAACTACCGAGGGGTGTCGTGGGGATGGTGGTCTTTTACTCGATAAAGATGGCTACAGATTTATGCCAGATTATGAACCTGAAAAAAAAGAGCTTGCATCTCGTGATGTTGTTAGTCGTCGTATGACAGAACATATGAGAAAAGGCAAGGGTGTAAAATCTCGCTATGGGGATCATCTGTGGCTTGATATCACCATATTGGGTCGTGAGCATATTGAAAAAAATCTTCGTGAAGTGAAAGAGATCTGTGAGAACTTTTTAGGGATAGATCCTGCAGTAGACTGGATACCTGTTCGTCCCACTCAACACTACTCAATGGGCGGTATAAGAACGAAGTATACAGGAGAATCTCAAACACTTAAAGGACTTTATTCCTGTGGAGAAGCTGCATGTTGGGATATGCATGGATTTAATCGTCTTGGTGGAAACTCTGTAAGTGAAACAGTGGTTTCTGGTATGCTTGTCTCAGAGTATATTAGTGATTTTTTAGAATCAGCTGAGAGTGCTATGAGTATCCATACTGCCACAGTTGAGAAGTTTATACAAAAAGAGCAAGAGAAGATTGATGCTCTCCTCTCAAAAGAGAATGGAGAGGATGCTTATGTACTCCGTCGTCGTATGGAAGAGATTATGATGGATAAGGTTGGTATCTTTAGAAATGCAAAAGATTTACAAGAGGCTGTAGATGAGTTAGAGGAGTTATGTCAGCGTTCAAAAAACATAGAGGTATTTCGTTCTAAGTCTCGTGCTGCAAATCCAGCACTTGTGAATGCATATAGAACTCAAAAGATGCTTAAAGTAGCCCTTAGTGTGGCTTATGGAGCTTTACTTCGTACAGAGAGTCGTGGTGCACATTCGCGTGAGGATTTTCCAAAACGCGATGATGCAAACTGGCTAAAACGTACCATAATGACTTGGCCAAATGAATCTGATACTCTTCCAAGTGTTAGTTATGAGGAGATCCCTATCTCAAATATGGAGATGCCACCAGGATTCCGTGGCTACGGAAAAGATCTTACCGAGCACCATCCCGAAACACCTATGAGGGTTGCAGCTGTAGAAGCAATAAGAGAAAAGTTGGAAGCAGAGGGAGCAAGTCGTTTTGAGATACAAAATGCTCTTATGCCTTATCTTGAAAAATTGCCTAAAAAATATCGTGGAATCAATGAAAGACTTGGAGAAAACATATGAATCAAGAGAAAAAAAATAGAATTTTAAAAATCAGCATACTTCGTTTTGATCCACATGATCCAGAGGATTTTCCTCATATGGAAACTTTTGAAATAGAAGAAGCTGATGGGATGACACTCTTCGTGGCACTTAATGAGATTCGTGAACATCATGACAACTCATTAAAGTTTGATTTTGTATGTCGTGCAGGTATTTGTGGTTCTTGTTCTATGCTTGTTAATGGAAGACCAACTCTTGCTTGTCGAACTTTAACAAAAAAACTCGATGAGCATTTTACTTTGGCACCACTTCCTCTGTTTGAACTTATAGGTGATTTGTCTATCTATACAGGAAAATGGATGCGTGGGATGAACGAGAGACTTGAATCTTGGATCCATGATAAAGAGCAAGAGCTCAATGTAGACAAGCTTGAAGAGAGAATGGAACCTGCTTTGGCTGATGAAATTTATGAGCTTGATCGTTGTGTTGAGTGTGGTTGTTGTGTCGCAGGTTGTGGAACAATCCAGATGCGACCAGACTTTGTTGGAGCAGTTGGGCTTAATAAGATAGCTCGTTATCAGCTAGACCCTCGAGATAAACGCTCAGAAGAAGATTATTATGAGCTTATAGGGGATGAAAATGGTGTCTTTGGTTGTATGACACTACTTGGCTGTGAAGATGTATGTCCAAAAGATTTGCCTTTACAAAGTAAGATAGCCTATCTTAGAAGAATGATGGTGAAAACTGGGTTAAAGAGTTGAGAAGAAAACTTTTCCCCTAAGGGAAAAGAGGAGGTAGATTAAACGAAATCTACATCTACTAGGTGATGTTTTAGACCTAGAGATTCAGGAGGACATCCAAGAGCAAGTCCTACCATTTGTTGCATATGAAGTACTGGAAGTGAAACTTCACGACCAATTGCTTCAGATGCATGGTGTGTTTGTGTATCTAGTTTAAGATGACAAAGTGGACATGGTGTTACCATCCAGTCAGCATTTCCATCCATTGCCCCAGCAATAGCATTACCAGTTAAAATAGCTGCTGTTTTTGGTGCTTGAAGTTCAGCATGGAAACCACAACATTTGTTTTTCTCTTCATAATCAACATTCATACCACCACAAGCAATGATTAAATCATCAAGTGAAGTAGGACGATATGCAGATTCTGGAGTTTTATGCGTTTCATTTTGAAGCTCAGAAGGGCGAATATTGTGACAACCATAAAATGGTGCAATATTAAACTGAGACAGTGGCGTTACAACCATCTCTTTAATCTTATCTAATCCGATATCATCAATGATAGCATATAAGAAGTGAGTGATAGCCGAAGTACCTTTATACTCTAAACCAACCTCTGCAAGTTTTTCATTTACTTTGGCTTTTAAAGCTTCATCATTATCTAAACGATGTTTTGTCATTGCAGTATTAAGTTGACAAGTATTACAGATAGTAACCATAGTAAGACCATGTTTTTCTGCATAAGCTATATTTCTAGCATTCAGTACTAAAGATAAAAAGTCATCATAATCTTGCAGGTGAGAAGCTCCACAACATGAAGCTTCTGTAAGCTCTACAAGCTCAATATTGAGTTTTTCAGCAACTGCCATAGTAGACATCATTTGTTCAGGTGTACTTTGTTTAGCAGTACATCCTGTAAAAAGTGCGTATTTTAATTTTTCCATATTTTACCCCTAAAACTTTGCAGTTGATGATGATTTTACTAGTTTTTGAATCTCATCTAAATTATCTGATTTTACAATGCCCCATGGTGGAACAATTTTACCTTTTTTGAACATTTTAAGTGCAACTGGTACATGTTTGACAATACCTGCCATTTCAGAGTAAAGCACTAAGCCACCCTCGTCAAGTACACCGTTCTTAGCGATAGAATGTTTGAATCCAACTGCATGACGTGTTGCAACATTTGAAGTCGCTACACCCTCTTTGAAGAGCATTTGGTGAAGTTTAGTGATCTTCTCAATAGGATTTACATCTTTAGGACATACTTCCGCACATTCAAAACATTTTACACAGTCCCATAGACCTTGACTCTCTTTATGAAGATCAACAAGTCTATCTGTATGTGCATCATCACGGACATCAGCTTCAAAACGGTACGCTTTTGCAAATGCAGCAGGACCAAAGAAATCTTCATTGATATCAACAACAGGACAAGCATAGTGACAAGCACCACATTGGATACATAAGTCAGCTTCATTAAGCTCTTCAGCTTCTGCTGGAGTTACAAGATGCTCATGCTCTGGATGCTCATCAACATCAGAGATAAGATAAGGCTTGATAGCATCATGTTTCTCCCAGAAATCACCCTTATCAATAATCATATCTTTGACTGCACGTTTAATGCTAAGCGGTTCAATAGTAAGTTCACTACCAAAAAGATCAACCATATCGTTCATACTCTCTTTACATGCAAGAGTACTACGACCGTTTACTTTGATAGCACATGCACCACAGATACCGTGGCGACAAGATCTTCTATAAGAGAAGCTACCATCATGGTCCCATTTAATTCTGTTTAAAATATCTAGTACAACTTCCTCAGAAGTTACTTCCATATCGTAGTTTTCATAGTATGGTAAGTAGTCTTCATCAGCATTGAAACGAAATACTTTGAAATTTACTTTTTGTGTTGTAATTTTATGACTCATAAGTATACCTTTCTCTTTTCTAGTAGTTTCTAGCTTTTAGTTCATGTTTGCCAAGTACAACATCCATGTAATCAAGTGAAATTTCACCGTTGTCGCCCATATAAGCCATAGTGTGTTTTAAGAAATTTTCATCATCACGTGTTTCAAAGTCTTCTCTATAGTGTGCTCCACGACTCTCTTTACGAGGAAGTGCAGACTCTACAATGAAAAGAGAATAGTCTAACATATGCCCAAGCTCAATTGCTTCTTGAAGTTCAGTATTGAATACTGTTGATTTGTCTTTAATACGAATATTTTGAAATCTTTCTCTTAACTCTTTTACAGTTTTGATAGCAATCTCTAAAGTTTCAGCTGTTCTAAATGCACCAGCATTTGCTGTCATACATTGTTGTAGCTCTTCACGAATATGAGTTACAGTTTCATCTCCATTGTTTTGAAGAATAAAATCAATTTCAGCAAGTGCTGTAGCAGCATCTTCTTGTGTCGCTGTACGAAGTTCGATACTATCAATCTCTTCAACCATTGTCTTACCAACAAAGCGACCAAAAAGAAGTGCTTCTAGAACAGAGTTTGCACCAAGACGGTTTGCACCGTGAACAGATACACATGAACACTCACCAGCTGCATAAAAACCTTCTACATATTCATCATTGTTTTTACGAACATTACCAGCTATATTTACAGGAATACCACCCATAGAGTAGTGTGCAGTTGCAGAGATAAGGATAGGCTCTTTAATCATATCTAAACCTAAGAAAGTGATAGCAAGTTCACGTAACTCAGGAAGTTTTTCCATAATTAGCTCTTTACCAAGGTGTGTTACGTCGATATATACAGCATCTTTACGTGGACCTACACCGCGACCTTCGCGAATCTCATTTAGGATTGCACGAGATACAACATCACGAGATGCTAGTTCCATTGCATTCGGAGCATATTTTTCCATAAAACGTTCACCCTTGGAGTTGAACAGACGTCCACCCTCACCACGAGCTGCTTCAGAGATAAGTACACCGTTTCCAGAAAGTCCAGATGGGTGAAACTGTACAAATTCCATATCTTCTAAAGGAAGACCATGACGCGCAACAATGGAAAGTCCGTCACCTGTATTGGCGTGAGCATTTGAGTTGATTTTATATGCACGAGCATATCCGCCTGTTGCGAACATGACTGATTTTGCATTAAAAATTGCCATCTGCATATCGCGAATGTTAAATGCTACAACACCAGAAACTTTTCCGTCTTTATAGATGATGTCTGCTGCATACCACTCATCCCAAAACTTAACACCTGCACGGTCAGCCTGCTCATATACAGTTTGAAGAAGCGTTAAACCTGTTCTGTCTTTTGCATAACATGCACGAGGAGAAGATTGCCCTCCAAAAGGACGTTGTGCTATTTTTCCATCAGGAGTTCTACTAAATGCAGCTCCCATTCTCTCAGCCCAACGAATAGTTTCAGGAGCTTTTTGACACATAAACTCAACTGCATCTTGATCTGCCAAGTAGTCAGATCCTTTTACTGTGTCAAACTCATGAAGCTCAACGCTGTCTTCATCACTAAATGCTGCATTAATACCACCCTGAGCTGCACCGGAGTGACTTCTCAGTGGATGTAATTTTGTAATTACAGCGACTTTTTTTCCTGCATTTTGCAACTCTCTCGCTGCTGCACATCCCGCAAGACCTGCACCAACAACAATTGCATCGTAAGTATAAATAGGAATACTCATTCAATTTCCTTCGTATAAAGACTTTAAATTTTAAATTAAAATAATGCTGATTGTATCGTTAATTGGCTTAGGAGAGGTTAAATAGAGAGTTTGTGTATGTGAAGTTCGCGTTTGTTACTATTTGAGACACATAAGAACAAGTAATTCTTATGTATTGAGTTCTGCTATATCTCTTGTTTGTAGTATTTTGTTTTTTCCTATGCTTTTGGCTCGGGCAAGAATTTCCATGGCTTGCTTCATAGCTTCTTCAAGATTTGTATTGTTCGGTTTTATCACAAACCCTCCAGATACTGTAATCTTCTCACCATTAGGGATATTAAACTTAAGTTCAGAGATACTTTGTCTAATGATATCAACATCTTTAAATGATTGCTCTTTTGAACTACGTGAGAGGATAATAGTAAATTGATTGTAGTCTGTTCTAGCTATTACATCTGTTGGTTGTTCATGTAAAGATATAGTAAAAGCAATTTTTTTGAGTATTGCCTGTGTTAGATCTTGTGTGAAAGGGCGATGTGATTTAGAAAAATTATCTATCTCTAAAACTGTTACTGATGTAAAGTTACTCTCTTTCATTCTCTTCTTATTTGCATAAGAGTTTAGCATCCCTTTGTGATTGTTGATACCAGTGATTTGATCGGTAAATGCGGGGTTCTCTGTAACGACTGTTTTACGTTTCATTCTTAATGCAATTGCATCTGCTTCTTGAGAGAAGATTTTATAAGGCTCATTTTGCTTATCGATAGATTGTAGATAGTTGAGATCTTCATAAATAGTATTGATTCTTTTTCTATACCAAAGAGATGCAAAAAATACGATAACAAAAGAGAGGATGGAAAGGTTTTTAAATATATTAAACCTAGTTTCATCATACTTAATGTTTTCAAAAATCAAGCTATCTATAAAATGATTGATTTCATAAAAAGATTTTGTCAGTTCTTCTCTATCTAAAATTTCTTGCTCTTTTTTTGTACTATCTACATAGTATTTTTGTGCATTTTCATTAAATTTATCTGTAAGTACATTTAGTTTTTGTAGTTGAGAAAGATAAGTTTCTTGATTATTTAAAATATATTTTTCTGTAATACTATATTTGTATATGTTATGGAGTTTATCAATTTGACTGTGAAGTTGAGCACTTTTACCATTAAACTGGATAAGAGCTAGTTCTGTATCATCTTTTTTGAGCTTTGTTAAAGATGCTATGAGTTTCTTTTGGTAAAGTAAATTTTCAACTTTTTCAAAAGAGAGTTGCTTTTCAAGAGTTAAAGCCATAAATATAAAAGATACTAATAATATGAAAAGCATATATGTATTTAAGTTCTGAAATATTTTCTTAATAGAGTGTTTCATTAAAATTATCCTAATTAATGTTATAATAACCTACTATTTTATATTTATAAATATTAATATATACTTAAAGAAGTTTGTTTGAATTTAGAAAATTATTTTATATCACAATTTAATAA
>CAZFGS010000037.1:0-11798 GCA_964518545.1 uncultured Sulfurimonas sp. | reverse complement strand
TCTTGAGGATATTGCAGGCAAAGGGTGTAAACTTTAATCTTCTATAAACTTATCATTAATATAATCTTAACTAATAAACATACTTCTACACCTTAATTAAATTTCGGACATATGTGCATTATAATTTGTTCATATGTTCAAAACAAAATTGAAAGGAAGAACTATGAAGATAGTTTTAGCTGTCGATGAAGACAAACAAACTATAGTAAAAAGAACAGGTCAATCTGCTTATTTTGCTATCTATGAAGATACAAATCTTGTAGAATTAGTTCCAAATAAACACCATGATGGTGGACATCACTCACACACTCATAAACATGAGCACAATCACTCCCATGAAGAGCACGAAGCACATACAAATTCACATAGAAAAGATGTAGAAGCACTCAAAGATTGTGACATCATCTTAGTACAAGCTGTAGGTGAAAATATGAAAGAAGCTCTTGAATCAATCGGTTTAAAAGTGAAGAAAATTCGTCAAAAACATGGTGCAACAGCACAAGAAGTTATCAAAAACTTTTTAAGTAATAACATCTAACATCATGCAATCTCTTCGCTGGATCTATTCTCTGTACTATGATGGTTTTGTCAACATGAAAGTCGGCAAAACACTTTGGCTCCTTATAGCACTCAAACTCTTTATTATGTTTGCTATTATTAAGTGGCTCTTTTTTCCAAATATCATGCAAGAAAATTTTCAGACGGACCAAGAGAGAAGCAACTACATATTACAACAACTTACAAAGGAAAAATAATGGAGCATACAGAGCTACTTATAGACTACTCACGTGCACAATTTGCACTTACTGCCCTTTATCACTGGATTTTTGTTCCCCTCACACTCGGTCTCACATTTATTGTCGCTATTATGGAGACTATCTATGTACAAACAATGGATGAGAAGTGGAAAACAATTACAAAATACTGGATGGGACTCTTAGCAATTAACTTTGCCATTGGTCTTGCAACAGGAATCATTATGGAGTTTGAGTTTGGTACCAACTGGTCAAACTACTCTTGGATTGTGGGTGACATCTTTGGAGCTCCACTAGCCATTGAGGGACTTATGGCATTTTTTATGGAATCAACCTTCTTCGCTGTGATGTTCTTTGGTTGGGACAAGGTAAGTAAACGAGCCCACCTTACTTCCACTTGGCTTGTAGCTATCGGCTCAAACCTCTCTGCACTTTGGATTCTTATAGCAAATGGGTGGATGCAACACCCTGTTGGGATGACTTTTAATCCCGATAGTGCAAGGAATGAGATGGAAAACTTTTGGGAAGTTATCTTCAATCCAAATGCTGTTTCAAAATTTCTTCACACTATCAGCAGTGGTTATGTTCTAGCTTCTTTATTTGTTATCAGTATTAGTGCTTGGTATCTTCTTAAAAAACGCGATGTTGCTTTTGCAAAAAAAAGCATCGTTGTTGCTGCTAGTTTTGGACTTATCACTTCTATACTTATGCTTACAACTGGAGATGAATCAGCACACCAAGTAGCCCTGAACCAACCTATGAAACTTGCAGCTATGGAGGGGCTTTATAAGGGTGAAGACAGAGCAGGCATCGTCGCGTTTGGTCTTTTAGAAAGTGAAAAAGAGATCGGTGATACAAAGGAGCCTTTCAAATTTATGTTTGAGATCCCAGGGGCTCTCTCCTTTTTAGGCTATCACGATATCAATGCTTTTGTTCCTGGTATAGATGATCTAGTTCTTGGAAATGATAAACATAATCTTCTTTCAGTAAAAGAGAAGATGATTATAGGGAAACAAGCGCTCCAAGCTTTAAGTGATTATAAAAAATATAAAAAACAAAACAACCCTCTAGCTATGAATGAAGCTTTAAAAACTTTTAGAGAAACAAGTCACTATATGGGTTATGGATACCTTGAAAATCCTGAAGATGCTGTGCCAGATATAGCTCTTACTTTTTATAGCTTTCATATCATGGTAGCTGCTGGTTCATGGTTTTTAGTTCTATTTGTACTTATTCTTTACTTTAGTATGAAGAATGAACTTACAAAGAAAAAATGGCTACTTCGTTTAGGGCTTATCACCCTTCCTTTAGGCTATGTAGCCCAAGAGTGTGGATGGATTGTAGCAGAGGTTGGTCGCCAACCTTGGGCTATTCAAGATCTGCTCCCAGTAGGAATGGCAACTTCTAATGTAGGAAGTACAAGTGTTATGATTACTTTCTGGCTTTTTGCTATCCTCTTTACTGCCCTGCTTATTGCAGAGGTAAAAATTATGCTACAACAAATCTCAATCGGACCGGAGGGACACTAAGATGTTTGACTTACTAACTTTACAACAATACTGGTGGTTACTTGTAAGCATCATTGGTGCACTATTTGTATTTATGACTTTTGTACAAGGTGGACAAACACTCCTCTATACACTTGCAAAAACAGAGGATGAACGCGATGTTCTAGTCAACTCTCTTGGGAGAAAATGGGAACTTACTTTTACTTCATTAGTTATGTTTGGAGGGGCTCTTTTTGCAGCCTTTCCTCTTTTTTATGCGGTGAGTTTTGGTGGTGCTTATTATGTTTGGATGGCGATTCTTTTCTGTTTTATCATCCAAGCTGTAGCCTATGAATACAGAAAAAAACCAGACAATTTTTATGGGCAAAGATTTTATGAGATACTACTCTATATCAATGGTACACTAGGGATCTTTCTTATTGGTGTAGCATTAGCAACTCTTTTTAGTGGTGCAAACTTTTATGTAAATGAGATGCATCTCTCAAGATGGGCAACACAGAGCTATGGTCTTGAAGCACTACTCAATCCATTTAACCTTGCTTTTGGTGCAATGTTAGTTTTTCTTTCTCGTGCCCAAGCGGGTCTCTACTTTTTAAATAATGTAGATGAAACAACCATACGATCAAGAGTTAAAGGTGTAGTCCTTAGAAACTTCATCCCTTTCCTAGTACTCTTTTTATATGTATTTGGAACTATCCTTTTTCAAGATGGTTATATCTATGATGCAGATACATATCTGGTAAGCATTGAGTCTATGAAATTTTTACATACATTTTTACACTATCCTCTTTTGGCCCTTATCCTTTTAGCTGGTGTACTTTCGCTTCTGTATGGGATCTACCTTGGTGCTATCAAAAAGAATATAAGTGCAATTTGGTGGAGTGGTATTGGTACTGTTTTAGCAGTAACTATTTTACTTTTTATCTTAGGTATCAACCACTCTATCTACTATCCATCTTTAGTAGATATGCAAAGTTCCCTTAGTGTTGAAAACTCTTCTGGAAGCCTTTACACCCTTAAAGTGATGAGTGTAGTTTCACTTCTTGTACCTGTGGTTCTTGGCTATATCGTTTACATCTGGCGAAGTATGGATGCAACAAAAATCACTATTGATGAAGTCAAATCTGACTCACATCACTACTAAAAGGAGAGACAATGGAATATTTATCGGAACTTGTTTGGTATGCATCTTGGCCCGTAGTTGTGTTTATGGCACTCAAATTTGTACAACTCAATGTAGAACATCTAAAGAATATGGAAAATTAGAGAAAAATAAACTATAATATCAAATAACTACAACGAAGGGTTTTAAAGTGAGTGGCAGAAAAAAGATACAAAGAAATATAGAAGCAGATCATAGTCATCTCTGCTTTAAACCCTGTGGTATTCGAAAAATTCACTTAGAGCATGTAGAACTTTGTGAAGATGAAGTTGAGGCTATACGCCTCTCTGATTATGAAGGGCTCTATCAACAAGAGTGTGCAGATAAAATGGGTGTTTCAAGAACAACCTTTGCACGTCTTATAGAGTCTGCAAGAGGGAAAATTGCAGATGCTCTTTTACACTCTAAAGCACTCAAAATCTGTTTTAAAGAATAAAACCATAAAGAAGTTTTATACCTAAAAGATACAAAAGCACAGCCATCAATTTTTTTATATCCTCTTGTTTGAGTTTAAAATGCATCATATAGTTTCCAATATATCCCCCTGAGATAGCCGATAAAGAAATAACCATTAAAAGTATCCAATCAAGTGGTATATAAGAAGCATAAGTAAAGAATGAACCTAAGGCTGAAAAAGGAACAACAAAACTTACAGCTACTGCAACTTTTTTTGGTTCATACCCAAGAAGTGCTAAAAGTGGGATTAGGATATTTCCACCCCCTACACCTAAAAGCCCCGCAATAAATCCAACAACACCACCAACAATAAACAATGGCAATTTTGACTTCACATGAAAGAGTGCTTTTTTCTTAAAAAACATCATCATAGTTGCACTATAAAAGAGCATAAGCATAAAGAAGAATTTTACTATATTTTCATCTATAAAGGCACTGCTATAAGCACCAAGAGGAGCAAACATAACCATCATAATAGCTATAGGTGCTACAAAGCTATACTCCACAGCCTTGCGTTTTATATTCATAATACTAGAGGTTATAGTGGTAGAAGCACCCGCAAAAAGTCCAACAGCTTTTGCTACACTAAAATCTAAGCCTAAAAAATTCAATATAGGGATGAGAGCAACACCTGCTCCTGCTCCACCCATAGAAAAAAGGATGGAGAGAAAAAAGGTGATACTCCCATAAAGGAGATACTCTTGCATTACTTGATTGTTGGTGGAGTAATTTTCTGACCTAAGAGAGCATAACTTTTTCCAACTCTTGCTACTGGCTCATAATCGAGTGTTATTTTTTCTCTATCACTTACTATTGTATCATCTATATACTGCTCTTTTATCTCTACAACTAAAGGGATTGTTTTAGAACCTTTAAGCTCTAACTCTTGATAAAAATCACAGAAAAATGCACTTGGGGCACCCTCAACCATTGGTGGATAATCTCCAAGCACATCTCTAAGGGCTATCTCAAACTCCTGAGCTTCACTTTGTGAACTTGCCATCTCTTTAGAGCTAAAATGCATCTTCTCTAAAAGTGGTTCATCTACCATACAAATTGTACACTTACCTGTTTCTCTGATGTTTTTAAGTGTATCTTTTTCACTTCCATCACTTTTATGTCCTATGCTTACTATCATGGTCGCAGGCTCAGATGAAAGCCCCATAAAGTAGCTAAAGGGAGCGATATTCGTCACCCCATTGTTTTGTGTAACGATCCAAGCGATAGGACGAGGGATGATTGTTTGAGCCATCAACTGGTAGCGTTGTGTGAGCTCTTTATCTTTATAGTCTATTTGCATACTACATTCCTACTATTTTTTTAATATTATCAAAAAGTCCATTAGACTCTGGTTTTTGCATCTCATCTTCTTGCTCATCTCCAACATAAGCATCCTCTGGCATCTCGTTTTCAGGTGTACCATCAACATTGACAACAACAAGTTCTGGATGGATCAATTCACGAAGCTTTTTTTGCACCACCATTTTTGTTGTCATCAAACTCATAGAGCAACCGCCACAAGCTCCTGTAAGCTTGATATAAACAGTTCCATCTTTAGCACCAAGCAGGTCAATACCTCCTCCGTGTGAATTAACATACTCACTTACCTTAGGAATATAGTTCTTTACTGCATTATAAATATCTTCATCTAAAAAAGTCATCATTTCCCTTTACTTATCAATATAATGAAAGGATTATAGTCTTTTTTTACTCCAAACAGGTAAATAATTATAATCAATATCTATATTAAAAATTTGTATAAGTTATTTTAACTATATTTTAATTTATCGCCCACATATGAGTGTATATGGGCAGTAAAGACACTCTTTTACATCTTCACATTTTGCAAAATTTATATCTTCTATCTGTTTGAGATCTTCTATGTGTGATTGTAAAATTGCAAGTTTTTCCTCTAAAAAAAGTTCTCCGACAACTTGTGTTTCTTTAAGATCATAAAAGGCACATTCAACATTCCCTAAACTACTCGCTAATAGATAGTAAAACTCCAATTGAAAATCTGTTGCCTCTGTAAAATTATTTTTATTGTAAATTTTATACGAGCCTGTTTTATAATCAAGTACACTTATGAGATTATCTTTTTTATCTATGCGATCTATCTGCCCTATAAGTGTCATACCACAAAACTCTACCTCAAAGCTTTTTTCACAATAAAGCACTTCCCAGCCATCTCTAAAGTGTTCCACCTCTAAAGCACAAAACTGATCCATCTTCTTCTTTTGAAGGGCTATAAGATACTTATCAAGCTCACTCTCACCCTTTACTTCTTCTAGCTCTCTATGAAGGTCTCTACGAAGCTCCTCAACATCTAAATAACTACTTCTCTTGGTATATAAATTTTTTAGTGCTTCATGAACAGCTGTCCCAATCTCATGCTCTTGAGGCATATCTCTTGGTATATCATGATTATTTATATGCTTTATATAACTATAATAATACTTTCTCTTACAACTCAGATATGTTTTAAGACGACTATTGGAGAGCTTAACACTACCAAAGCTATAGGGCTCCGTAATCTCTTCATCCATTTTCTTCTCAAGATTTTTTCTTTCAAATAAAAGAGTAGCATACTCTTTTTCATTGTAGATATTATTTTCTTTAATCCCTAGCTGCTTTAAAAATCGAGATCCTTTACTTTGTTCTGATTCAACATAGCATATTGACACCTCTTTGGCAGAGTTGATCAACATCTCATAATAATGTTTTTGAAGATTCTCCCTATCACTCATCGTAGGGAGTCCTGCATGCTTTCGTATCTGAGAATTTAGAAACATATCTTTATCACTACGTTTAGGAATATTTTTATCATCAAAATCTATAATAATCACACCATCAAATGCAACACTTCTTGTTTCAAGCACACCCATTACCGTTATCTTTCCACCTCGGACATCATCAAAAGTACTAGCGCGTAATCTTGAAAGAAAAACATTAAGCAAAGACTTCACTGGAAGATCTTGCATTATCTCTACAATATTTTTAAATTTATGCAACTCTTTTTTATAGATATTTAGCTCTATCTTTGATTCACAATACTCACTAAATGATTCAAGTAATCCTAACAAGTCAATCTCAGAACTTTGCTTATGATAAACACCCAAGAGTGAGCTTAAGATACTCTCCCCAACTCTTTGAACTCTTGCAAAGTTTTCCTTTGAATTTTGATCTATAGTCGTTGTTGCAGCATCCAATAATTTGTAAACTTTTGCTTTAGTAAAACTCTCACCCATCGCAAAGTTGAAGTTCCCTTTCGTATCAAAACTTCTAAGAAGTTCTGCACTCTGCTCATTGGGTAATATGACAGCAATTTTTTCTGCTTCGTACCCTTTTTGTATATACTCATACACTTTATGTTCAACATAAGCTATTTGTAGTAGTGATTCACTAAGGCTTTCACAATGAACGGCTGTAGTATGAACCACTTTTGTTTTTTCTAAGATTTGATTTGTATTCAAAGAGAGTCTATATCTGTATCCGATCTCAAGATCAAAGGAGTGTTCTTCTAAACGCTCTTGCATCTTTTTATTGAAACGACTTGCTGTAAATACAATATCTACCTCTGCATATTCTTTATATTTTACTAAAAGTTCTAATTCAAAATTTGTAAGATGTCCATCCACATAAATCTCAACTTTAGGGTGTGTTTTTGCATATTGAACATTAAAAGAGTAGAGTTTTGGTAGAAAAATTCTATCGAGTATCTTTTTTTCTTCACATAACTTTTCATAGCGATGATATAGCTCTTGGAGTATTTCAATATGCTCTTCGTACTCTCCATAAATATCTGCACCACTTAGATTTTCTATATCATAGCACTCTGCACTCAATTCTTGAAAGAGTTTAAAAATATATGAGGAGTTTTTCGTAAAAGTAAAAAAGTTTCTCTCTATCTGTAATTTGGAAAAGTTTTCAAAATTGGCTGCTTCTAAAAGTAAAAGAGTTCGTGTATCATCATCAACACTCACATAGTCTTTCACAAGACAAAGCTTAGAGATAAAATCACCCATAGTAGTGTAATCAGGCAAGAAAAGGGTATGTGTATCTAAAGAGAGCTGCTCATGCCTAATTGCACGAGCAGAAGGAAGTACTATGGTTATATCATCCATAGTTTAAAATTCAAATGCATTACTATATCTAGTATCAGCCTTTATATTATAAAATCTACTCAAATTACCAACTTCAACTTTTGCTATAAGGTTATATACACCAGGCTTTGGAAATGAAACATCTACAAATTTGTAAGTACCATTTTCTACCACTGGATTTTCTAAATCTTTATCAAGGGTATGTGTCTCAGGACGTGATACCAACACTTTTAACTTTGCATTATTGATTGGATTACCATTAATGTCTGTAATCTTATACTCTATGTTAGTTCCATCAGCAGAAAGTTGTTTCTTAACATATTCAATTTTTACATTTTTATCAAATGCAATACGTGATTGAATTAACTTATTTGCATTGGCATCAGCATCTTGATAATGTGTCATATACTCATTACTTTCTTGGATATCAGCCTTACTTGTAACAACAATAGTTGCTACACAAAAACCAAATACCATAGTAATTGCTGCAGCAATTGCATATGGCCAAGATTTACCTGTACTTTTATTCATTTTTGTGCCTTATTCTATATATTTTTCTTCTTATATACATAATGGTAGCATAAATAACAAAACCGTAGAACACTAACTTTACAAAAAGAAGTGTATCTTGGTTCGTTTCATTGAAACCATGTTCAAGTTTTACATCCTTATGCTTAGCAATCTGTTGTGCAATATCTAGATATCCATTAAACATGGATGCTGAATATTTACCTAATATTTCATATTTTTTTGTTTTACTCCCTAGTAATGGCAATATAGTTCCATTACTATGGCTCATAATTTCTTTGAAATCATCCCAGCTCTTTGCATACATCATTGCCATTAAAAAGGCTTGTACTTTAGATGCCACTGGACTTAGTACATCTTTTTTATCAAAATATTTATATAAAGATTTATCATTAGCCAATATATCTACCTGACCATTTAGTTCAGAAAATGTAAGTATTATAGTAGGTTCTGTAAACTTTGTAAGAAGATTTTTTTCATACTCTACAATGTTTTCACCATTTGGCAACTCTTTTAACATCAGTAAACGTAAAGATATACCTGTTTTGTCATGTAATTCTTTTCCCAACATTTCTACTTGTTCTGTAAATTTAGGATTAAAAATAATTTCATCTTTATATAAATACTCTGCAGATAATTGTGATTGATAGACGATGAGGAATGCGAGGGCATAAAGCCCTCTAAGTAAGATCTTCAATGTAATCTAACCTATGTATAAATGATTAGGAGTCACAACTGCAAAAAGAGTATATGCAGCCATTATAACTAGACCTATTGCAATAATTTTTTCCATTTTGACACTCCTTATTTTGCATCTACAAGATGTTTAGCATTTTCAGCACTAAACATCTTGATAGATTTTTCATCAACTATTTTATAATAGTTTTCAGAGTTAGCTGATTGTACACCTATCGCATTAATAGTCAATACTGCTAAGATAGTTAACAATAAAGCTGTCGCGACAAGTCCACCAGTTAAACCATTAAGAGCCCAAACACTTCTGTTTTCATTCATGTTACTCTCCTTCTTTTAAACTCATCACATATGCTGCGATAGCTTCTTTTTGTTTTGCATTAAGTCTGTCCATAGATGGCATAGTACCAATTGTACCAATTTTACCATTATCAAGAACATTGATAACTAATGCTTGTGACCACTCACGGATATTTGGAGCAACATACTCCATACCTTTTCCATCAGCACCATGACAAGCAGAACAAACACCAGCAAATACATCAGCACCAGCTTTATCAGCTGCTGGGAAACCATTTGCAACATATTTAGCTACAGTATCAATCTCTGCATCAGTGATAAGTGCACCGGTATTAGCATTGAAAAGACCATTACGATCTGGCATTGGCATTTCCATACCTAAAAGTTTATTGTTTGAACCATGGTTCACAACATATTTAACACTTTTTTCTGAAATTCTTTTGTTGATATCTGCAGCATCAATTTCGTTATTACCATCAGCATTTAAACCATGACAAGCAACACACTCAACTAGATAAACAGACTCACCCATATTAACTAAATCTTCACCCTTAATATTTGCATATTCTTTTTCAAATTTAGCATCATGTGCAGCAACATCTTCATTATACTCTCCAATTTGAGAGTATGCATTTACAGGGTATCCTACAAGGAAATACCACATACCCCACATCATTGTTCCAATAAACATAATTGCCCAGCCCATTGGCACAGGGTTCTTATATTCACCTATATTATCCCACGACTCATCTGCTAATTCACCAGTTGCCTGATCAACTTGCATTTGACGTACATACTTGATTACAACAAATACTGTAATAATTACAAGTGCTACCGCCCCTGCAATTGCAAGCATGTTAACAATGTCACCATTTAAACCACCCTTTTGATAGCCAACCGTTACATAAGTTGCACCAAGCATTGCAGCAGTAATGATGATTCCCCAAAGATAAAGCTTATTCATATATCTCTCCTATTTTTCTTTTTCATCAGATATAGGTTTTACCGGAGTAGAATCTATATCGTCATCTAATGCCATGTTACTGTAGTGTTCATAATCAACTCCAGAAGAATCCTTCCTTTTTGTGTATAAATGGTATATATAAGAGTAAGATCCTACAACCAAGAACACGATTAAAAAGAAATAACCATATGCTGCCAATTCATTAATATCCACTACAATTCCTTACTATTTAAGACTGTTTAAGTATGCTATAAGTGCAACAATTTCAGGAATTTCACCATTTGCTACTGCATCTTTAACATCTTGATCTTTCATGTTTTTTACTACTTCTTGAGCTTCAGCTAATGCTAGAGCTTGAGCAGCTTTAAGATCTTTACCCATTTTAACAATTTTAGTTGACCCATCTTTCATAGGAACTGACTTGTTATAAGGTACACCGAAAACATTAGCAACTGTTAACTGTTCTGCATAAGCAGTATCTATATCAGCTTTGTTTGTAAACATCCACGGATACCCTGGCATAATAGTTGTAGGAACAATCGACTGAGGATCTTTCATGTGATTTTCATGCCACTCAGTTGTTCTATAGTTTCCTACACGCATTAAATCTGGACCAGTTCTTTTTGATCCCCATAGGAATGGACGATCATATGCATACTCACCACTTAAAGAGTAGTGACCATAACGGTCAGTTTCTGATTTAAATGGACGAATAAGTTGCGAATGACAAGCATTACAACTGTTCTTAATATATACATGACGACCAGCCAACTCTAAAGTTGAGTATGGTGTTGTCCCTATTACAGGACGTGATGCTTGTGCAAAGTTTGGAACGATCTCAATCAAACCAGCAAATGCAATTGTTACGAATACACCTACCGCGAAAAAGAACGGGTTTTTTTCTAACCAATGAAACATAATATAATCCTCCCTTTCTTAAGCGCCCATAGGCGAAGCATTTTGTAACTCTGACTCTTCAACAGGACGAGCAGACATAGTTTTATAAATGTTATAAGCAAACATAAAGAAACCAACTAAGTATAATAAACCACCTGTACCACGAAGTGCATAGTATGGGTGTAAAACATCAACAGTATCAATGAATGAGTAAGCAAGGTTACCAAATTCATCGTGAGCACGCCACATCATACCTTGAGTAATACCTGCGATCCACATAGAAGTAAAGTATAAAACGATACCTAGAGTTTGAATCCAGAATTGAGATGCCATTAAACTTTTAGAATATAGTTCACGTTTAAATACACGTGGAGCCATATGATAAAGTGCAGCAATAATCATGAATCCAACCCAACCAAGAGTACCATCATG
>CAZFGS010000036.1:0-11854 GCA_964518545.1 uncultured Sulfurimonas sp. | reverse complement strand
AAAGTATAAGATAGAGAAGTATGAAATCTCTATGGATGAGGCAAAAGAGAAATTTGCTGATGACCACTTAAAACTTGCTGTAATGGAGAGAATCCCTGATGATAAGGTGAGCATCTATAAACAAGGTGAGTTTGAAGACCTATGTCGTGGTCCTCACTTACCATCTATAGGGCTTATTCGTTACTTCAAGCTTACAAAAATTGCAGGTGCTTACCTCGGTGGTGACTCTAAAAATGAGATGCTAACACGTATATATGGTATAGCGTTTGCAGATAAAGAGTCTCTTAAAGCGCATATGGAGATGTTAGCACAAGCTGAAAAACGCGACCACCGTAAACTTGGAAATGAGATGAAACTCTTTACTTTCCGTGAAGAGGTAGGGGCAGGTTTTCCTATCTGGCTTCCAGCTGGTGGGCGACTTCGTGCTCGTTTAGAGTCACTTCTTTTCAAAGCACACCGTAAACGCGGTTATGAGCCAGTTCGTGGTCCTGAAATGTTACGAAGTGATCTATGGAAAACATCTGGACACTACCAAAACTACGGTGAAAATATGTACTTTACAAATATTGATGAAGTAGAATTTGGTGTAAAGCCGATGAACTGTGTTGGACATATAAAAGTATATGAAGATGAACTTCACTCTTATCGTGATCTTCCTATCAAGTACTTTGAGTATGGTGTTGTTCATCGTCACGAGATGACTGGGGCACTTCATGGACTTTTCCGTGTTCGTGAATTTACTCAAGATGATGCACATATCTTCTGTACAGTAGATCAGATAGAAGAGCAGATAATTGAGGTTATCGACTTTGTTGATAAAATCATGAGCACTTTTGGTTTTGAGTACAAGATGATGATCAGTACAAAACCTGAAAAAGCCGTTGGTGATGCAGAGGTTTGGGAAAAATCTGAAGCAGCTCTAAAAAATGCGATGGAGGTTCATAACTTACCATACGAGATAGATGAGGGTGGTGGTGCATTTTATGGTCCTAAAATCGACATCAAAATTCTTGATGCTATTGGTCGTGAGTGGCAATGTGGTACAGTACAACTAGATAACAATCTTCCAGCAAGATTTGAGCTCGAGTATAACGGTGAAGATAATGAAAAAATTCAGCCTGTAATGATTCACCGTGCTATTCTTGGTTCATTTGAGCGTTTTATCGGGATTTTGACTGAGCATTATGCTGGTGAGTTTCCTATGTTTATAGCTCCTACACAAGTAGCAATTGTTCCTGTAGCTGAAACGCATAAAGATTATGCTAAGCTTTTATCAGATAAACTTATTGACATTAATGCCGATAGTGAGATATATGCTAAGAACGATTCGTTAAATAAACGTATTAGAACGGCAGAAAAAACTCGTGTTCCTATGATTGCTGTAATAGGTGATGAAGAGATAGAGAATAAAACTGTATCTGTTCGTGATAGAAGAACAAGAGAACAATATACTGTAAGTGAAGAGGAATTCCTTAAACTTATACAAACTAAAATAAATGAGGTAAATTTTTGAGTAAAAAAAACCGTGTAATAATGAATGATGACATTCGTGCAACAGAGTTAAGATGTAATGTGGATGGGGGAGAATCTTTAGGGATTATCTCTTTTGATGAAGCTATGGATAAAGCAAATGAGTTGGGACAAGATTTAGTTTTAATCGCTCCAGATGCAAAGCCACCTGTTGCCAAGATCATGGATTACGGTAAATTCAAATACCAAGAAGAGAAAAAATTAAAAGAACAACGTAAAAATCAAGTAAAGATTGTTGTTAAAGAGATTAAACTTTCTGTAAAAATCGCAGAAAATGATATCAACTACAAAGTGAAACATGCTAGAGAATTTTTAGAAAAAGGTTTTCATGTAAAGTTTCGTGTCTTTCTTCGTGGTCGTGAGATGGCTCACCCTGAAGCTGGTAGAGAAGTTCTTATGCGTGTTTGGCCAATGGTTGAAGATATCGCTGTTATGGAAAAACCACCAAAGTTTGAAGGGCGTTACTACAATATGTATGTAGTACCTCAGAAATAAGCTACAATAGCAATGCACTTGTTGCATTGCTCCTTTCGTCATGCACATTAGTGCGTTTCCTCAATAAGACAACCAAGTTTTACTTAGCTATCTTCATTTTTAAATCATCTTCTTCTAAGCTTTCACTTGCATATTTGATGACAATAACATTTTCTGTCTCATTGATAAACCACTCTGCGATGTGCTCACTCTCTAGTGCATTAAGCTTGTCAAAATCAACTTCAGTCTGTGGTATAACAAGATGTGAGTAGCGTTTTGGATTCTGCATCTTTAATGCTGTCCATATTAACCATACAAGACCAATAGCTCCAATAGTAAGACCAAGAGATTCACGTCCGCTAAAGTCAAGGTAAAGACCTGCAAAGGTACCACCTAAGAAAGTCATAAAATAGGCTACAGAGTTAGCAATACCAAGAGCCGCACCTTTTTGGTGTACCTTTGCAAACTTAGAGATCATAGATTGCACAAGTGGTTCCATCATATTAAACGCGATAAAGAAAAAGATAACAGCCATAACAAAGACACTGCTGGAATCTGTTGTTCCCATCATCACAAATGAAGCGATAAATAAAACGATACTTACCATAAAGATCTGTTTTGGGATATTGCGTTTTTCACCAAATACAGCAGCAGGTCCCATAGCTATAAGTCCAGCTATCATCGCAGGAACATAAACCATCCACAGTTCACTTCTCTCCCAATTAAAGCCATACTCAGGTTTTGTTAAAAAGATTGGAATGATTACAAATGCTGCAGTCATAAGACCTTTTTGCATAGCATTGATAATGATCATACCTAAAAGGTTTGGATCTTTTAGGATGTCTGTAGTTTTTGTTTTTGCATGATAGATATGTTTAATTTTTGGAGGAGTAGGTACTTTTACAAAAAGAACAACAATCGCTACAACTGCTAAAACAGCAGTGATAAAGAAGATCGCACTAATCCCATAGTGAGAAGCTACAACAGGTCCAAGAGCCATAGCTACTGCAAAACTCATAGCGATAAATCCACCCATAATAGCCATAGCATGACCACGAGTTTTTTCTTCAACTAAGTCAGCAATCATCGCAGTAACAACACTCCCGATAGCTCCAGCACCTTGTAAAAAACGTCCAAACATAAGTGTATAGATATCAGTAGAATAAGCACATACTAGAGAACCTATAAGAAAGATGATAAGGCCAAAAAGGATAGTTGGTTTGCGACCAACCTTATCGCTCATAGTTCCAAATGGAACTTGAAAAATAGCCTGAGTTAAAGCATAACCACCAACAATAACACCAACTAGAAATGGTGTAGCACCTTCAAGTTCAAGTGCATAGACAGAAAGTACAGGAAGTACTAAAAAGAGTCCTAGAAATCTTAAAAAAAGAATAGAGGAGAGGGGGAAAACTTTTTTGAACATATATAGCCTTTATATAGTATAATTTCGAAATTATAGAGCAATAATTATTTACATACTATTTGTAAAGAGTAAAATTTGTTTTTTAAAGATAAATATAAGGAATACAAATTGAAACTAGTATTGGCAACATCAAACAAAGGTAAAGTGAGAGAGATTAAGGCACTTTGTGATGATTATGAGATTGTTCCCTATAGTGAACTTATAGAAGAGTTTGAAATTATCGAAGATGCCGATACATTTAAAGAAAATGCACTTATAAAAGCAAGAGCAGTTTTTAAAGCTCTTGGGGATGAAGATGTAGTTGTGATGGCGGATGATAGTGGTATAAGTGTTGATATCTTAGATGGTGCTCCTGGGATCTATAGTGCTCGTTATGGTGGAGTGGGTGCTAGTGATAAAGATAACTTACAAAAACTTATGGAAGATATTGTAGCTAAGGGTGTTACATCTTCACCTGCTCATTATACAGCTGCTATTGCTATAGTAACAAAAGATGGGGAGTATAGTGTTCATGGATGGATGCATGGGATGGCTCTTACAAAGGCTCAAGGTGATGGTGGGTTTGGCTATGATCCTATGTTTATTCCATTAGGGTTTGATAAGACATTAGGGGAGTTAAGTGATGATGTAAAGAAAAAGCTTTCTCATCGCTCAAAAGCACTTTCGCTTGCTAAGAAGATTTTAAAAACTCTCTAAAAAGAGAGTTTATAGAAATTTTTGACTTAGATTGTAAAAAGATTCTTCTAGTTTTCGTAAGTACAAATGTAGATGGTCGTTATATCTGCGCATTTTTTGCATGATATCTCCTTTAACATTGGTTCAAGAAGATTCAAGCAAAAAGTATTCCAGAAGTGAAGAAGAAGTGAGTATTAGTTAAAAATAAGAAGCAAAATAATCCCAAATATGATTCTATAAATACCAAACGCGACAAAGGTGAATTTCTCTAAAAATTTTAGAAAAAGCTTGATAGTAAGATAGGCAACGAAGAAAGAAACAACAAAACCAACTCCCAAGTTTAAAAGACTCTCTCCCTGAAACTCTTTATAGTGTTTGAGGAGATCATAAGCAGTGACTGCACTCATAACAGGAAACGCAAGTAAAAAACTAAATTCTGCACTTGCTTTTCTCGTAAGTCCAACCAATAAAGCACCAATAATAGTACTACCAGCTCTACTAGTTCCAGGGATAAGTGCAAAAATTTGTGCAAACCCAATTATCATCGCTTGTTTGATAGAAAGATTTTCTACATTATCAATGTGCTGTGTTTGTTTAGGTATAAAAAACTTTTCCATAATCAAAAAAGCGATACCACCTACGATAAACATAATAGCAACTACATTAATGCTAAAGAGCTCTTTAATCTGATGTGAAAAGATAAAGCCTACTATACCGATGGGAAGAAATGCTAAGAAAACTTTTGTCCATAGATCAATCTTTTTTAATGTGAACTTTTCTCTATAATTCAGAATTACTGCTAAAATTGCAGCAAATTGGATAATAACTTCATAAGCTTTTGTTACACTTGTTTGATCGATCCCTAAAAACTCACTAGCAACAATAAGATGACCAGTAGAAGAGATGGGAAGAAATTCTGTAAATCCTTCGATAATGCCTAATATAATTGAGTTGAGTATATCCATTTTTTTCCTTGACAATTTAGCGACAGTTTTAATAAATTTTTTAATTTTATATGTTAAACTAAAGATAGAATTTTATCATAATAAAAAGAGAAAATATGAACTTATTGATTGTAGATGATAGTAAAATTGTGAGACGTGTATTGAAAAACACAACGACCCGTTATTTTAAAAAACCCGAATGGGAAGAGTTTAATGTTTTTGAAGCAGAAGATGGCAATGAAGCGATGGCGATTATGGAAAAGGAAAAGATAGATATTATGCTCCTTGATTGGAATATGCCAAATATGACAGGACCAGAAGTTGTAGAAGCTGTTCGTGCAAATAAAGAGTGGAATAAAACTCGCATTATTATGGCTACAACTGAAGGCTCAAAATCGAGTGTTCTTGCTATGATTAAAAAGGGTGCTAATGGTTATATGGTCAAACCTTTTCAAGAAGAAGCGATTTTTAAAACACTTGATACTATCACGGCACGTATGCCAAAATCTTAGATTAAATTTATTTGGCTATAATACGAGGTTTTATTTTAAACACATGAGTTCTTAGGAACTTAAAAATCTCGTAGGAAATTTTATATGTTACTTTTTACACCAGGCCCAACTCCAGTTCCACAAAATGTTCGTAATGCGATGAGCGACGAAACGATGCACCACCGTACTCCAGAATTTGAAGCTATCTTTGAAAAAACTCGTAAACACCTTTTTAAGCTATTTAAAACTGATGAAGTAGTGATGCTCTCTTCAAGTGGTACAGGTGCCATGGAAGCAGCAGTTATTAATCTCTGTCACAATACCCTTTTGAGTGTTAACTCTGGAAAATTTGGTGAGCGTTTTGGAAAGATTGCTCTTGCTCATGGACTCAAAAATGTTGAGATAAAAAATGAGTGGGATACACCTGCGAGTGTAGAAGATGTAGTAGCAGCATTGCAAGCAAATCCGGAAATAGATGCTATAGCTATTCAGATTAGTGAATCTGCTGGTGGACTTCGTCACTCTGTAGAGGAGATTGCCGCGGCAGCTAAAGAGATAAATCCTGAGATTATGATTATTGCTGATGGGATTACTGCTGTAGGTGTTGAGCCAATTGATGTGACAAATATTGATGCACTTTTAGCTGGAAGTCAAAAAGCACTTATGCTTCCTCCAGGGCTCTCTTTACTTGGTCTTTCAAATGCAGCGATAGAGAAGATAGGATCTGGAAAAGGGTATTATCTTAATCTTGCATCAGAAGTAAAAAAACAGCGTCAAAATACAACTGCTTATACGGCTGCTACAACATTAATTATTGGACTTTTAGAAGTACTTGAGACAATTGCGACTGAGGGTGGCATAGGCGCTTTATATGAGAGAACAGCTTTAAGAGCAGAAGCTGTAAAAGATGCACTTGAAGCTCTTGGATTGCATGTGTACCCTACAAATCCAGCAAAATCTATGACAACTATAGATGATAAAAATGCAAGCGAGATTAGAAAATTACTCAAAGAGGAGTATGGAGTTAATGTTGCAGGTGGACAAGATCATCTTAAAGGGAAGATCTTTAGAATCAATCAAATGGGACTTATCCATAACTATGAGATGGCATGGGTAGTCAATGCTGTTGAATTAGCACTAGATAAACTTGGCCGTCGCCCATACGATGGCACAGCAAATAAAATCTTTAACGAGATTACCTTTAAAATTGGAAAATAGATGATACTTGAACATGAGATACCAAACGGTTCAAAACTTTACTTTGGCAAATCTGCAAAGATAAAACGCCATGTTGAAAATGTAGCAAGTGAAATTCTTAATGCAAATGGTTTTGAAGAGATTGTAACACCAATCTTTTCATATCATCAGCACCTTAGTATCGCTGATGAAAGAGAACTTATCAAGGTAAATGATGCTAAAAATAATGCACTCTCACTTAGAGCAGACTCTACTATAGATGTTGTTCGTATCATTGAGAAGCGTTTAGGGGCAAACTATTCACAAAAAAAATGGTTCTATATTCAGCCTGTCGTAACATACCCTACAACAGAGCAGTATCAAGTGGGTGTAGAGTTTATGGGAGAGAAAAAACTCTCTTCTGTAGCTTCTTTGGCAACTCAGATTTTTCAAAAGCTAGAGGTAAATCCCCTTATGCAAATCTCAAATATCAAAATTCCAGAATTGTTAGTAGAGATGTTTGATAGCTTAAATATTGATGACTTTAGACATATAAACATAGACAAGTTTATCTCTTTAAAAGAAGAATGGCTTACAAAGCTTGTGTACCTACAATATATAGAACAGATAGATGAGGTGATGAGTATTGCACCCCAAGAGATTGTGGTTGAACTTCAAAAGATGAAAGATTTATGTTCTGAGATGTCGTGCGAAAATACTGTACTTGCTCCAATGTACTATGCAAAGATGCTTTACTACGATGAACTCTTTTTTCGAGTTATTCAAGATAACGAAGTATATGCTCGTGGTGGAAGATACAAAAATAACGACCTAACATCAGTAGGTTTTGCGATATACACAGATGCAGTTTGTGAAGAATTAACTAAATAATTATTAAAAAAAGAGGTAGATGAAATGAAAGCAGATTTAATTGTAGGGATCCAATGGGGTGATGAAGGTAAAGGTAAAATAGTAGATAGACTTGCTTGTGAGTACGATATGGTATGTCGTTCTCAAGGTGGTCACAATGCTGGCCATACTATCTGGGTTGATGGTGTAAAGTATGCACTTCACCTTATCCCTTCAGGTGTTTTAAATCCTGAAGCTATCAATGTAGTAGGAAATGGTGTTGTTCTTTCACCTGAATCTATTATCAAAGAGATGGAGCAATTTGAAGGTTTAGAGGGTCGTCTTTTTATCTCTGATAAAGCACATCTTAACCTCCCTTACCATGCTTTAATCGACCAAGCTAAAGAGCGTCTTAAAGGTGATAAGGCGATTGGCACAACCGGAAAAGGGATTGGGCCTGCTTATTCTGATAAGATAAACCGTGTTGGACATCGTGTTGGTGAGCTTTTAAACCCTGCAAAGCTTGCTTCTTCTATATTAGAGTATTTTGAGCAAAACAAAGCCTTTTTTGATGTGATGAGTATCACTCCTCAAACAGAGATGAAACTTATCGCAGAGCTTGAAGGCTATAAAGAGAAACTTGCTCCTTTTATTACAGACACAACACAACTAGTTTGGAAAGCTCTTGATGAGGAAAATAAACGTGTTCTTTTAGAGGGTGCACAAGGAACTATGCTTGATATTGACCATGGGACATATCCTTATGTAACTTCATCTTCAACTGTATCTGCTGGTGCTTGTACAGGTCTTGGCATCAATCCTAAAGATATAGGTAAAGTGACGGGAATTGTTAAAGCATACTGTACACGTGTAGGTAATGGACCATTCCCAAGTGAAGATTTTGGTGCAGATGGAAAACGTCTTGGTGAACAAGGGCATGAATTTGGAACAACAACAGGAAGAGCTCGCCGTTGTGGCTGGTTTGATGCAGTTGCTACTCGTTATGCATCGCGTTTAAATGGCTGTGATGAGCTTGCCCTTATGAAACTTGATGTTCTTGATGGTTTTGATGAAGTAAAAGTATGTATAGCTTATGAATACAATGGTCAAGAGATTGATTATCTTCCAGCCGATTTAGAGAATGTAACACCGATTTATAAAACATTTAAAGGGTGGGATAACTCTGTAGGTGCACGTAAATTTGAAGATCTTCCTCAATCTGCACAAGATTATGTTAAAATAATCGAAGAGATTAGCAAAACAAAGGTTGGGATCATCTCAACTTCACCAGAGAGAGACGATACAATCATCCTCTAAACCTAAAAAGGTTATATCTACATGAAGACTCGCTACAGCTCTTTAGTCACTTTAAAAAAGAATAAAATGCAAAAGAGCGAACAGCAGGTTCAAAGTGCAAATGCTGCACTCAATAGTGCCCTTATTGCACTTGAGATCTCATCCCAATCTATCTATACTTTAACACAACCAGAGAGTGGTTCTATGAGTGATTTTTTAGCTTCACGAACCTTACTTGATGTCAAACGATCAGAGATTCAACATAACAAAGAGTGGGTGAAGTTCGCAAAAGCACAACTTAAAGATGCAAAAGCACAACTCAAACTTGATATGATAGAATATGAAAAGTTTAAATACTTAGAACTTGAAGAGATTAAAGAGATAGTGAAAAAACAAAAAATGCAAGAGATGAAAGATCTAGATGAAGTTGCTTTAATGACACATACAAGAAAAAAAGAACACTTGAAAAAGGCGGGTTAATGAGATATATAGTAGTTTTTATGGTGACATTTATATCACTTCAAGCACTTCAAACAAGCGATAAACTTTTTGAATGTACAGAGATATTTCAAGAGAGAAAGAGTGAACTTCTTGTAGAATTAGAACGTATTGATGAACAAAAACAATCTTTAAGTGCTCTAAAAACTGCAACTGAGGAGCTTCTTAAACAGAAAGAGGCAAAACTCTCTCAAAAAGAGGAAGTGGTTGATAATAAACTTGCAGAGTTGAGTAAAAGAGAGAAAAATATACAAGAGATGCTCAGTAAAAATGAGGCTGTTTTAAAGAAAATTTCTAAAATAAAAATGGATAAAATAGCTCAAACCTTTGCAAAGATGAAAGCTGGATCAGCAGCAAATATCCTTTCAGATATGGATACAAAAGAAGCAGCTGTTATTTTACAATCACTCAAGCCTAAAACAGTAGGTAAAATACTTACAAAAATGGATTCAAAAAAAGCTTCACAACTTACATTACTTTTAGCCAAATAATCAAACTTTTACCTTACTTATTGTAAAATGACAAAATTTTATTAATAAGTAGGTCACAAACACATGAAGATATCACTTAAAAGTATCCCACATATATCAAACAAAATAGCGATCGATTTAAACAAAAGTGGTGTTGTGACAATGACCAAAGGTCTTGAAGCTGTAGCCGATGAAGCCCAAAAGATTCTTCATGAAAATGTAAAGCAAGAGATGGCTCTTGAAGAAAAAGCAGATGAGATCTGTGAAGCAAATGAAGAAGAGATTGAGTTTATGCTTGCAGATGAGCGTCAACTTTTCTTTATGATTAAGAAAAAATTAGCACCTGAATTTGGTGTTATCTTAGATTATGAAGAGCGTTTTTCAGATATATCGCATAAAATTTTAGATGAACTTTATGAAGAAGATTTAATCCATTTTGATGTAACAGAAAATCGTATTAAAAATATTATCTACAATGCTATTACATCATTTATTGCTGATGTGTCTGAGATTGAAGATGCGGTAATGGATAAGATACGTTCATATAAAAAGAGATATATCCCTGGAACAGATGAGTTTGATATCTTACATGAAAAACTTTATAGAGAAGAGCTAATGAAAAGAGGTATGGAGTAGTGAGTATGGTTGAATTAAAAAAAGCATATATATATCTTGAAAATGGTACATTTTTAGAAGCATCAAGTTTTGGTGCTGATGATACAAGTGTTGGGGAGATAGTTTTTAATACATCCCTCTCAGGATATCAAGAGATTGTCTCAGATCCATCTTATGCAGGGCAATTTGTAACTTTTACAATGCCAGAGATTGGAAATGTCGGTGTAAATGATCAAGATATGGAAAGTAAATCTGCTCATGCAAAAGGGATGATTGTAAGAAAATATCAATCACGTTACTCAAACTTTAGAGCAGAAGACTCTCTTCATAATTTTTTGCTAAAACATAATGTTATGGGTATTTGTAACATAGATACAAGGTATTTAACAAAGATGGTACGACTAGAAGGTGCTATGATGATGGTAGCTTCTACAAAGATTTCCGATAAAGAGGAACTCAAAGCCATTTTAGAAGCAGCTCCACGCATTGAAGATGTGAACTACATCGAACAAGTAAGTACGAAAAAAGCTTATAAGCATACTTCAAGCACTTATGCCCCAAGAGATTTTGCATATGAAAAAGCTCCAGAAGCTAAAGCAAAGATAGCCGTTATAGATTTTGGTGTAAAACGCAATATCTTAAATGAGATTGTTTCTGCTGGTATAGCAGTAGAAGTGATCCCAAATGATTTTAAAGCAGAAGATATTATCTCTGATTATGAAGCAAAAAAGATTGATGGCGTTTTCTTGTCAAATGGTCCTGGTGATCCTCTTGTGCTTAAAAAAGAGCAAGCACAGATTAAGAAGCTTATTGCAGCAAAAGTGCCAATGTTTGGTATCTGTCTAGGGCATCAACTTCTTTCGATCTCACATGGTTATGATACTTTTAAACTCAAGTTTGGTCATCATGGTGGAAACCATCCAGTGAAAAATGAAAAAACAGGTTTAGTAGAGATCACAGCACAAAACCATAACTACAATGTGCCTGATAATATTGTAGAGATTGCAGAGGTTACACATGTGAATCTTTTTGATAATACCATTGAAGGTTTATCTTATAATAATGCTCCAATCTTTTCAGTACAACACCATCCAGAATCCTCCCCTGGACCAAAAGAAAGTCGTTATATATTTAACGAATTTTTATCTTTAATTCAAAGATAATAAGAACAACACATAGTTGTGTTGTTCTTATTCTTACCTAGTTCTTCTTTTCTTAATTAAAAATAAAATTCCAAAAGTAAACAAAAAGATAATAAATCTACTAATTTCTCCTCTACTTAAGATAATTTAAACAAATCAACTGCTAATATACAATGTTAATTAGTTTCAAATGTACTTGTATGTGCTTTTGAAACTTAATTGCTTTGAATCTTAAGGAGGCTATATATGGAGAATCGTCCATTAGAGT
>CAZFGS010000035.1:0-11905 GCA_964518545.1 uncultured Sulfurimonas sp. | reverse complement strand
TTTTCTTTTTTACCTTTTTCGCCTTAAACTCTTTACTTGCAATGTTTTCTAAAAACACTGTTGCATAGGAACCTTTAGGAAGGGTAAAGGAGACTTTCATAATGTCAAAGTTATTCGTATAATCCATCACTATATCTGATGGGAAAACTACAGCATCACGGCGTTGTCCTTTGTCATATAAAAAGCCATCATCATACTTCTCTTCTATAATTCTTGCTTCACCTCTTGCACGATACACATCACGGCCACAAAGAAGTCCAGTAGGTACAATTTTTTTTGCTTCAAAATCTTTTTGAGGGAGTTTTTTAGGGGTAAAAATTTTACCATCTTCAAGACTTTTAAATACATCACCCTCTAAAAGCATAAACTTGCCTCCATTTTTCTCACGACTCAAAAGTACACGCTCCTCAAGCCAGTCATTGAAAAATACAGACTGATAGATGGAGATCAAAAACTTTTTCAGCTTTGAATCATTGATGTAGAGGTCTCCTGCTATCATCGCTTTTGCTTGTTCTATAGAGTCTTCATCACGTCCAAAACGCTGGTAGCCAAAATAGTTTGGGAGTCCAAATTTTTCTGATTTTCTTGCAAGTTTTTCAATTTGTCCTGCTTGAATCTGATTGACTTCAAACAGATTAATACTAAAACGATTCCCTAGTAAATCACCCATACGAATAGAGTGTGTATGTCTTGTAATTTTAAGGATTTTAATCTGTGGATTTTTGAATTTTTTAAGTGCTTTTTCATACTTAGATTCTATAGAGATATACTGTGTAGTTGTTGCATGTTTATCTTTAAGTCCTGCATAGCCAATTTTTTCTGCATTAATATCTAAGAACTTTGCAAAGATTGCAATCATATCCCAAGTGGTCATCTCCACTTTTTTTATATGTAAGATAAGAAAATTTCCATTCCCTTTCCATTCTAATCCAATCTCATCTACGATGAAATCTTCTTTATTTTGCTCAAATTTAAAGTGAATTGGCTCACGTTGGTCTAAATACTGTCTCATTTTCTCTCTTTTATAATTGTAAAAACTTTAGCTCTTTACTTGCTTTTGCTATGTCTGAATCGATCGCTTTTTTTAGCTCATCCATACTCTCAAACTTTGCATTCTCTCTTATAAACGCCACAAAGCGAATATCTGCATTTTTCTCACATAAAACTTTACCATCGAGTATATGTGACTCTATGGCAAAACTTCCATCTGTACTTACACGATGCCCTATAAAGCTTACACTCGGATGAAAATGTTCCTCATCATCTATACGAGTCAAAGTAACATACACACCTTCTTTTGGGATCAAAAACTCTGGTGCTTCTATGTTGATAGTAGCTACTAACTCTTTAGCACCTATACCCTGCCCTTTGATGAGCTTACCGATGATGGTATAATTATGCCCTAAAAATTCGTTAGCACCTTTGATGTCGCCAAGTTGCAACTTAGCACGAATCTTATGGGAGTGGACTGAGTCCTTTTGATGTTGCACTTCAGCAACTACAACTACCTCTCCATCAAAAAGAGTTTTCAAATCTTCAAAAGAGTAACATCTGTCTTTTCCAAAATGAAAATCATACCCGACAACAATCTTTTGTAGTTTTGGAAAGTTTGTTTTTAGGAGCTGAATAAACCCTTCCCCATCAAGATGACGAATATCTTCAAGCTGAAAATAGACTATATGGTTGTCACTAAATTTTTCACGATGGCGTTTAGGAGTAAGGTTTGCATACCCTGTTTCTATAACTACGATAGTACCATCTTCGCCTATCTCATTAAAAAGTGCCTGATGCCCAATGTGCATGCCATCAAATCCACCAATTGCAATTGCTCTACTATTTTTCATAGTGGCATTATAGCAAAGAAGCCTTTAGAGTACTCAACTCTTTTGCTGCTCTTTCATCATATGTTTTTTTGTTTTAGAGGTAGCCACTGCCTCGTAAGGGTTTTCTGGCCAGTAGTGGCGTTTGTACTTTCCACGAAGTTCTTTTCTTACCTCAGCATAAGAGTTTTCCCAAAAACTGCTTATATCATAAGTTATTTGTATGGGTCGCATCGCTGGGGAAAGAAGCTGTATCTGCAAAGGGACACTCCCATCGAAAATCTTTGGTGTTCTCTCAAGTCCAAACATCTCTTGGAGTTTTACCTTTAAAGCAGGTTTTTTTTCATCACTATAATCTATAAAAACCTTAGAGCCACTTGGAACTTCTAACTTTTGTGGTGCTAGTTTTTCCAATGCCTCTTGCTCTTGCCAAGATAAAAGAGAAAGGAGCATCGAGTAGAGATCTAAATCTTGTAAATCTTTTACACTTGAGATACCATTCATAAAAGGTTTTAACCAAGTATCTACACTCTTTAAAAGTGTATTTTCATCAAGTCTTGGCATACTATCTTCCCCATAAGCATTGACAAATGCCACTCGTTGTTGTAAATTTTTTGCCTTTTGACTCCAAGTTAAAAGTTCTAAACCCTCTTTTTGTACAAGCTCGAAAAGAAGTGTGCTTATATTTTCATTTTTTTTGAGACTAAGCGGTTTGGAGTAGAGATCCAATGCAAAAAAACCTACCCTCTCTTTGAGATCAAGTTTTTGATTTTCTTTGTTAAATTCCAAACTCTTTTTTTTCATGATATGATGAGAAAAGTTCTCTTCAACAAGAGCTAAACTTACACTCATAGCAGAGTATATAAATGAATCTCTCTCATGAGCACCCAAGCGTGCTACAACCAAATACTCCTCATTAAACAAAGAATCTTCTTGATGCATGAGTGCCCCTTTAGAGTTACTTAGCTTATACCTGTTATCATTTTTTGCTCTTTGCTTTGCTAGTCTGTCTGGGTAAGCCAAGAGAAGTAAAACAGCCATCATCTCAGAGTTGTAGGGCTCTTGCTTTTTTAGGATTTTTTTTATCTTTTTGAGTTTAAGATACATATATTCTGATTGTTTTAAAACCTCTTTAGCTAGATAGGTATTGATATAGTGAGAGTTTAAATCTTTTTCTAAAAGATGTGTAAAACGCGACAATAGATTGCTTTCATATTGTGCATTGTTAAATATATCTTTTTCACTAAGCATCGCACAAAGGAGTGTAGCCTCATAAGCATAACCCATCTCATTAGCCTTGAGTATCATGTAGGCAAAACGAGGATGGGTACCAAGTTTGATAGCATCTCTTCCAAAAGAGGTGATTTTATATCTGCTATCTAACATCTCAAGCTTATAGAGCACCTCTCTGGTTTCTTGAACTATCTCCTCTTTTGGAGTATCTAACCAAGAGAGCTCATCTAAATCACTTACACCCCAAAGTGCAAGGTCTAAAAGTAAAGAGCTCAAATCACTTCGTAAAATCTCAGGCTTAGTTGATAAAGAGAGAACTTTATGTTGATGCCAAAGTCTATAACACTTCCCATCACTCAAGCGCCCTGCACGTCCAGCTCTTTGTGTAGCAGCATCAGCGGAGATAAAACTCGTATCAAGATGGTCCATCGCGTTTGTAGAGTGAAAATGTAAGAGCTTTTCATAGCCAGAATCTATAACAACCCTCACCCCTTCAATCGTTAAAGAGGTTTGTGCAATGTTAGTTGCCAAGATTATTTTTCTCTTTGTTGATTTTTGCAGTGCTCTATCTTGTTCACTTTTACTCAAACTTGAGTAGAGTGCCAAAACTTCATACACATTCAAAGAGAGCTTTTTTACAAGAGCTGTTTGTAACTTTCTTATCTCTTTTGCAGCATGAAGAAAAACAAGTATATCACCCTCATCATATTTGAGTGCATAAAGAATAGCTTTTTCTAGCTCCTTATGGAGTGTTTTTGGTGTTGGAGCTGGTGTTTTTACATCTAAGTAGTGTATATCTACATCGTAACTTCTCCCTTGCGAGCATATTATAGGGGCATCATCAAGCAGTTCACTTAATTCTTTTGTATTTAAAGTTGCAGACATCACAAGGAGTTTTAAATCTTCTCGCAAAAGCTCTTGAACTTGAAATGTAAGAGCTAATGATAAATCACTATGGATACTCCTCTCATGAAACTCATCAAAGATCACCATCCCTACTCTCTGTAGAGTCTCATCAGCTTGTAGCATACGAACCAAAATTGCTTCGGTTACCACTAAAACTTTTGTTTGAGCACTTTGAGCACTCTCCATCTTCACTTGATACCCTATACTCTGCCCCAGTTTTTCTCCTAAAAGGTTTGCCATCTGCAAAGCTACCATACGAGCAGCTACACGACGAGGTTCTAAAAGGATGATGAGTTTATCTTCTAAATAGGGCTCACCGAGAAGAGCTAAAGGAACTCTCGTACTTTTTCCAGCTCCAGGAGGAGCCTGTAAAATAACTCTTTTATTTTTACTAAGAGTTGTTTTTAAATCTTCTAAGATATCATCAATAGGGAGTTTTTGCATATTTATTATTTTTGAAAGTGGTAACAGTACTCAAGATTTCCCTCTTTACCTGTAAGTTTTGAAGGTGATTTTTCAAGTAACTGCCATCCTTGAAGAACACAGGCATCTTCAAACTTTTGCATCGCATTTTGTATCGCTTTTTTATCAAGAACTACACCATTTTTGTCGCGTTTCACCTCACGACCCACTTCAAACTGTGGCTTGAAAAGTAAGATAATATCTTGAGATGCAACTCTATTAACATCATCTAAGATGTAAAGCAATGAGATAAACGCCACATCACTCACTATAAGATTAAACTGTTTTTCACTCTCAAATTTGCGAATATCACAAGATTCAAAAACTTTTACTCTTTTATCTTCTCTCAAGGAGTGGTGCAACTGATCTGAACCAACATCCACACATGTCACCTCATCAACACCTCTTTCTAAAAGTACCTGAGTAAAACCACCAGTAGAAGAACCTATATCAAGAGCGACCTTATGAGTTACATCAAAATCTATCTCTTCTAAAAATTCAAGGAGTTTAAATGCTGCACGAGAGACATAAGATTTATGCTCTGCAACACTTACCACATCACCCTCTTCCACTTTAAAGGAGGTTTTTTTAATGATCTTATTATTAACACTAACTAATGCATCTTTTATAAGAGTCTGTGCCTTATTACGACTATCGACAAACTCTTTTTCTACTAGGTAATTATCTAAGCGCATGATTAATCGCAGTAATCTATTTCATCTTCTTCATATACCATAGATTCCTCTTCCAAAGGTTCTTCATTCATATAATCATATTCTTGAGTTTCTTCTTCATCTATCTCATTTTCTTTACAGTAAATCATTTTACTCTTTTCCTTTTTATAAAAGTTCCCTCATCTCATCTTCACTAAGTGTCTTCACACCTAACTTCTCAGCCTTGTCATACTTACTACCAGCATCTTCACCATAGATAAGAAAGTCAGTTTTTTTACTCACACTTCCACTTACTTTAGCACCCAATACCTCTAGCATCTCTTTGATGGCACCACGACTCTCACTCATCGTTCCTGTCAGTACTACCGTTTTATCTTTAAAAGGGTTCTCCCCTGCCTCTTCGCGTTTAACAGGCTCTTTTGGTTCCAATATATTTTGGAGTTTTTCTATAGTTTCTCGGTTGACTCGAACAAACTCTAAAACAGACTCTGCCATCTCTTCACCTATGCCATCACAAGCAATGATCTGCTCTTTTGTAGCATTGACAAAATCAAATCCAAAAGCCTCTGCCAGTGTCTTTGAAGCCACCTCACCGATATGTTCTATACCAAGAGAGTTTATGAAACGCCAGTAGTCACACCCCTTGGCATTTTCCAATGAGTTAAGAAGATTTTGTGCTTTTTTCTCTTTAAAGCCCTCAAGTTGCAACAGCTTTTCCAAGGTCAAATCAAAAAGATCTAAAACACTTTTGACTAAATCCTCTTGAAAAAGCTGTTCTACTATCTTGTTGCCAAGTCCATCAATATTAAGGCATGGTTTTGAAGCAAAGTAGATGATAGCATTTACCACCCTTGCCTCACACTCTAGGTTTTGGCACTTTATAAGCACCTCTTCTTGAAGTAGTTCACTCCCACAAACAGGACAGTATTTAGGCTTCTCAAATACCACTTCACTCCCATCGCGTTCATGAGTAAGTACTTTGATGATTTTAGGTATAACATCTCCACTTCTTAGAATAATCACCTTATCACCAAGACGAATATCTTTACGCTCTATCTCATCAAAGTTATGTAGAGTTGCACGTTCCACCACTACCCCATCTATATCTGTAGGCTCTACAATGGCTACTGGAGTTACAGCACCAGTACGACCCACTTGGAGTATAATCTCTTTGACGGTTGTTATCTTCTCTACAGCTGGGAACTTATAAGCTACTGCAAAACGCGGTACCTTTACTGTATAACCCATATCTATCTGAGCAGCTATCTCATCTACTTTGATCACCATACCATCAAGCATCATAGAGTAGCTCTCTCTATCGTGCACCATCTGTTTATAGATAGATTCTATCTCCTCTATATTTTTACAAACAGCTCTCTCAGGAGGTCTTCTAAAACCTAGTTCATAAATATACTCCATCTTTTTATGTAGGAGTTTATGAGGCAGTGTGTCCACACCCACACCATAAGGTAAAAAAACCAAGTTTCTTGAAGCTGTAATGCTAGAATCAAGTTGACGTAAACTTCCTGCTGCTGCATTTCTTGGATTGGCAAATACTGCTTCCCCTTTTGCTAAACGCTCTTGGTTGATCTTTTCAAACTCCTCTTTAAATATCACCACTTCTCCACGGATCTCAATAGTCTCTTTATGCTCTATGATAAGGGGAATAGAGTTGATAGTTTTCACATTTTTGGTGATAAGTTCACCTACTGTTCCATCTCCACGAGTAATCCCCTTCACTAAAACACCATCTTCATAGATAAGGTTCAATGATGCACCATCATATTTTGGCTCACAGTAAAAGCTTATGTCAGAATCTAGTTTATAGGTTTTTATGAGCCATTTCTCTAAACCATCTCTATCAAAAACATCCTCTAACGACCACATACGTGAGAGATGAGGCTCTTTAATAAATCCATCACTTAGACTATCACCAACTCTTTGAGTCGGAGAGTTTAATTCAATATCATTTGGATAACTTTCTTCATAAGCCAATACTTCATGATATAATTTATCATATATCTCATCGGTTGAGATTGGATCATCTAAAACATAGTAATGCTTTGACCATAAGTTTAGTTTTGCTACTGCTTCTTTATACTCTTGATTATTCATGATGTAATTGTATTATAGTTATGATAAAATATAAGAAAATTTCATCATTTTATGGAAAAACTATGGATATTATCTTAGCTAACTCTACAAGTGCCCAAAAAGCACTCTACATCGTCGGTCATTTACAACAAAGATTTGTTACAAAACTCAATGCACTTTCAAAAAGATATGGTTCAAATCAAGAATTTGAAGAGATCTCTTGGAGTCGTGATGAGGGTCTTCATGGTGGAGGGAATCGCTTTGAAGTACGAGATTTAGAACTTTTCAATACTGCAAGTGTCAATGTTTCTCAGGTACATTATGATGAACTTCCAGACAAAAAACTTAAATCTGCTACAGCTATCTCTACCATTATCCATCCAAAAAATCCCCATGCACCCTCTGTACATATACATATTTCACTTACAGAGCTTCGCGATGGCTCTTTTTACTGGCGTTTAATGGCAGATTTAAACCCAAGTATCACTTATGATGAAGATACTCAAAAGTTTACACAAGATATGAAAAAAGTCGCCGGCGATACTTTTGATGAAGCACGACAACAAGGGGACAAGTACTTCAATATCCCAGCTCTTGAGAGAACTCGTGGAGTAAGTCACTTTTATCTAGAAAACTACAAAGGAACTCAAGAAGTAAATGACTTTGCATTTGCACAACTCTTTGGTGAGCAAGTTATAGATAGCTATATTGAGATACTTGAGAATGCTTTTGCTACAAGGACTATTATCTCAAAAGAGGATGAAGCAGAACAACTTGCATATCATACACTCTACCTATTTCAGGTTCTTACGCTCGATCGTGGAACAACATCTGGACTGATGGTGCACAACCAAAATGATGTAGGAATCATGGGTTCTCTTCCTGCTTTTGTAGATAAAGAACTCCTTCTTTCATGGAAAAGTAAAGTATCATCACCACAAGAAAGACTTGTGAAATCCCTTGCTGAATGTTTAAATGAGAATGGTCGTGTTGATGTAGAGGCTAAAATAAAATTAGCAAATGCACTCAGAGAACACTATAAAATTTACCCCGAGGCACTAAGTATGCAAGCAAGTGGGAACACCGTACCAAGTACAGTAAACAACCACCACAAGTAAGCTCTACTACACCCTTGTATGAAGCCAATCACGTTGCTTATATACATACCAATAGATAAGCCCTTTTATAAGGGTTTCTATATTCATAATCATAAATATCACTACAACTCCATACCCCAAATGATAAGCTATATAAGAGGGAATAACACGGAACACCCATAAAGATGTAACATTGATTTTAAGGGTTGTTTTTGTAGCACCTGCCCCACGCAAGGCCCCAGAATATACAAACATAATAGCCAAAGGAATTTGAGCTAAACCAACTAATATAAGATACTTCGAAGCAACTGCAATTGTAAGAGGATCTTTAGTAAAAAAGCCAACCAAGATGTCAGGAATAGCGATGAGTACAATACCAACACTCCCCATAAACATATAAGCAACTCTTCCACTAATGACACCCATATTGAAAGCTTTGTCAAAATCTTTTCTTCCTATATTTTGCCCAACCAAGGCCATTGCAGCGATGGCAAAACCAAAACCAGGCATAAATGCAATACCTTCTATACGAAGACCTACCTGATACCCTGCAAGTTCAGCTGTCCCATATGCAGTAATAATACTCACAAAAACCAAAAAGGTCATACTTGATATACCACGATCTAAAGCAGCTGACCATCCTACACTCCAAACACGTTGTAAATCTTTTATACGGATTATTGGTAAAAAATCCAACTTTCCATTGAGCTTTTTAATGAGTATATAGTAAGCAATTACATTAAAAATATAAGCGATAACAGTCGCAATAGCAGCACCCTCTATCCCCATCGCTTCAAATCCAAAATGTCCAAAGATAAGTACATAGTTTAAAAAACCATTGATACAGGCAGAAAAAAGTTTAATATAAAGAGAACTCTTTGTATCTCCTGCTGCTGAGAGTGCATTGTAGAGTAAATTATCTATAAAAATCACTACAATTCCTAAAGAGAGAATACGAAAATAGCTCCCACCCATAGCCACAACATCCTCTGTTGCACCCATCATTCTATAGATAGAATCACTTCCAAAATAACCACCAATACTAACAAAAAATGAAAGTGCAATAGCAAAAAGTGTCAGTCCAAACAAAAGTGCAGAAGCTCTTCGTTTTCTTCTTTGTCCTATAAAACGCGAGATGAGAGCATTGCCACCAACAACATAAAGAGTCATCAGTACATTGATAATCATCATAAACTGCATACTCATCCCAACAGCTGCAAGAGCTGCAGTGGAGATAAGCCCAACCATCAACATATCTATAAGAACTTGAAGTATATCTACAAGATGTTTAAGTGCTGCAGGAAGTGCAAGCGAGAAAACTTTTTTTGTATCGGGAGAGATTAATTGAGTAATGAAGCAACCTTTTGTATCTCTTCTAAAAGAGCCTCTTTTGTTTCAAACACTAAAGTTGTACGATCTTTTACATCTTCATTCAATGGTGTAAAATCAAAAACCAACACATAATGCACAATTTTTACTTTATCGCCATAAAGTTCTTCCCACTCTAGGGACATCTCTGCAACTTCACCTTGCATATCTACAACAACAGCAGGATACAATCTTGTTACCTTAGTTAAATCCAAGTCACCTTCACTTGATTTATATATCATTCATCTTCCTTATTTAAACTTTTATTCATCTCACCATTTCGCATCTTTAAAAATGATAGAAGTCCAAAACTTACACCAACAATAATGGAGACAACACCCCAAAAATCATCTCTCTCGTAAGCCATCACTATCCAGCAGATATCTGCAAAAAGATACACTACAACAGCCTCATAGATCTTCCCTTTAAAGGTTAAATATGCCCCAAGATTAAGCAGTATACCACCTAAGAGGGCAAAACTCATCAAGATATCTCACTTAAATTTTTTCTTTTTAAAATCCACATAAAATAAAAACCACCCACTCCAAAACCAGCACCTATCAACATAGTTATAGACTCTAGTGAAAAATTGTTTGTTGCTAAAAAACCTATCATGTAGGATGTAAAAGCAGCTGTACTTAAAAAAAGCATATCATTATAGGCAACTATTCTACCATAATACTTCTCATCTATATTTTTTTGAAGTAGTGTATAGGTGTATGACCATAAGGTTGTTGTAAAAAATCCCACAACAACACTTGCAGCCAGTGAAAGATAAAAGTTATGCATCATATATGCCCATAGAAGTAAAGAAAGAGCCTGTCCAAAAAAGATATAAACTAAAAATTTATTTTTCATAAATTTTCCAATAATAACAGGCCCAACAACTAAACCTACAGCACGCGAAGAGTGTAAAAGTCCCAAAGCCAAAGAGGTAGCAATCACACCAGCATAATACTTCTCCACCATCAATGCTACAAGAGCATCAAAAGCGGTCAGTCCGACAAAGGCATGTACAATCATCAAATGCATTGCTAAGGGTGATTTTTTAAGATACTTTAATGTGTCTTGCATCATCACTAAAAGATGCTCTTTTTTTGCCTGCATCTCTACCTTTATCTCCAAACCATACAGAAGCATAAATGCCACAATAAACATAGATGCATCTAAAACAAATGCCACTTTTACCCCAAGCATATATACAACAAAACCACTAATAGCCATCCCTGCTGTGTATGATAAAGACCAGATGATAGAGTGTATCTCATTGGCAAGTTGTAGTTTTTTTCCATCTAAAATTTTAGGTAACAGTGACATCTCAGTGGTAAAGTAAAAAGATGCAGCAGCCATCTTAAAAAACACAAGTAAATAAAGAAGCCATAAATCATTCACAGTTTCTATATTTATCAAAAAAAATGTAGCTACTATTTCAACACCTAACAAAAAAAGCATCAACTTTTTAGGCTTTATGCTGTCTATCACAACACCAGAAAATGGTGCTTGAATAACACCAGCTAAAAAATGCAGCATAGCAACAAAGGCGACAACACTTGGTTGAACCCCCATTTTCAGGAGTAAAGTATAGATTGCTATATTGCTAAACCAAGCACCAAAATATGAAATAAGTTGTATAAAAGAGAGTCTTTTCAGGACTGGTTCATCTGCTAGTAAATTAAAATATTGATTCATAAATGCAAGATTATCATAAATTTTGCAATTTTTATTAAAGATATTTTTTTTAATGTCGATTTGGTGTTTAATAACTGTAATTTTAAGTAGAGGAGTAGGTCATGGATGGCATAGCAAATGTTGCAAGACAACAACAATCCCAGGTAAGTTCACAAGAGACTCAAGGAAGAGTCGTTGAACAGTCATTACAAGCACAAACACAGACACAACAAGCAGACTTGGTAAAACAAGCACAGGATGATGTAACATCTAATACACAAACTAAAATCACATCTGAAAAACAGGTACAAGATTTGGTTAAAAGTTTAAATAAAGCACTTGAACCCTTAAATACAAATCTTAAATTTGGTGTTGATTCTCAAGATATTTTTTATGTTTCTGTTATTGAAGCACAAACGAATAAAATGATTCGTAGATTTCCTGCTGAAAAAGCACAAGATTTTCTTCCTAAGATGCAAGAAGTTTCTGGTGTCTTATTTGACTCAAAAGGGTAAAAGCCACCCTTTTGTTTCAAAATCTTCATCAATCCTTATAATTTTGAACTTCATCAACTATTATAAGT
>CAZFGS010000034.1:0-14343 GCA_964518545.1 uncultured Sulfurimonas sp. | reverse complement strand
ACTTTGTCAATACCACAGACAGATTCTCTAAAAAAGGGAGAAAAATGCATGGTTGCGGTTATATGATTTGTAATTAAATCTAAACCTCAGTATTTAATATAGAAAAACCCAGATCTGCCATAGCTTTGTCAACCATCTCTAATGATGCTTGCATAGTTTGTTGGGAGATCTCAGGGAGTTCACCTCCCCACATCTCTTCAGCTTGCTTAAAACCAAGAAGCATCCCCTCACGACCAGCACGGAATCTGTCCTCATCTCCATTTGCACCTGCTATAACAAAGTTAGCCATTCTCTTTGAGGTTTGATCTACACCAAAGATTCCATCTTCACTTACAAGCTGTGCTGCCTCATCTTGAGAAAGGTCAGCTATCGGCTTACCTTCATATCCTATATCGTTTAAAAAAGATTGAAAGTCATCATAATTGATTTCAAACTGACTTTTTCCAGTTGCTTGAGATTGAAATGAGATTACATCCTTACTAAATTGTTGTATTCCCTCTTGAATCTCTGTTCTAATGGCCTTAACCTCATCACTTGAAAGCTTTTCGGTATATAATGTTTTGATTGCTGAGTTGTTTTGTGTCTGTTGAGCTTGGTTATAGTTTGGTATATTTGCTGATATTTGCATAGAAACCCCTTTTTATATAGTCTTAGATAGCTTATATATCGACAATTTTAAAGAAATTTGTAATTTGCTAGGTAAATCGAAATTATTAGGCTATACTTATGCCGATGAAAGATGAGGTGTGATTTCATCTTTAGAGTGTGTGATATATGACTTAGTTCTATGCGTGACCCCTAAAGACTCCCCCAATTTTGACTCCACTTACCAAAGTGAATATTTTACAAAGGCTTTATAATGGCAGAATTATTAGATGGATCAGTTAAATGGTTTAACGAAGAAAAAGGTTATGGTTTCATAGCTCAAGATAATGGTGGAAGCGATGTATTCGTACATTTCCGTCAAGTAAACAACCCAGGACACGGACGTGTTTCTCTAGCAGAAGGACAAAAAGTTACTTTCACTATCGGTGAAGGTCAAAAAGGTCCTCAAGCAGAAAACGTAACTCCACTTTAGGTTTTACTTTTGTTATGGGCTTTATGCCTGTAACACCTTTTTACACTCAAGAGCTATCTCAAGTTCTTCTTCAGTTTTAATCACTAAACTTTTTATATTTTCAAACATTTTCGAATCTAGAACTCTCTCTCTTATATATTGAGAATTTTCACCTATACCCCCACTAAATACTATTGCATCTATCTCTCCAAGTAGTGCCATATAAGATCCTATATACTTTTGAATACGTCGCACCATTATATCTATCGCTAGTTTTGCTTCTGCATCATCGCGTTTTATAATCTCTCTTAAATCATTATCGCCACAGATTCCTAACAGTCCTGACTTTTTGTTGAGTTCTTGATTTACCTCTTCTTTACTCATGCCCAACTCATTTTGCATATAAATTACTATAGCAGGGTCAATATCTCCACTTCTTGAGCCCATCACCAAACCTTCTAATGGAGTAAATCCCATCGATGTATCAATGCTTTTTCCATTTTGTATGGCACAGGCACTTGAACCATTCCCTAGATGTAATGTCACAAGATTGATCTCATAAAACTCTTTTTCCAATGCTTTTGCAGCCATCTTTGCGATATACCCATGTGAAGTACCGTGAAAACCGTAGCGTCGAATGGCATGTTTTTCGTACATCTCTTGAGAAAGTGCATAAAGATATGCTTCTTTAGGCATAGTTGCATGAAAAGCTGTATCAAAAACAGCTACTTGAGGAATATTTGGAGCATACTTTTTTGCAGTTTTGATCCCAAGGATGTTGGCAGGGTTATGAAGAGGTGCTAAAGAGTTCAATGTTTCTAACTTCTCTAGCATAGCATCATCGACTAAAGTACTTTTTGTAAAAAACTCTCCACCATGCACCACTCTATGTCCTATAGCATCAAGCTTTGAGAAATCTATATCTAAAGCTTGCAGTGCTTCCTCATGGTTTCGTACACCTGAAGCTTCCTCTCCAATATGCTCAATAAAAAAAGAGCCTATACACTCCATACTCTCAAGAGAAAAAATTTTACACTTTAAAGAGGAACTTCCAGCATTAAAAACAGCTACCTGCATCACTTTTGTCCTGCTTGGATTGCAGTAATGGCTACGGTATTGACAATGTCTGCTACTAAACACCCTCGACTTAAATCATTCACCGGTTTATTTAAACCTTGAAGGATTGGACCGATGGCAACTGCATCACTTGAACGCTGTACTGCCTTGTAAGTGTTGTTTCCTGTGTTTAAATCTGGAAATATAAAAACACTCGCCTCCCCTGCTACTTTTGAGTTTGGAAGTTTTGTTTTTGCTACATTTTTATTCACTGCAGCATCGTATTGTATGGGTCCTTCTATAGGCAAGTTAGAGTTTTTCTCTTTAACTAACATTGTTGCTTCTTTCACTTTCTCGACATCAACACCCATTCCACTCTCACCTGTAGAGTAAGAGAGCATTGCCACTTTTGGTTCTATCCCAAAGGCTTGTGCTGTTTGAGCAGAAGAGAGAGCTATCTCACTTAACTCTTGAGCTGTTGGATCTTGATTGACAGCACAATCACCATAGACTAAGACCTTTGTTTTTAAACACATAAAAAAGACACTTGAGACTATACTAATATCTGGAATTGTTTTAATGATTTGTAAGGCTGGACGGATGGTATCTGCAGTTGAGTGTACAGCTCCACTGACCATACCATCTGCATAGCCAAGCTCAACCATCATTGTTGCAAAGTAGTTTATATGGATCATTGCATCTTGTGCAACTTCTCTTGTAAGCCCTTTGGCTTTACGCATCTTATAAAATGTATCTACAAACTCTTTCATAAGTTGTGAGTTACAATGATCTATAATGGTCGCGTTTGAGAGATCTAAACCTAAACGTAAGTAGTTCTCTGTAACCTCTTCTTTATTTCCAAGTAAAATGATCTCTGCTACACCACGATTGAGTATAATCTCTGCAGCACGTAAAATTCGCTCATCATTACTCTCAGGCAGAACTATCCTTTTTTTATTCAATGAAGCAAGAGCAAAGAGTTTATACTCAAACATAAGAGGTGTCATCACATCACTACTTGTTGAAGCTATCTTTTTTTCTATATACTCGACATCTACATTTGCATTAAAAAGCCCATGAGCAAGTGCGATTTTTCTTTCACATGAAACTCTAATACGAGCCCGTACTTTAGAGATTCGTTTAGCTGTCTCATATGTATCGTAAGGTACGGAAAGGATAGGGATGTTAAAACTTTCCAAGCCCTCTACAAGTTTTTTGATGTTTGGATGAGCTCTCATAGAAAAAGGAAAGACGATGCAAGAAACGTTGGCATAATTACTAGAATAAAGTGCACCAAGTAAACCAAGGATAATGTCAGATCTATCAGCAGGAACTATCACAAGATCATCTTCTTCTATATAATCTAAAAAGTTATCTAAAGTCAGAGCTGCTACTTTAATGTTTCTCACATTTCTTGTATAGTCCTCTTTTTTCACTAAAATCTCTTTGGCATCAAGACTCTCTATCACATCACCTATACTTACTAAACTAAGCTCTTCAACCTCATCTAAAAGATAGGTAGTGTACTCATATTCTTCTAGCTTTTTTTCTAAGTATTTATGCTGCTCTTCATCTAGTCTATTAACAAAGGTTGCAAAGTGAGTAGCACCGTGTAAGAGAAGATTTTCATTCTCTATAAGAATACTTTCATATACCTCTTGGGCTGAATAACCTTTCGCTGTAATGATGTTGATATAGGGGGAACCGAAGTTTTGTGCTATTTTCATATTTAAATCAAAATGAATATTTGCATTTAAAAAAGAGAGTCTAATCCCCTCACACAGTACAAAGTCATACTCAGATTCTAGTTTTTTAAACTTTGTAATGAGTTGATTGATGAGTGTTTTAGTTTTGTTTGATGCTATCATATTTTCAACATATTCAATATCAAATCCATAACTATCTTCATAGTTTATATCGAGATTATATTTTTGTAAAATAAAGTCAATATCCCCATCTCGTAGATCTTTTTTATAGATAATAGGACGAAAAAATGCCACTTTATGAAGATTTCTTTTGAGTACTTCCATCATACCCATCGAGATAAAAAGCATCCCAGCATTCACTTCCTGTGCTGAGATAAAAAGTGATTTTATTTTCATTATATATCCATTATAATTTCAAGATATGTTAGTATATCAAAAAAGTAAGGTTTTTTTAATGACACCAAAAGAGTTGATGAGAAGCAGATATGAAGCATTTGTAAGAAAAGATTGGGAGTATATAGCTCAAACATCTACTCACCAAACTCTTAAGGAGCTTAGTGTTGAGAGTGATATAAAATGGCTTAAACTTGACATCTTGGATGCATATGAAAATATAGTCGAGTTTAAAGCCTACTATGAAGAAAATGGTCTGCTTGGAATACTCCATGAAAAAAGCCAGTTTATAAAAGTAGATGGTCAATGGAAGTATGAGAGTGGAGAACTGTTTCAATCAAAAATACAACGCAACGAGACATGTCCTTGTGGAAGTGGTAAAAAGTTTAAGAAATGCTGCATACAAGTTTAAAAAAATTTTAAAGAGCTTTTAAAAAAACAAAACTCTTTTTTTCATACCCATATTGCTCATAAAATTTATGAGCATCTTCTCTTGCAAAACCTGAAGAGAGGACGATATTTTCACACATAGCTGTTTTAGCATAATCTACAAGATATTCCAACATCTCTTTTCCATACCCTTTTGCTCTATGTTTTTTGTCAGTTACTAAATCAAAAACATAGAGATGGCGTTTATGGTAGAGATTTGTTTGTACTGCTACCCCAGCATAAGTGATAAGTTCTCCCCTCTCTAGCAATCCTATCATCTTGTACTCCATATGTCGCATATCATAGATAAGATCTTCAAACTCTTTGTAAGAAAGCTGTTCTCGTAACTGTTTGAGGAGTTCATATATAGGTTCAAGCTCTTTAAGTGTCATCTCACGAATCTGCATATATATCCTTTAAAAAGTAATTTTACATTATTCTCCTTATAATCTATCTTATAAAGCCAAACTCTTCATGCAAGAGTAATCATTTTTTAAACATCATTTAGCTATAATCGCGAAAATTAAAGCTAAGAGATGCAAATATGGTAACAGTACAAAATCTAACTATGCGTTATGGAAACAGAGTTCTATTTCAAGATATCAACTTGAAATTAGACCGTCATAAACGCTACGGACTTATCGGTGCAAATGGTGCAGGTAAAACAACTTTTCTAAAGATACTCAGTGGACAAATAAATGAGTATGAGGGTGAAGTTATCATCCCAAAACAAAATAAAGTTGGTGTTCTAGGACAAAATCAATATGCTTTTGAAGATTTCACTATTGCCGATGCTGTTCTTTATGGGAACAAACGTCTTTATGATGCTATCAAAGAAAAAGAGGAACTTTATGTAACTGGCGACTTTGAAGATGATGCTGTAAACAATCGTTTAGCAGACTTAGAAGTTATCTGTGTTGAAGAGGACCCTACTTACGAGTACGATGTAAACATCGGTAAAATCTTAGAAAATGTCGGGATTCCAGCAGATAAACATCAAGAGACTATGTCAACACTCGATAGTGCTGATAAATTCAAAGTTTTACTTGCACAGGTTCTTTACCCTAAACCAGATGTACTCTTTCTCGATGAGCCTACAAATAACCAGGATATCGAAACAATTAGCTGGCTAGAAAATGAACTCAAACGCCACCAAGGTACACTTGTTGTTATCTCTCACGATAGACACTTCCTTAATGCTGTTGTGACAAATATCCTCGATGTAGACTACCAAAAAATCCGTGAGTTTACAGGGAACTATGATGATTGGTATATTGCAGCAAATGTAATGGCAAAACAGATGGAACTTGATAATGCGAAAAAGCAAAAAGAGAAAGATGAACTTGAAGCTTTCGTTCGCCGTTTCTCTGCAAATGCTTCTAAGGCAAAACAAGCAACATCACGTCAAAGAAAACTAGATAAATTAGAGATAGAAGATATCAAACCATCTTCTCGTCGTGATCCAAGCATTGTTTTTAAAGCGAAGCGTACTATGGGGGATGAAGCTCTCAATGTTGTCAATATCTCTCATGCTTATGGTGACAATGCTGTTCTAAATGGAATCAGCTTTAAGGTTGTTCCAGGTGAAAAAATTGCACTTATAGGTGGAAATGGTGTTGGTAAAACAACACTTGTAAAGATTCTTATGGAAGAGATCAAGCCAAACAGTGGAGAAGTTCAATGGGGGGCAACGATTGAAGAGTCTTACTTCCCTCAAGATACTGCAGATATTATCGAAGGTGATGGTACTCTTTATGATTGGTTACGTGCTTTTGATCCTAAACGTGAGATTGCTGAGATAAGAAACTGTCTTGGTCGTATGCTTTTTAATGGTGAACAACAAGAGAAATCTGTTGTTAGTATCTCAGGTGGTGAAAAACACCGTATGATGCTAAGTAAAATGATGCTTGAGAGTGGCAACTTTTTGGTTCTTGATGAACCATCAAATCACCTTGACCTTGAAGCGATTGTTGCACTTGGTGAAGCACTCCACAACTTTGATGGAAATGTTATCTGTGTGTCACATGACCGTGAGTTACTTGATGCTTTTGCCGATCGTATCATTGAGATTCAAGCTGATGGAACTATTGTCGATTTCAAAGGCAGTTATGAAGAGTTTGCAATTGCTAAAGAATCTGGAGAGCTTTAGTGCCTCAGTTTAAAGAGTTTTTAGGTCTAGGTATTGCAGGGAATTTTGCTCTGCACCTTGATCAAGCTGGAGAAGCAGAAGACTTTAAAGATATAATCACTGAAGATGAAGCAGCTCCTAAGGGGATGTTTCCTTTTTACCTTCCAAAGAACCCTCAAACAACTGCCAAAGAGATTTTAAAGACATATCCTCTCTCCTCTGATACAATTGTACTTCCTAAAGAAAGTCTCAATGTACAAGCAGAACCAGAGGTGGGGCTTATATGTGAACTTAGTTATACTGATGGCAAAATCTCAGCTATCAAGCCAACACACTTTGGTGCTTATAACGACTGCTCTATCCGTGTAGCTGGAGCTGCTAAGATTAGCGATAAGAAGAACTGGGGTGCAAACTCTAAGGGGATCTCCCAAACACTTCTAGAGATAGACAAGTTTGAAGATGGCGGAGTGATGGACAAGTTTACAATCTGTAGTTTTCTTCGTCGCAATGAGAAACTCGAAGCTTATGGAGAAAATGTTGAACTCAATGGCTATAGCTACTTTTATACACAGCTTCTAGAATGGATACAAAACCAGATAAATACTCAAAAAGATTTTGGACCACTAGAACCTATACTTGAGTATATAAAAGATGCTGCTTATCCAACACAAGCTGTGATAAGTATAGGTGCAACAAGATATACCCCTTATGGAGAAACAACATTTTTACAAACAGGGGATGAAGTACTTGTTGTAGTTTACGACAGAGAAACTTATACTCTTGAAAATGTAATCAACAAACTGCAAGATAAAGAGTACTCTGCTCCAAAGATGAGTCTACTCGCACAAAAAGTTCTTTAATTATGTCAAGAGGAAAAAAACTCGACCTTTTCATCGGTGCAGATATTGACGATGGATGGGCTCAGGTACAAACTCCAAGAAAGTCTAAAATCTCTCACGAGATTGAAGAACCTGCAAAACACTTTTTACACTTTTCAAAAGAGAAACGCCGTGGTAAAACACTCACCCTTGTTGGAGAATTTCATCTCTCCAAGGAGGATACCACTGCAATACTCAAAACACTTAAAAAGAAGCTTGGATGTGGGGGAACTTATAAAGATGGTTTTATGGAGTTTCAAGGGGAGCTTCAAGAGAAACTTCGTCCTCTTCTTGTCTCATTAAACTTTAGATTTAAAAACGGCCACTAAGAAGCTAGTTTTTGTGTTTTTGCCTCACTTGCATTTGAGGTGATGATATACCTATCTCTTCCACTCTCTTTTGCAGCATAAAGCATCTCATCTGCTCGAGTCATCAGAACATCACCCACTAAAGCCTCATCTGCGATACAACAAACAACCCCTATAGATATAGTTACAAACTCATTGACAGTAGATTCTTCATGTTTAATCTCACGCCCTCGTACTGCATCACAAATATCACGAGCAAGCTTAGCACTACTTGATTCATCCGTTGCAGTAAGAAGTACACCAAACTCTTCACCACCTAATCTAAAGACATAATCAGTTGGACGTCGTAGTGTATCTTTGAGTACCTTTGCAACACTTTTTAAAGCATGGTCTCCCTCGATATGTCCATAGGTGTCATTATACTGTTTAAAGTAATCAATATCGAGCATCATAAAAGTGATATAGTTCTTCACCCGTTTTGCTTGACGAAGTTCTCTTTCAAAAACATGATTAAAGTATCTTCTATTATGTAGGTTTGTTAAAGAGTCGGTATACGAAACACTCTCAAGTTTTTTATTTGCACGGCGAAGTTTCTTTGTTGCAAGTTCTAGTTGCGTTTGATCATTTTGTATACTTGCAAAGACATGGTAAGAGATAAAAAGAATTGCAATCACTATAAAACTCAAGGCAGTTCCAAGTTGTACCATCGTTTCATGGTAATTATTTAAGAATTTTTTTCTCTCGTAATGTGCAACATTATTTTCATAATTGATCAATGTTTGTATCACTTTATCTATATGTGATATCTTTTTTTCTAAAGTGCTGATATTTATTTTTTTAAGATTTTGTCCGCTTAGTGTCGCTTTAAGGATTCTAAGAAAGTAATTATTGGTTGCTTGGATCTCTAGGGCTGCATACTCTACATACTGCATCTCATCATCGCGTTTAAAATGTCCTTCATAACTTTTCCACTTCTTACTAATCTGTTTAAGAGAATCCTCCATCGTTGCAGCTACATCACTAGGGCTCAACTCACCACGCGATGCTTTATGAAGACTCATACCTAAGCTATTTTGGTAGTTTTGAAGGATCTCATTGAGCTCTGTAACTGGCACTAAAGAGCCAAAATAAAGTGAGTCCATATTTTTCTTCATAGCATTTATTTGTATAGATCCTATGATACCTACAGTAATAAGCCCAAGTGTTATAAGAAAAAAAAGAAAAAGTAGTTTACTTCTAAGTTTTAATGCTTCTATAAACTGCATGAAACTCCTTAATATTAAAAGATTAAAAGCATATTTTGTGCCATTATTTAGACAAATATGTTAAAATTTCTTTAAAATACAAAAAAGAGAAGATATGGAAGCAAAAGCGATAGTAACAGATAAATATTTTACAGAAGATGAGATCAAGAAACATTTAGAAAATGTGGAGTATATCATCATGGCAGCACCTGCTCCTGAAAAGTTTCAAGACACACCTATACATTTTACAATTTTTCTCAATACTTCAGAGAAATTTCCACAAGATGTCAAAGATGCAATTTTAGATAAATTTATGGATGACAATGGGATAAGAAACCCAAAAGAGGTACTCTCGCAAGTGATGCCCGTTGGTTTTTCCATGAGTCAACAAGACACAGCTATGCCGCTCTTACTTATCAAACGCGATGATCAAACAAGCATCCCTCATCTACCAATGCATGTGATTGATTTTCTGGCAGATTCAGACAACTTCTATGAAGCAAAAACACATAAACTTACAGGCTGGACATACTCTTACAACTAATACTCTCTATCTCTTCAATACTCTTTGCTATAGCAGCAGAGAGATTTTCACACCCTTTTTGAGTTACCAAAATATCATCCTCGATACGGATCCCAATACCACGATATTTTTTAGGAATCTTTGTATCATCTTTTGGTAGGTAAATCCCTGGTTCTATAGTAAGAACCATTCCGGCTTTCAATGGTATCTCTTTGCCTTTTTTTGTTTTATATGGAGCTTCATCATGTACATCTAGTCCCATCCAATGCCCAATACCATGAGGGTAATACTTTTTATAAAGCTCTTTTTTTATCGCTTTTTTCAAAGAGCCCTTGAGTATCTTTAAATCAATCATCCCCTGAGTAAGTAACTTTACAGCTTTTTTTTGCAACTTACTTCGTTTAATACCAGGTTGAACCATAGATATAATCTTTAGCTCAACTGCTAAGACCATCTCATACAACTCTTTTTGCGGAGCAGTAAACTTTCCTGATTTTGGGATACTCCGTGTTATATCACTCGCATAATAATTATACTCACACCCTGCATCTATGAGTATCAATGCTTTATTTTGTAACTTTTTATCATTTTTAATGTAATGCAGGGTATTTGCATTATCACCTGAAGCCACTATCGAGGTGTAAGCATCACTATAAGCCCCATTTTTCTTAAAAACATACTCTATCTCAGCTTGAAGTTCATACTCATACTCTAAGACTGTTGCTTTTTGTATAGCACGATGATGTGCTTTGGCAGTGATCTCTATAGCTTTTTTTATAAGTGCTATCTCTCCATCAGATTTTATAAGACGACTTTTTTGAATAAGCAGTGCTATATTTTGAAAACTACTTACATTTTTTGCATATCTTTTGAGAAGTTTTATCTTGGAGTAATCCAAAGCAAAATCATAATATATATTATCTACACTCTCCATATACTTCTTAAGATGTGTATTAAGCTCACTATACTCATACACCTCATCAACTAAAAATTGTTTTTTTGCTTGTTGCACCCCTAAAAGTTTTCCGTTCCATAGCTCTTGCATCTTATCTTTTTTGGCTACAAAAAGAAGTGTTTGTATCTTTTTACCCTTTTTTACAAAGAGTAAACAACTCTTATCTTCTTCAAATCCACTCAAATAATAAAAATTACTGTTTTGTCTGTAAGGAAACTCGGTATCGTTGGAACGAACCTTATACTCTGCACTAAAAACAATAGCTAAAGAGTTTTTCTTTAACTTTGAGGTGAGCTTATCCCTACGTTGCTTATATTCAGACTCTTGTATCATTGACATACTTCATCAAACCATAGAGCACTTTGAGAGAGAACATCTTGAAGTGCCTTATTTAGTGCAACAACACCAGATGCCGCATTAAGCCCTTGAGTTGGCAATTTTTTAGAAAAAATCTTTGTTGCTATAACCTGAGATGTTTTCCTATCTATAAGACTCATAGTTATGCGAACATTTACAAAAGATTGTTTCTCATCTTCACTAAAGTATTGCATAAAATCTTCAATATCACTCTCAAGATAAAAGTCTGTCTTACTTCTTGACTTTGCTATTTGTACATTTTTAAACAGCTTTGTATCTCTAAGCATCTCAGCTATTATCATATTGATAGATCTGTTTGGAGAGAGTGCCCATTGGGACTGATTAAAAGTATCAAGTTGATAGCTGCCTACCCCATAGTTCATATCCATACTCATAAAAAGACGGGAACTAAAGGTTTGCCCTATTTTTATAGATTTTTCACGACACTCTTGTGCTTTAAATTGCTTTAATTGCACCTTTGGAGCTATTCTATACTCCTCTATAGATGGTTGAACCCTTGTACACGATACAAAAAACAAAGCTGTAAAAAGGGCTATAAATATCTTGATCATTATCTTTCTCCTGGAGCTTTTTGAATTGCTTCTTGTTTATAAAGTATATCTGATGGGGAGCGTTTATACTGCTCTAACACCTCTTCTACTTTTATCATAAGCTCTTGCATCTCTATAAATGTATCATTCATTGTAGGGACAACCTCAGAGCTAATCTCTTTGACATTGAACTCTCCACTAGCAACTGCTCTTTTTATCTCATCCATTGCAGAGCGAATACCAAGGTAGCTATTCATTATAGAGCCAAAAGAATTGGCTATCTTATCTTGCCATACTATACTTTTTTCCACAAGAATATCTACATTTGGAATCACCATATCCACCTTATGTGTCACAGCTTCCATATTAGCAGCAGATTTTTGGATAGAGAGGATTGTTTTTTCATCAAGTATTCTATCTAGCTTTTGAGAAACACTTGCCGTATGTTTTAAAATCATTGCAATTTTACGTTGATTGTTTTCTCCTAGAAGTTGCTCAGTTCTCCCAAGAGTTCGTGAAAGCTTTCCAGACACCGTTCCTAAAGACTGCTCAAAATTCTCAAAAAAGGAGGGAACAGTCTTTATAACAGGATATTTTTGCCCTTTTTGTGTCTTGAGTTCAGGTGCATTGTTATGCCCAAGATTAAGATTTATATAGCTGAGTCCTGTAATTCCCTGTGCCGTTAATCGTGCAACTGTATCCTCTTTTATAGGAGTTGATTTTAAAATTGAGATACGAACCTCTACTTGTTCTGTATTTTTTGGATTGATGCGAAGATGGGTGACTTTTCCTACACTGATACCTCTATATTTGACCGGTGCTTCTAAATTAAGACCTAAAACAGACTCATCAAAATAGATAACATAAGTTTTTGTTTCACTCTCACTTGATGGTTTTAACATCCAATATGCAAAAGCCAACATAAGAGTAATACCTACTAAAACTATGATCCCAACTAATGTATAATTTACTTTATTGTTCATATCTTCTCTCTAAAAAAAGTTTTTACAAACTTACTTTTGGCACTTTTGATATCATCTAAAGTACCCTCATAAGCAATTTTTTTTTCATCTATAATTGCTACTTTATCTAAAGTATCATAAATTGATTGTAAATCGTGAGAAACCATTATAATTGTTAGTCCCAACATCTCACGAAGCTGAAGGATTAAACTGTCAAATTCTCTTGCAGAAATTGGATCTAATCCGCTTGTAGGTTCATCAAGAAAAAGTAGCTTAGGGTCCATAGACAAGGCTCTAGCAAGTCCTGCTTTTTTTTTCATCCCTCCACTTATCTGTGAAGGAAAAAGATGAGCATCTTGTGGTTTTAAACCAACAAGGTTAATTTTAAATTTCACTATCTCTTCTATCATATTTTCAGATAAATCTGTATATTCTACAAGGGGTAGTGCAATATTATCTCTGATACTTAGAGAGGAAAAGAGTGCCCCAGCTTGGAAAAGAACACCCCACTGTCTCCTTAACGATTGAGCATCATCCGCATTTATCTTGCTAAGGCTTTTACCCAAGATTCTAATCTCTCCAGCATGAAATTTTTGAAGCATCACCATCTCACGAAGTAGTGTAGTTTTACCACAACCACTTGGCCCTAAAAGCCCATAGATTTCTCCTTCGTTAATAGAAAGATTAAGACCATTATGAACCACTCTTTCATCAAAGATTGTCTTTACTCCAGATACTTCAATTATCTTTTTCATTTTATATCCCCAAATTTGTAAAGGCTATGGAGAAGATAGCATCACATACAATGACAGCAAATATAGATTCAACAACACTTTTTGTTGTGTTAAATCCTATACTTTGAGTGTCATTTTTTACTTTTAAACCTCTGTATATCCCTATACTTGCGATAAGAAATGCAAAAAATGGCCCCTTAACAACACCTATAATAAAATGCTTCACAGCAATCACTTCTGTAAATCTATCTAAAAATAGATCAGGTGTAATTTTAAGATCCATATTTGCAACTATGATGCCACCTAGGAGTCCCATTACATCTGCTACAAAGATCAAAAGAGGCATCATAATCATCAATGCTATAATACGAGGCAATACTAAAAAGATATAAGGATCAAACCCCATAGTTCTCATTGCATCCAACTCTTCTGTAATCTTCATAGCACCTATCTGTGCTGTAAAAGCTGATCCACTACGTCCTGCTATAACTATGGCCGTGATCAGTGGTGCTAACTCTCTTAAAATAGAAAGTCCCAACATATCAACAATAAATATATTTGCCCCATAGATTTTCAACTGAAATGCAGATTGGTAAGCAACTACTAATCCTATAAGAAAACTTGTCAGAGCAATAATCCCCAAAGCTTTAACAGCCGATTCGTTTATTTCAAATGCTATCTCTTTAAAACGTATATTTTTTGATGATTTTAAATAGTGGAATTTTGTAGCAAACAACATCCCTAAAAAATTCATAAATGCTAAAAAGCCAATATAATAATCGGTAAACACCTTTCCCACTTTTTCTAAAAAAGTACTTTTTGGTGCTGGAGGAAGTGCTTCTGTTTTAGAAGTGTATTTTTTCACAAGAGCTAAGGTTTCTTCTATATTTTCCTTATGAAAAAGAGTTGTTGTATTTGCAGTTTGAAGTTTTTGTAGAAAAATTGCAGCAGCTGTATCTAAAAAGTCCAACTCTCTTAAGTCAAGGACAATACTTTCAAAAGTATGTAGATTTATATTTTGTAGCTCTTTTTGATGCGATGCAATGGTATAAAGAGAGAGCT
>CAZFGS010000033.1:0-14581 GCA_964518545.1 uncultured Sulfurimonas sp. | reverse complement strand
GTCACTTTTAATGATGTGGCCGATGGTTCGAATCCATCACGGGACACCATAACAAATACTACAAAAACAAGAGTGGCCCCGTCGTCTAGCGGTTAGGATCCATGGTTTTCATCCATGTTACAGGAGTTCAATTCTCCTCGGGGTCACCACTTCATTTTTTAAATAATCAAAAAAATAAACAAAAATTAATCATCATTTAGATAAAATCACGAAAATTATTTTTTAGGAATTTTCATGTTAAGATTTGCACCTAGTCCTACTGGTGATATGCATATAGGTGACCTTCGTATTGCTCTATTTAACTATATTGTAGCTCGTCAACGCAATGAAGACTTTATAGTTAGAATAGAAGATACAATCAAAGAGCAAAATGTAGAGGGAAAGGATCAAGAGATCCTTGATCTTTTAGCACTTTTTGGAATTGAATATACTCAAGTTATTTATCAAAGCCAAAATGTACGCTTTCATGCAGCAATGGCCTTACAGCTTTTACATGAGAAAAAAGCTTTTTCTTGTTTTTGCTCTTCAGCATGGATAGACAATAAAAAACAAGAGGCCCTTGATGCAAATAAGGACTACTCTTATGATGATGCTTGCCGTAACTTGCCAGCAGAACTTGTCATCGACAATACTAACCCTTTTACAGTGAGAATAATGAGACCTGATGAAGATATAATCATTCAGGATAAGGTACAAGGGGAGATGAGATTTACACCTGATGCAGTAGATAGTTTTATAATCATGAATCAAGACAAAACACCAACATATAATTTTGCTTCAGGTGTTGATGATATGCTTAATGACATAAGCTGCATTATTCGTGATGATAAATATAAAAATAACACTCCAAAACAAAAGCATATTTGTAACTCCTTAGCATATGATAAAACGGTTGAGTATGCTCATCTACCAACCCTGTTAGCTGCTGAGAATTTGAGTGTAAAATCATTTTTAGAAGATGGTTATCTTCCAGAAGCTATTTTAAATTATTTAGTATCAACTTGTAGTGACACACCTAAAGAGATTTTTACTATGAGTGAAATGATAGAATTTTTTGCTCTTGAAAAAATCTCTAAAGATCCTATAGAGTTTAATATAAAAACACTACAGTATATCAATAAAGAGCATCTTAAAAACCTTGATCCAAAAGAACTTTCACGTTATGTTGGCTTTGCAGATGAAGAGATTGGAAATCTAGCTTCTTTATATCTAGAAGAAGTAAGTACAACAAAGGAACTAAAAGCTAAAATAGCTCCTATTTTTGCTCAACGTATAATTCCTAAAGAGTTAAGTGAGCAAGTGGAAAAAGTTACAGAGTGTATAAAACAAGCACCCTACTTTGATGAGTTTAGTGATTTTCAAAACTATATTATGAAAAATACAGACATAGAAGAGAAAAATCTTTCTCAAGTTCTATATCTACTACTTAGTAATGCAGAAGATGGTCCAGAACTGAGCAAAATATATAAATATCTTAAAAATTATCTTGGGGAGATTATTAAATGAGTTTTTTAATGGAGATCATACAGGGCATAGGTGGTATTGCTATAGGTGTTATAAATGTTTATATCTGGGTTTTAATTATTTCAGCACTTTTAAGCTTTGTAAATCCAGATCCTTATAATCCTGTGGTTCAATTTTTATACAGAATAACAAATCCAGCATATAGATTTGTCAACAAGTATATACGAACGAATTTTAATGGACTTGATTTAGCTCCATTAGTTCTCATCATTGGCCTACAAGTAATTATCGTCATACTTCAAGCAGTTTTAAGATCTCTCTACTAAGAGAAAAAACTACTCATCCTTTTCAAATACCATCTCTTGAGATGAGTATTTGCCATTTTTCATCTTAAATTTTAAAATATCACCCTGCTTCGAAAATGTAACAAGGAAGTATCTATTCCATGGTGTGTCAGTCGATGTGAGATATGTAAATTCATTATACTGTGTGAGTTCTTTAACAGTATATATAGGTGCTTCACCATTGAGTGTAAAATTAACTGGCATTGACTTATCTTTAAGATACATAAAAACATAAAATACTTCATTGTTTTTAAACTTTGCTGGTTCTACTTGGTTAAGGTGCACTACTGTTACAACTCCATTTACACTGTCTTTGTATTGAACTTTAGAACTTTCTAAAGCATTAAGAGCTATCTCTTGTTTTTCATTAATATCAAAACGGCTAAAAGCATTTTTCTCGGCACAGCCACCTAAAAGAAGTAAAAAAAATAAAGCAGTTAAAAAAGTTTTCATATTTTTCCTTGAAATTTTCCTAGAATTATATCTTATTAAACTCTTCTTTTGTATAATCTCTTAAATTTTAAAAAGTTGAGTTGTATATTGAGTAAAAGATTAGCAGTCGCATTTACAGGACCATCAAACAGTGGTAAGACCACCCTTATTTTGAAAGTGGCAAGAAAACTGATAAATGAACATAAAAAAGAGGTTGCTATCATCAAGCATGATCCGAGCGATAAAGCCCGTTTTGATGTTGAGGGAAAAGATAGCTATAAATTTAGTGACACAGGTGCCGAAGTGATTGTAACCTCCCCAAGAAGAACAACATACTTTTCTAAAAGGAATAAAGAGCTAGATGAGATGATACGACTTTTTGATAAGTTTGATATCTTACTTGTAGAGGGGTTGAAAAACTTACCTTTACCTCGCATCAGTATCTTTAGAAATTCTTTAGATAGTGACTACTTTCCATATATGAATGCTTTAGCCGTTGATGATAGCATTGATACAAAAGAGTATGAACTCCCAAAAGATGTAGATATTTTAGATTTAAACAACCCAAATGAAGTAATTTCATGGATATTAAACAATGCAAAGGAAGTGTAATATGAGAGATATATTTGATGCAATTCAAAAAAGTGCAAAAAGAATTAAAGAAGCGATAGATGTAAAAGATATAGGGTACTCACAACAAGAGAACTCTTCTGGAGAAACACAATTAGAACTTGACATTAAATGTGACATGATTATTGAAGAGGAGTTCTCTCGTGTTGCTTCGATTCATACAATTGCGAGTGAAGAGAAAACTCACGAAGAGCTTCTACATGAAGATGGAAAGTATTTTATCGCTTATGATCCTCTTGATGGCTCTTCATTAGTAGATGTGAACCTTAGTGTTGGTTCTATTTTTGGTATCTACGAAGGTAGTTTTGGCTCCGAGAAGATGGTAGCGGCTTGTTATGTTGTGTATGGACCACGTGTAGAGATGGTATTTGCTGAAAACAAAACAAAACTTTATCTTCTTCAAGCGGAAGAATTTGAATTTGTAAAAGAGATAAGACTCACTGAAAAAGGGAAACTTATGGCTCCAGGTGGAACACAACAAAATTGGGCGCCTTACCATAAAGAGATGATCGATAACTTTTTTCAAGAGGGATACCGTCTACGTTACTCTGGAGGGATGGTTCCAGATTTACACCAAATTCTTCTTAAGGGCGGTGGGCTTTTCTCTTACCCTGGTACAAGTGATAAGCCAGATGGAAAACTGCGTCGTTTATTTGAAGTATTTCCTTTTGCATATATCTATGAAAAATCTGGTGGTGAGGCAATTGATGGTCAGCAAAGACTTCTAGAACTTGGTTGTGCACATATTCATGATACAGCTATATGTTTCTTTGGTTCTAAATATGAAACATCAAGAGTAAAAGAAGTTTATGCAGCAAATGCATAATGAAAAAAAAGATAAGTTTGAAATTTATCTTGATGAGATGATGATAAAGCTACAAGCTTGTCAAAAAGAGAAGAATCTTAAATCATGTAGTGCTTGTGAGCACTACATTGGTTGTGAACTTAGAGATGAATACGTAAAAGCTGTCTACAATAGTATGTCTAAGGGCGATACTGGCGGATTTGAATTTTAAAAAGGACGAAAAATTGAGTAAATATATAACAACACCTATATATTATGTGAATGGCGAAGCACATATTGGACATGCATACACTACTTTTATAGCTGATTCCATAGCAAGATATGAGAGACTCAAGGGAAATGAAACATTTTTCTTAACTGGAACAGACGAACATGGGCAAAAAATAGAAGAGTCTGCTCAAAAAAACAATAAGCCAACTCAAGAGTTTGCAGATGAGATTAGTGCTACATTTAAAAACCTTTGGGATGAGTTTGAGATTAGTTACGATAAGTTTATACGTACAACTGATGAAGACCATAAACTAGGCGTTCAAAAAGCTTTTGAAACTATGTATGCCAAGGGTGATATCTACAAAGATTTTTATGAGGGTCATTACTGTGTAAGTTGTGAAACATTTTTTCCAGAAACACAACTTATCGATGGCGAGTTTTGTCCTGATTGTGGACGTAGTACAAGTGTTGTAAAAGAGGAGAGTTACTTTTTTAGACTCTCTAATTATGAAGATAAACTTCTTAAGTTTTATGAAGAGAATCCTGATTTTATTTTACCGCGTTCACGTGTAAACGAAGTGGTAAGTTTTGTAAAAGGTGGACTTCGTGATCTTTCCGTTACTCGTACATCATTTACTTGGGGTGTGAAAATGCCTAAGAGTCTTAATGATGACAAACACGTTATGTATGTTTGGCTCGATGCCCTACTCAACTATGTGACTGCTCTTGGTTATGGTAAAGATAATGCCATGGAAGATGGTACAAATATGAAATTTTGGCCAGCAACTGCACAAATAGTAGGAAAAGATATACTGCGTTTTCATGCTATCTATTGGCCAGCATTTTTAATGAGTTTAGATCTTCCTCTTCCTAAACACCTTGGTGTCCATGGTTGGTGGACTCGTGATGGTGAGAAGATGTCTAAATCAAAAGGGAATGTTATCTCTCCTAAAGAGGTTGCAGATGCTTATGGAGCTGAGAATCTTCGCTATTTTATGCTTCGTGAAGTGCCTTTTGGTCAAGATGGGGATTTTTCTCAACGTGCCCTTATTGACAGAATTAACTCTGAACTCTCAAATGATTTAGGAAACCTTTTAAACCGTATCATCGGTATGAGTGGAAAATACTCTGACTTTGAGATAGATAGTGTAGATGTTGAAAAGTACCATACAAAAGAGTTGAGTGCAATGAATAATGTGCTTGATTCTCTTGATACTTTTATGCAAAACATACAAACACATCGTTATCTTGATGAGCTTTGGAAACTCTTTTCTATAGGAAACAAAGCTATTGAAGAACATGCTCCATGGGTAAAAATGAAAGAGGATAAAAAAGATGAAGCACTTGCTACTGTAGCACTTGTTGCAAATATCCTTGCAAAAGCATCTATTATGTTACACCCTGTTATGCCAAAAACTACAAATATCATCGCTGATGCACTCAACTTTGAGATAAACACTGCCTCATATAATGAACTTGTAGTAGATAAAAAGATTTTAAAAGTATTTAATATCAAAAAAGTACCGCCATTATTTCCTCGTGTTGAAGAACCCCTAATGCAAGAAGCACCAAAAGCTGAGCCAAATCCTCCAAAAGTTGAAAAAGAGGAGAAAAAAGAGTCTTCAAACACAAAAGAGGAAGATAACCTTATAGAGATTGGACAATTTTTTGAAACATCTCTAAAAGTTGGAACTGTATTAGAAGCTGAAGAGGTTCCAAAAAGTAAAAAACTTTTAAAACTTCAAGTTTCTCTTGGTGAAGATGACACTCGTCAAGTTGTTGCAGGTATCAAAGAGTTTTACTCTGCTGAGTCACTTGTAGGTACACAAGTTTGTGTTGTAGCAAATCTTAAACCTGCAAAACTCATGGGTATGATGAGTGAAGGAATGCTTCTTGCTGCTAAGGATGAAGATGGCTTATGTTTAGTAAGACCGGAGAAACCTAAAAAGGCAGGCACACCTATTGGATGAGACTAGAAAATCTCCTCGCACTTACAAACGGTAGGGTTGTAAATACCCCCTTTGTAAAGCAATTTACAAATATCGTTTTTGAAGCAAACAAAGTAAAAAGAGGAGATCTTTTTATTGCGTTTGATGAGCAAAATATTGAAGAAGCTGTACTCCACGGAGCTTACGGTATACTCTTCGACAAACCCACGCAAATAAGTGACAGTGAAATTGCCTGGATAAAGGTAGACTCTCTTGAAGATGCTCTTAAGCGTCTTTTGCGTTTTAGACTTATAGAAAAAGAGATAGTAGTATATGAGTGTAATGAGATTATACTCAAACTAGCTCTTCAGGTGATGAGTGAGACAAACTTCATCGCTTTAGAAGGTGATATTAAGGCTATCTATAAAATACTTTGGGATTTAGAAGACCTTAATATCATACTCTTTAGCCCTACTCTGACTTCTCGTGACCTTTTTACAGATATTAAAAAGATGCCTTACTCAAGTCAAAAAGAATCTGTCTCAATTATGGAGCAGACACTCTTTGAAACCTCTTTTATCTATGATGATATTTTTTATGAGAGACAGTTGATCTCTCCATTTTTCATCCCTTTTTTAGAAGACCTTTTTTATTTTTTCAAAACTTTAAAAATCAACTTTAGATTGAGAAAGTTTACCCCTATTGAGCACTTTGAAGCAGTTTTTACAAATAAAAACTTTGAGATAAAAGAGTTTGGTACAAGTGATAAGGTGCTTATCTTTGAAAAAAGTAGTGCTTTGATTGAAAAAGAGATTGTTTTCTTACAAAAACAGGCTTCATGGGCGCAAACAATTTACATTGTTCCGCAAAAGAGTGCACAATCACTTGAGGGTGAGCACAATGTAATCACCTATAAAAATAAAAATGAGATTCTCAACATTTTAAAGCAACACCATTTTCATTTTGCACTTATAGTGGGTGCAGATAAAGAGATACTAAAAAAGCCTCTTAGCTCTCAAGCTCAGATTTCACTTTTAGATTTTACCTAGTATAAAAGGCACCAACATGGATAGAAGAACATTTTTAACTACAGCAACAACAGCTTCTGCTGCTTTGGCACTTAATGGATGTAATGAAAATAATCGTCAAGCTATTGACTACTCAAAACATCCAAAAGCCCATACTGCCGATAAAAAACATATTAATATAAACAGAAATAAAAAAACTGTTTTAAAACTTGCCACATCATGGCCTGCACATTTTCCTATCATGGGAACTGGAGTTGAAAAGTTTGTTCAGCGAGTAAAAGATGTCAGTGGAGGCTCTTTAGAGATAAAACTGTATCCTAAAAATACTCTGGTCCCTGCCCTTGCTGTTTTTGATGCTGCTAGCTCTGGTCAGATTGATGCTTTTCACTCTGGACCATACTACTGGAAAGGGAAAAACTCTGCTTTTTCTCTCTATAGTGGTATCCCTTTTGGTTTTACAGCAGAGGAGATAAACTCTTGGATGCTCTTTGGCGGGGGGATGAATCTTTGGAGAGAACAATACAGTGCTTACAATCTTTACCCTCTTCTAGGAGGAAATACAAACATTCAGATGGGTGGCTGGTTTCGAAAGCCCATTAACTCTTTAGAAGATATGCAAGGACTAAAGATGCGCATCCCTGGACTTGGTGGTGAAGTGTTTGCCAAGATGGGAGTCAACCCTATTCTTTTACCTGCAGGAGAGATCTATACTTCACTTGAACGCGGTGTTATAGATGCTACCGAATGGGTTGGACCTGCACTGGACATCAAGATGGGGTTTTACAAGGTTGCTCCATATTATTATTCTGGATGGCATGAACCTGGTTCTATTTTAGAGCTTACTTTTAACAAACATTCATGGTCTAAGCTTGCTTCTGAGCACCAGGCTATTATTGAAGTTTGTTCTAGCGAAATGAACTCTAATATGACCTATGAATTTCATCATGAAAATATCTATGCCCTAAAAAAACTTCAAGAGCTTGATGTCAAACTTGCACAATTTCCACAAGAGGTAAGTGATGCTGGAAAAGTAGCACTCCAAGAGGTGATAGTAGAGCTGAGTGAAAAAAATGCAGAGTTTGCAAAAGTATATGCATCTATAGAAAAACATCTCACACTTTCAAAAGCATGGAGTGATGTAAGTACACGCTACTTTTTAAACGAAAGATAGTGTATGATTTCACAAAATTATACCTATTGAGAATCATTTGAGAAATATTTTACTAACAATTAGTGTTTTCCTTTTACCAACATTTTTACTAGCTGACTTTAGAGCACAACTGATTGATGCTAACACATCTAAAACGATACCTTCTGCTATAGTAAGTGATTCTAAGCATTTGATAAAGAGCAATAAAGATGGTTCTTTTTTTCTGAAAACATCCGAAAATACAATTCATATTAAAGCATATGGATATAGACCTAAGAGTATAAACACTGATACAAGCCAAACAAAAATATTTTTAGATCCAATCACTGTTAGAGCACTCTATCTTACCTTTTGGGGAGCAAGTAACAACTCTAAAACGCACAAAAGAATCATAGATATCATTAAAAAAACCAATTTAAATGCGATAGTTGTAGATGTAAAAAACGAATATGGTTCTACCTCTTTTTTAACCTCATTTAAACAGGCCAACTCTTATGGTGCACATAAAAACAGAACAAATAGAAATATACAAAAGTTTATAGCAACAATGAAAGCCAACCACATCTATACTATTGCAAGGATTGTATGCTTTAAAGATGAGATTCAAGCTTCGCATAATCCCGATTATGCCATCAAAAAAGATGATGAGAATCAAACTATTTGGAGAAACCATGACAATATGGCATGGGTAGATCCTTTTGATACACGTAGTCATGATTATACAATTCGTATAGCAGAAGAAGCTGCTAAGGTTGGGTTTGATGAGATTAATTTTGACTATATTCGTTTTCCTGCAAAAAAAGGACTTTTGCTCTCTAAAGAAAATACACAAGAAAATCGTATAAAAACAATAGAGCGGTTTTTAGATACAGCACAGAGTCGTTTACGTAAATACGGAGTTTTTATCTCTGTTGACACCTACGGTAATATCTGTTGGAGTAAGGACGACAATGGTATAGGTCAAACGGTAAGCTCACTTGCTGCTCATGCTGATTACCTTGCACCTATGCTCTACCCCTCAGGATTTTCTAGTGGTTCATTTTACTTTAAATATCCAGCGGATCATCCTTATGCTGTTATATATAGAAGTGTAAAAAATATTCAAGACAGAATTGACACAAAGCGTGTACGACCCTGGTTGCAATACTTTAGGGATTATACTCACAAACGCCGTGAATATAAAAAGTTTGAGATACAAGAACAGATTCGTGCTACTGAAGATATCAATACCAGTGGCTTTATGATGTGGTCACCCTCAAGTAAATATAACTTAGAGTATTTTCGTACTCTTTAGTTGTTTTCTTAACTCTTTTTGATTAGATAAGTAACTTTCTACAAGTGCATGAAACGATTTTGAATGGTTCATATGTGTTAGATGAGCGAGTTCGTGTACTATAACATAATCAATAAGCTCTTTTGGAACCTTTAAGAGTTCGGTGTTAAAAGTGATTACACCTCTTGAACTACACGATCCCCATCGTGTTTTCATCTTTCTGAACTTTAACTCTTGATACTGAAGATTCATTCTCTTTGAAAAATATTCTGCTCTTTGAGTAAGATACTCTTTTGCAAGATATTTATAAAAAGTATCATAGAGCTTAAGAATACTTTTTGTATCTTGTTTTTTAGTACGATGAAGTTTTTTTCTTAGGTAAAGTACCTCAGGAGAGTCTATAGAGTAAAGTTCACCAAAAAGAAGCACTTCATCTTCGAGGTTGACCTTTTGGGGTGGGTTTGCTTTTATGGTATCTATATGCTTTTGTATCCATCGTTCTTTGGAATCTAAAAACTCCATAAGGTACGATGGTGCTACCTTTGGAGTTTTTACAAGAATTGTTGCATCATTCTTTATCTGAATGTAGCTGTTTTTGAGTTTTGGTTTTATAAGGTGTGTTACCTTTAAACCTTTGTAGTTTAAACTACTTGTAAGTGATTGGATCACTTATGCCTGCTATCTTAAAGCCATTTAAGCGTAATCTACAGCTATCACATACTCCACAAGCTTTTTCCTCATTTTTATAACAAGACCATGTAAGTTCAAGTGGGACATCATATTTTAAAGCTTCTTGTACTATCTGAGATTTTTGAAGATGTACAAGTGGCATCTTTATCTCTATGTTTGTTTCCTCTTTTGTGCCTAGATTGATGGCGTTTTGCATCGACTTGATATAATCTTCTCTACAATCAGGATAGCCACTACTATCTTCTTCTACAACTCCAATACTCATCACAGAAGCACCCTCTTTTTCAGCAATAGCTGCTGCCATACTTAAAAAGATACCATTACGAAATGGTACATAAGTCACAGGAACACCCTCTTCTATGCCAGTTGTTGGTACTTCTATGTTTTTATCGGTAAGTGCTGAAGCTCCTAATTGTGTAAAAAAATCTAAATCAAGAATATATTTCTTTTCTACTTCTAACTCTTGACATATTGCATCAAAACACTTCAACTCTTTTGTTTGTGTTCTTTGATTATAATTAAAATGCACAGCTACTATCTCATAACCATCTTGTTTCATCATATAGGCACTTAAAGTAGAGTCCATCCCCCCACTCATAATGCATACTGCTTTTTTTGTATCTCTATTCATAATGTCATTTTAACATATAAACTATTTTTTTAATATATACCAAATCAATTTTGCTCTATAATAAGACATAAAAGAAATCATACAAGGGAGATACTATGGCAACAGATTCAGTAAGCTCAGCAGGAACGATGCAAAATGTTCAATTAGATGTTATGAAAAAAGCTCAAGATGTACAAGCTCAGCAGGTTTTAAAAGTGCTAGAGAGTGTCAATCAAGAATCATTACAAACAACAGCCCAAAAAACAGGGATGGGTAACAATATAAATATTACAGGGTAGTTTTAGCTACCCTAAGCCTCATTAGCTATAATTCCACTTATGATTGAACTTGATAACCAAACTTCTCTTGAAGTAAACACTCCCTTTTTAGAAACAATTCTTAGCTCCCTTAGTGATAAAGAGGTTGAACTCTTAATACTCACAAATGATGAGATGCAAGAGATCAACAAAGAACAAAGAGGTATAGACAAAGCTACAGATGTTCTTAGTTTTCCCTACGAAGATATGCCTATGAGCCCTCTTGGAAGCATCGTTATCTCTAGTGATTTTGTTCAAGAAAAAGCTTTAGAGTTTGGGCATACACAAAATGATGAACTTAGTCTTTTATTTATCCATGGACTTTTACATATCTTGGGATATGATCATGAAGTAGATGGTGGTGAGATGCGTCAAAAAGAGAAAGAGCTTATAGAAAAATTTGCTCTTCCAAAGAGTTTAATAGTTAGAACACAAGGATAAAAATGGATTACGGAATTTTTTTAGTTGCAATGGCTGCACTGATATATGGTGCTGATTTTATTATCAAAGAATCTGAGAGAATAGCACTGCATTTTAATATTTCTCATTTTGTTATTGGTGCAACTCTAGTTGCTTTTGGAACCTCTTTACCGGAAATGGCAGCTTCTATGATGGCTTCATCACAAGGTAAAAGTGATATGGCAGTGGCAAATGTTGTTGGAAGTGTTGTTTTTAACATCACTCTTGTTCTTGGTATTGTATTTTTCATAGCAAAGTCTATGAAACCACAGCGCGACCTCTTTGCGAAAGACAGTGCTTGGGTTATCTTGCCAATGGTTGTCTTTTTAGTGATGATTCAAGATGGAATGATAGATAGATTTGATGGTATCTTATTTTTACTTATGATGGTATCTTACCTTATCTTTTTATTTAGTAGCTCTAAAGATGACCTTGAGGGTGAAATTGATGAAGATTTAGTCAAAGAAAAATTTCAATGGGGAAAAAGTTTAGTTTTACTTCTTATAGGGTTTTCTTTTACTATTGGAGGTGCTCATTTTGTTGTAGAGAGTGGTACAAATATAGCAAGAAGCTTAGAGGTAAGTGAGTGGATTATTGGACTTTTCCTTATCTCTTTAGGTACATCTTTACCAGAACTTGTTGTCTCCCTTGTAGCTGTAAAAAAAGGTAATGGAGATATGAGTGTTGGAAATATCATAGGCTCTAATGTTGCAAATTTCTCTATGGTTTTAGGTGGATCTGCACTGATAAATCCACTTCTGATTAATATAGAAGCAGTTTCTTTTGATCTTATAATCTTGGTATCAGCTTCATTAGCCTTGCTTTTTATACTTGCAAATAAGCTTTATAACAAAGCGGGAGCTATCTTCTTACTTACTATTTTAGCTCTTTTTATCCACAACTCTTTCGTATAATATTACTTTTTTATATAACCAAGCTCTAAGAGCTTGTTATATATGTTTGAAACTATTTTACCCGCTGCATGACCACCATGACCACCATGTTCAACCATAACTAGTACTACATACTGAGGGTTTTTAAAAGGGCCATAGGTTGTAAACCAAGCATGGGAACGGTTATAATACGAGAGTTCATGCTCTAATTTTCTCTTTTTTATATCCTGCTTGATTCCAACAACCTGAGCTGTTCCTGTTTTACCAGCTAATGTCACCTTTGAAGACAAGTAGTGTGTAGCTGTTCCATGAGGAGAGTTACACACTTGATACATCGCTTTTCTTATGATAGGCAACTTCTTTTTCTCTTTAGCATTTAAAACATCTTGTGATTTTGAAATATACTCTTTTGTACCTATTTTCATTGCTATATGTGGTGTTGGAAGTTTTCCTGTTGCTATAAGAGCTGTTTCTTGTGCCATTTGTAATGGTGTGACTAAAAAATCTCCCTGCCCTATTGAGGTATTGGCAGTTTCACCAATACTCCAGATTCTATGATATTTTTTTAGTTTCCATTCACGTGAGGGAACTACTCCTATAAACTCATTTGGTAGATCAACTCCTGTTTTTTTAGAGAGTCCGTAGCGTTTAAGCCCTGCACTCATCTTTTTATTTCCTAAAACAAGGCTTCCTTTATAAAAATAATCATCACAACTCTCACGTATTGCTTTTACTATATCTGTCTTTCCATGACCTTTCTTTTTCCAACAACGAAATATACGGCCACCTAGAGGAAGATGGGACTTACAAGTCACATGCCATTTTTCACTGAGATCTGTAGTTATATACAAGAGACCAAGAGCAGGTTTTATAGTTGAACCTGGTGGATATAAACCATGAATGAGTTTATTTGTAAAAGGGTGATCTAAACTATTAGAGAGATCATCATACATCTTATAACTCATACCAGAGACAAAGATATTTAAATCATAATTTGGAAAACTTCCAGCAGCAAGAATAGAACCATCAACATTCATCACTATCACAGAGCCGACATTACTGCCAAACTCTTTAGCTATAAACTTTTCCAGTTCCATATCTATATTTAACATAAGTTTTCTATCCTCATCGGGATTTTCATAAAACAACTCTTCTATCTCTTGATTCTGAGCATTTACTTTTATTTTTCTTTTACCAGGAAGCCCTTGAAGGTATTTATTGTAATATTTTTCTATACCTGTTTTTCCTGTATAGCCTATAAGCTCAAGGGTTTTATCTTTTTGTACATCTTTTCTATTAGCACGTGACACATATCCAATAAGGTGTGCACCTATATTTTTATATGGATAAAAGCGCTTTGGTGCAGGAATAATTTTTATATTTTTTCTTAGAGATAATTCTGTATAAACTGCTAGCATATCATCATAGGGAACAAAGTGAATAATATCTATAAAATTATGATTATAGTAAGAATCTTTTTTCAAATAATTTTTTACAATTTTTTCTTTTTTTAGGCTTGGCAAAAGTTTTATAAGGTTGTCTATCTCTTCATTGAAAATTTCTTTTTTCTTTTTCCCTGCTAAATGGGGAGCAAGTAGTATCTTAAAACCAAGTTTATTGATAGCTATAGGTCGATTCAACCGATCTACAATCTCACCGCGCACTGGTGCAATTTGCTCATTTTTCATCGTATTTTGTTCTGAGAGTTTTGTGTAGTATGAATTAGACTCTACCGCAAGAAAAAATACACGAACGATAAGACCAATCCAAATAATACTAAAAAGTGCCAATATAAACTTTATCTTCATAATAGACTCACTAAAAAGAACTCAATTACTATATAGTATACTATATAGTAATCTATATTTGGTAATGGTAAAAGAAAGACTTTTGCAATAAGAGCTAAAAAAAGATAATATCCAAGATAAGCGACAAGAACAAAAGATAATTTAACACAAGATTTACAAGAAACATTTTGAGTAATCTTTGGCATTATAAACTTATAAGCAAGAGAAAAATAGATGATCGTACTAAATAATAGATAGCCTTTATTTGCTTCATAGATAAGGAGACAAAAAGAGATGATCATCAAGAGTAAAAAGTCTTCACGCTTGAGTGCATTTGAGTACAGTACAAAAAGCACAGCTAAAAGAGGTGGCAGAAAAAGGTATATGCTACTTAAGCTACTATATAAAACAAAGAGTACCACATAGAAAAATGGTACTAAAGGCTTTTGATGAGAGATACTTCGTTGCATACGGGAAAGTGTTTACATTTGATACAATCAGCCCAGATCTTATGTTCTGGAAGGGACTCTTTTGGGATCTCTATAAATCCTAAACGCTCAA
>CAZFGS010000032.1:0-14849 GCA_964518545.1 uncultured Sulfurimonas sp. | reverse complement strand
TGATTATGTAAATAAAGAGAGAGAATTAAAAATGAAGCAAGAAACTTATACATTATTTGAAAATGAAAATTTAGAGACTATTGTAGATACTATCGCTAGAGAACTTGAAAAACGCAACGAATCCCCTTTCTGGAAAGATAAGGTTGTTCCTTTTTCCAGTGCTATATTAAGTGTTTTAATCCCTTTAAGAGATACAAAGATACTTTTTAATCCTCAAGGGAATTTCGAGGAGAAGCTTACACCTGAACTGTTTTTAGAGTGGAGTGATTTTGTGAGTTTAAAGATGCTTGCATTTACTCTGCAAAAATCTAATACTGCTAAGTCATTACAAAGAACAAACCTTCCAAAAGAGTTGTGTGATAGTTATGAGGAGATAGATTTGAGTTTACTTGGGGAGTATCTCTCTCTCTACACAGTAAACCTTGAAGATGAACTTCTTGATTTTCCAATCTCTAACTACAACTTACACCAAGGTGTAAGTAATGTTATCAAATCTCTTTTATAAAATTATTTTGAGCGTTTTCGCTTGAGATTCTCTTGAGGGATGTAAAACTTAAGATTTGAGAGTGCTTTTGTAACTATTGCCCCAGTTTCAACAAGGCTGTGAAATCTTTTTTGTGTATCTTCATCAAAGAGCAGGGCTATATCTTCATATGTAAGAGGGCGCTTGTCAAGGGTGTTAAGTATCTCTTCGTCACTATAGTAGCTGTTATTTGGTTCTGCATGAATGCGAGAGGCTATATGTATAGGTAAAGAGCTATCAAACATCAAAGAGAAATCTCTTAGCTCTTTATAGCTTACACCCACTACAGGGTAGGCTGGTGGTCTGTCAATAGTCCCTAAATCTACTCGTGCAATATTTAAAGTTAAGAGTACCTCATTGAGCTTTTGGATCTCTTCATCTGTATCGTTAAGTCCATGTACAAATAAAATCTCTATAAAGAGTTTGCCTTTATAGAGCTTGCTAAACTCTTGCACTTTTGAAATAACATCCTCGATCTGTATACTATGATGGGGTCTATCTATCTTTTTAAATACATCACTACTTATAGCATCTAAAGAGAGTTTAACTTGGTCTAGTTTTAAAAGTGCATCAAAGACTTTTTTATCTACTAAAGTAGCACTATTGGTGAGTATTAGTGTCTCAGTTTTATTTTTTATCTTGTTAATGGCATCTATAAGTTCATTGAGGTAAGGGTAGAGTGTTGGTTCTCCATTGGCAGTCAGAGTAATGACATCTACTTTTTCATCTAGATGTTTTTGAAGAGCTGCTATGATCTCTTCAACTGAGAGAGTTTGGTTCTGTTTTTCTACTGTCGCAGCAGGTGCCAGCTCACAATAAAGACAGTCAAAATTGCATTGTTTTAAGGCAGGGGAGAGATCAATACCCAAACTCATACCAAAACGGCGTGAGTTTATAGGACCAAAGATGATGTTATTTTTTTCCACTAACTCTGTGACACTCATTGATGAAATGTTTTGCATTTTCTACAGGTACATCAGGAAGTATTCCATGACCAAGGTTGAAGATATGGCGTTTACCTTGCATAGTTTCTTGAATCACCTCTACACATTTTGTTGTTGCCTCTTTTGAGTAAAGACGACATGGTTCCATGTTACCTTGTAGGACATATTTGTCTCCAAGTTTTTCTTTTGCAAATGACATTGGAGTAGACCAGTCAACACCAAATACATCGAAGTTTCCATATACTTTATCTAAAAATGCAGGGATTCCTTTAGGGAACATAATGATTGGAATATGTGGATATTTCCCTTTTAAATAATCAGCAATCTCCACCATGTATTTCCAAGAGAACTCATCATATTTTCCAGGTTCAATTGCAGCTGCCCAAGAATCGAAAATCTGAACAACATCTATACCAGCTTGGATCTGTTTTTCCATATAAAGTTTTACAACTTCAGTCACTTTTGCAAGTATTTTATGTAGTAGTTCAGGGTTTGAGTACATCATCTTTTTACAGATATTGTAAGTTTTTGTTCCTTGCCCCTCTATCATATAAGTTGCGAGTGTCCAAGGTGCACCAGTAAAACCGATGAGTGCCTTATCTTCTGCAAGTTGCTCTTTGATGAGTTTAATGGTATCAAAAACATATGTTAGTTTACTAGCAGCTTCATCACCACCTATAAGTCTATCTATATCTGCATCACAAGTGATAGGATCAGAAAATTTAGGACCTTCACCTTTTACAAAAGATAAATCCATCCCCATTTCATCAGGGATAACAAGGATATCACTAAATAAAATTGCAGCATCAACACCGATAATATCGACAGGTTGAAGTGTTACTTCACAAGCTTTTTTAGGATCATGACAAAGATTTAAAAAGTTTCCTGCTTCTGCACGTACTGCCATATATTCTGGGAGGTAACGCCCCGCTTGTCTCATCATCCACACTGGTGTGTAAGGTGTTTCTTTTCCAAAACACGCATCTACAAATATTTTACCCATCATAACCCTTTTTAATGTATTATAAATTTTGACCTTTATAGTCAAGTTTTAGGAACTAACTAATGTTTCCCAACTTTACCAAGAAAGTATAAACCAACAGCTACAGAAGTGATAGAAAGAGCAAAGTAAAGCATCTCTAAGGCACCATTATACTCAGTGTGTCCCACTTTTTGGAAAAAACCAACGACAAGTACCATTACGATCACTTTTGAGATCTTATCTTTAAGTTGGTCAAGTGAATGGATAGCAAGAATCTTGTTCTCACGGGTTTCATCCTCTTTGGCTACATCTATGTCAGAGATAAAAAGTTCATAAAGACCAAAAGAAAAGAGTAACATCACAACACCGATAAGGTATAAATCTACAGCACCTATAATTCCACCAACAACATCTTCATGAAAATTGTGTGGGTGAGCATGGTTTATGTATGTTGTTAAAACATACTTAGCAGTATCGTAAACATCAAAAGAGGCTACGATAAAGAGAGAAATTGCACCTATAAGACCAAAAACAACTGCAAGAAGCACCATGAAACGGGTACCCCATAAGCCTTTCTCAAAGATTGATTCTATCATTATTTATCGCCTTCCATCTCTACCCATTTTTGAGCGATTCTTACTGCATTTGTAGCAGCTCCAACTCTAAGGTTATCCGCTACTACAAACATATGAAGCATATTTTTAGAAAAGTTGTCTTCACGAATACGTCCAACAAAAGTCTCATTCATATCTACACAAGTTGTAGGCATAGGGTAGAGTGCTTCATCTGGTTTATCAACTATAACGATATTTGGAGCTTTAGAGAGAACCTCTGTTGCTTCGGTTGCACTTACTTCAGAATCAAATGTCAGACTAAGTGCTTCTGAGTGTCCACGAAGAACAGGAACACGAACACAAGTAGCACTAAGAGCTATGTTCTTGTGCATAATTTTTGTTGTTTCATTCACCATCTTCATCTCCTCTTTTGTGTAACCATTTTCCGTAAATACATCGATTTGAGGGATTACATTCAGTGCGATTTGTTGGTTAAATGCTTTATGTTCGCTCTCATCAAGTTTAAAAGCAAAAAAGTCTTGCATCTGAGTTACTAGTTCTTCCATAGCAGATTTACCAGCACCACTTGTTGCCTGGTATGTTGCTACATCAACACGAACCAAATCATAGGCATCATCAAGAGGTTTGAGTGCTTGCACCATTTGAATAGTAGAACAGTTAGGGTTTGCTATAACACCAGTTTGTTTCCATTTTGCAATATCTTCAGGGTTTACTTCAGGAACAACTAAAGGAACATCATCTTGCATTCTAAAGTGTGAAGTGTTATCGATCACAACTGCACCAGCTTTTACAGCAGCAGGAGCAAACTGAGCACTTACACTTCCACCGGCACTAAAAAGAGCTATATCGATTTCGTACTTTGCAAAAACATCATCAGTAAGTTCTACTATGTCAAAATCTTTGTCATTGTAAGTTACAGTCTTCCCTACACTTCTTGCACTTGCAAGTGGTAACAATGTATTGAGTGGAAAATCAATCTCTGAAAGTACATTAAGTATCTCTTCACCTACGGCACCATTGGCTCCAACTACTGCTACATTATATTTTTTATTACTCATATTTTCTCCTGTATTATTTTCGTATATCTAAAAAGAGTTCATCTTTTTGTATCTCTTGTGTTTCACTTAAAATCACAGCACGTTCAACTACAGAGATAAGCTCACGGATATTTCCCGGCCAACTGTATGCTAGAAGTTCAGATTCTGCTTCTTTTGAAAATGTTTTTAAGTCAAATCCATATTTAGAGCAGTTTTGCTCCACCATAGCATTTGCAATGCTTAGTATCTCATCTTTTCTCTCACAAAGAGCAGGGATAAGAAGAGGAATAGTGTTAAGTCTATAGTAGAGATCTTCCCTAAATTCTCCCTCTTTTATCTTTGTATCAAGGTTCGCATTTGTTGCTGAAATAACACGGATATCAATCTTGATACTTTTAGATGAACCAAGGCGACGTACCTCTTTTTCTTGTAAAGCTCGAAGAAGTTTTGCTTGAACACCATAAGGCATCTCTCCAATCTCATCTAAAAAGAGTGTTCCACCATTTGCAAGTTCAAACTGACCAGCTTTTGCTTCAACCGCATCAGTAAAAGCACCTTTTTCAAAACCAAAAAGCTCACTTTCAATGAGATTTTCAGGAATTGCTGCCATATTGATAGCAACAAAAGGTTTTTTAGCTCTTGGAGAGCTGTTATGTATGTAAGAAGCAAAGACCTCTTTTCCTACTCCACTTTGACCTAGAAGCAAGATACTGGCATCAGTTTTAGATGCTTTGTCTGCAATGTTTAAAACTTTACTGAGTGCTTCACTTTTGCCTAAAAATCCACTTGGACTTTTTTTTGTTTTTGGTGCAGATTTTTGTACTTTCTGTATCTTGTCTTCACGTTTAATTGCATCTATAAGTGCATCAACATCAAAGGGTTTGAGTAAAAAATCTTTTACTCCAAGATGGATAGACTCAATTGCACGAGTAAGTGTCGCGTTTCCAGTCATGATGATCACTTCATAGCGACCATTTAACTCTTTAACGAACTCTATTCCATCCATCTTAGGCATATTGATATCTGTAATGACCAAGTCAAAGCTATCATCAAGTTTTTTCAGGGCATCAACAGCATTTTTGAAGGTGACAATTTCAAACTCTTTGTAGTCACTCATAGCAATCTCAAGAGATTTTCTCATATTAATGTCATCTTCAACGATTGCAATCTTCACAAAATTTCCTATTTTAGCCCTATTTTAAAGGTGAAATTATAGCAAAATTATCATTAAAATCGACTTTGAAGCAGGTTGTTTTTAGGGTAACTATTGTTGTTGCATGGTTTTGGTAGTTTATTGTTTTCTCATTATGTTTTATATTTAGGCCAAGATTTTGAAGATAATCTATAAACTTTTCACGATTGTTAGAGAGTATATCTACCAGTTTTGTGTTGTTTTTTGATTCTAGTCGAAGGGGTTTTAAGGGAGTTCCAGAGCATTTATGCATCACTTTGGATATAAGAAGTGTTTCATTGTAAAGCATTGCATCTTGTACAACATAACGGTATGATATTAGATATTCACTTGCACTAAGTGCAAGTGAACTAAAAAGAATTATTGAGCAAAGTCTGCGTATGATAGATTGATCTCCATCTCTACTTCACATAAACCATCTTTAAAAGTAGTTTCAACTATATTGGCATTTCTTACCATTGCTTTCACAGATGTTCGAACAGTTGAGCGTTTTACCATCATATTTTTGATAAGATCTTCTCCATCGATACGAACACCTTTTACTTTTTCAGCAATGAGTCTGTAAGCATCGGCGACCGCAGCACGTTTAGCTAGTGCATAAGCTTGTGCTGGCGAAGCTGTATTCATAGGTGCTACACCTTGCCCAACAACACCCACACGAATTGTAGAGTTTTTTGCTAAAACGTTATCAGTACTCTGTACTACAGCTGGCTTTGTAAGTTCTACAGGGTTGATAACTTCAACCTTTTGAACATCAGTTGCTTGTGTACAGCTTCCAGTTGGACATACAACAGTAACAGTTGATGGGGGAGGAGGTGTTTGTTGTTTTGATGATGGTTCAGCTGCTGAACAAGCACTAAAACCTAAAAGTGCTACTAAAAGTAGAGAATGCTTCATAATTCTTCCTTGATAGAGGTACATAGGTGCACCTCTCAATTTATATATTGCTTTTTACAAAGCAAAAGTTATTCCAAGTTAAGTGTTGAACTCTCTTTGATATCTTCCTCTTCCTCTTTTTCCTCTTTAGGACAACGGGAGATACTTGCTACTTCATCACCTTTAACGATGTAAACGCCAGAAGTGTTTCTGCTTGATTTAGAGATAGTTTGCATATCTACTCGGATCATTTTTCCCGCTTTAGTAAGTGCCATCATATCCATACCTTCATCAACCATAAGAACACCAACGATGTTCTTACCAGTTTTTGGTGTCATTTTCATAGCGATTACACCAGAACCACCACGGTTTGTAAGTCTATATTCTCCAGCATCAGTACGTTTACCTATACCTTTTTCTGCAACTACCAGAATCTCTTGTTCATCGTTTGCAATAATATTTGCATCTACAACTTCATCACCCTCATGTTTGAACTTGATACCTCTAACACCACGTGTACTTCTACCTTGCTCACGAGTTTTTTCAATCTCAAATTTAATACATTGTGCATATTTTGTTACTATAAATAGGTAGCGAATATCTTGATTTGCAATTTTTGCAGTGATAAGTTCATCGTCATCATCAAGTACAATAGCACGAACACCATTACTTCTAATATTGCTAAATTCACTTAGATTTGTACGTTTTACAACACCATTTTTAGTAAAGAAAACAAGACCTTTATCTTCACTAAAGTCTGTTGTAGGGATGATAGATTGAATTTTTTCATCTGCAACTAGGTTGACAAGATTTACAACTGCCTTACCTTTTGCTGTACGGCTTCCCTCAGGAATGCGATACACTTTAAGCCAGTGAAGTTGTCCACGGTCAGTTACAAATAGTAAAGTATCGTGAGTGTTACAAGTAAAGAAACTCTCTATAAAATCATCATCATAAGTAGTAACAGCAGTTTTACCTTTACCACCACGTTTTTGTTTTTCATATGAAGCTAATGGAACACGTTTGATATAACCACGATGAGTAATAGTTACTACCATTGGTTCATTAGGGATTAAATCTTCAATATCGATGTCATCATAGTCATCTTCGATATCTGTTCGGCGTTTACTTGTGTAAGTCTCAAGAACTTCATCAAACTCTTCAGAGATTATGCCATGAAGAACCTCTTCACTTTTAAGAATAGACTCAAGGTAATCGATAAGTTTCATAAGTTCAGCAAGTTCATTTTCAATTTTTTCAATCTCTAAACCTGTTAAACGCCCAAGACGCATGGCAACAATGCTTGCAGCTTGAATCTCTGAGAAATCAAATTCAGTTACTAGATTGTTTTTAGCATCTTCTTCATTTGTTGAAGCACGAATCACACGGATAACTTCATCGATGATATCAATAGCTTTTTTAAGACCTTCTAAGATATGCGCACGAGCTTTAGCTTTTTCAAGATCAAAGATAGTGCGACGGATGATGATTGTTTTACGGTGGTTAATAAAGTGTTTTAAGATGTCAATTAAACCAAAAATACGTGGTTCTTGATTTAATATAGATAGCATGATGATACCAAAAGTGGTTTGCATACTTGTTTGTTTAAAAAGATTATTGAGTACAATCTCACTCATTGCATCACGTTTGAGTTCAATAACTACACGCATACCATCACGATCAGACTCATCACGGATGAGAGAAACACCGTCTATCATTTTGTCTTTTACTAGATTAGCAATATTTTCAATAAGACGAGATTTATTTACTTGGTATGGAAGCTCATCTATAACGATGATCTCTTTTTTAGCTGTTTGTTCAATATGTGTCTTCGCACGTACTTTGATACGTCCACGCCCAGTTTCATAAGCATCCATAATCCCTTTTTTACCAAAGATGATACCACCTGTTGGAAAGTCTGGTGCCTTAATATGTTCCATAAGATCTATTAAAGAGATGTTTGGATCTGCTAAAAGAGCTTTAAGACCATTCATGATCTCTATAGGGTTATGTGGAGGGATGTTTGTTGCCATACCTACAGCAATACCACTAGAACCATTGATAAGTAGATTTGGAACGCGAGTAGGCATAACATCTGGCTCTTTTGTTGTACCGTCGTAGTTGTCTATCATGTTTACTGTATTTTTTTCTAAGTCTTTAAGTAGTTCCCCAGCATATTTTGTCATACGAGCTTCGGTATATCTCATCGCTGCTGCAGAGTCACCATCGACAGAACCGAAGTTCCCTTGTCCATCAACAAGTTCCATACGCATTGAGAAGTCTTGTGCCATACGAACAAGTGCATCATAAACAGCAGTATCACCATGTGGATGGTACTGACCAATTACATCACCAACGATACGAGCAGATTTTTTAAACTTCGCACCGTGAGAAAGATTCAGTTTATCCATTGCATAGAGGATTCTCCTGTGTACTGGTTTAAGTCCATCTCGAACATCTGGAAGTGCACGTCCAACAATAACACTCATAGAGTAGTCAAGGTAAGAGTTCTGAAGAGTCTCTTCTATATTTATAGTTTGTATATCGTCATTTTGTAGCAAATCAGCCATGAAACACCCTAGTAATAAAAAATAATTTTACAGATAATATCTCATTCTCCCTTAAGAAAATGTTTAAAAGAGAAAAAAAATGTAGTGATTAAAAATTAATCATAATTAGAATTATTTATATTGATAACTATTATATACTTCGTTTTGAAAATATTTAAAAAAGGATTCACATGAAGAAATGGTTATTAGCATTAGTATTTGCTATACCAGCATTCGCTGAAGAAGTTGTTGCAGAAGTAACAGAAGTAGTTGCAGAAGCTGCACCTACATTAGATACAGGAGATACTGCATGGATGATGATGTCTACTGCAATGGTATTACTTATGACACCAGCAGGTCTTGCACTATTTTACGGTGGTATGACTCGCTCTAAAAATGTTTTAAATACATATTCAATGGTTTTAGGTGCATTTGTTGTAGCATTTATCGCTTGGATTGCAGCTGGTTATTCTATGGCATTTGGTGATGGTGGAAGCCTTCAAAGTTTTATTGGTGGATTTGGAAATGCATTCCTAAGTGGAATCTCTTGGACAGATTTAAGTGGAACTTATCCTACTTATGTATTTGTTGTTTTTCAAGGTACATTTGCTGCAATTACTGTTGCTATCGCTTCAGGTTCAGTTATTGAACGTATCAAGTTCTCAACATGGTTAGTGTTTGTTGCTATCTGGACAATTTTTGTATATGCTCCTGTAACACATATGGTATGGGGTGGAGATGGTGCATTATTATTTGATGCCGGTGCTTTAGACTTTGCTGGTGGTACTGTTGTACATATGAATGGTGGTTTAGCTGGTTTAGTACTTGCTTTCTTAGTTGGAAAACGTGCTGGTTATCCTAAAATTGCAATGAAACCAATGTCAGTAATGCTTACTGCTCTTGGTGCTGCTCTTTTATGGTTCGGTTGGTATGGATTTAATGGTGGATCTGCATTTGGTGCAAATGCGATTGCTGGTTTAGCTTACTTAACTACTACTTTAGCTACTGCAGTTGCTGCTGTAACTTGGATCCTTATCGAGTGGTTCGTTTATAAAAAACCAACTCTTTTAGGTGCTGCTTCAGGTGTTGTTGCAGGTCTTGTTGCAATCACTCCAGCTGCTGGTTTTGTTGATGTTACTGGTGCTATGATTGTTGGTGTAGTAGGTTCAGCATTTGCATTCTTTGGTGTTGCTACACTTAAAAAGAAACTTGGTTATGATGATTCTTTAGATGCTTTTGGTATCCACTTTTTAGCTGGTCTATGGGGTGCTCTTGCAACTGGTGCTTTAGCTGTTGCAGATAACGATCTTCTTTGGGATGGTCCTTTAAAAGAATCAGGTGATAGAATGGGTCAATTTATGGTTCAAGTTCAATCAGTAGCAGTTGTTGGACTCTTTACTCTTGTTGGTACAGTAGTTGTTTATTATATCGCTTCAGCACTTACAGGTGGTGGTAGAGTTGATGAAGAGACTGAATTAGTTGGACTTGATGAAGCTGTACATGGTGAGAGAAGTTTAAACATATAAGTTGATTAAAATCATAAATATGGTTACAATTTTAAAATAGAATATTTTGGAGTACTAAATATGAAAAGAATAGAAGCGGTTATTAAACCATTCAAATTAGAAGATGTTAAAGATGCTTTAGCTGAAATCGGCATTACTGGTATGACAGTAAGTGAAGTAAAAGGTTATGGTCGTCAAAAAGGGCATAGCGAGTTATATCGTGGTGCTGAGTATGTTGTAGACTTTTTACCAAAAATCAAGATGGAGATGGTTGTAGACGCAAAAGATGTTGAACAAGTAACAAACACTATTGTTGAAGCAGCTAGAACTGGTAAAATTGGTGATGGTAAGATATTTGTTAGTGATATTGAACAAATTATCCGTATCCGTACTGGTGAAACTGGCGAAGAAGCTATATAGTATAGTCCCATTTTCTACACTCGCACACACTATTTGTGTGCGAACATCTTTTAAAATTCCCCCATTTAATTTTTTCCATATATTTATTTAGATAAACTCGCCTAATCGAATTTCAAAAGGTAGTTTAATGTTAGAGGCTGATTTTAAATATATAATAGACACATTTTTTACACTCTTTGCAATGGTACTTATAATCTTTATGGTACCTGGTTTTGCTATGCTTGAAGCAGGACTTGTTCGTACAAAAAATGTAACTTCTGTTCTTACAATCAATGTTATGATTTATGCAGTTGCCTCAATGGCATTTTTACTTATAGGATATACCATCGCGTTTGGCTCATGGGAAAATGCTTCTATGAGTATCTGGGCAGTATTTTTATTTCAGATGGCATTTGTTGGAAAGACTATCAATATTATGAGTGGAGGTGTGAGTGAGCGTGTTCGTATTATTCCTTTAGCATTATTTGCTGTTGTTATGGGTGGAGTAATTTACCCTATTGTAGTGAATTTTTCATGGGGTGCAGATATGCTCTCTGGCACTATGTTTGACATTGAAATGTATGATCTTGCAGGATCTACAGTAATCCACTCTACAGGTGGCTGGGCACTTTTAGCTGCGATTATGATAATGGGTGCTCGTAAAGGACGTTACAAAGATGGAAAAATAAAAGTTATTCCCGCTTCAAATATCCCTTTAGTTGTGCTTGGTGCACTTCTTCTTTGGATAGGATGGTTTGGTTTTAATGGGGGAAGTGTTGGGAGTATCTCTAGTGTTGAGAATGCTGATTTAGTTGCTAAAACAATTATGAATACAAACACAGCGGGACTTGCAGGTGCTATCATTGCTGGAATTATCATGTATGCGAGATATAAACTTTTTGATATTACGATGATACTCAATGGGGCTCTTGGTGGACTAGTTGCTGTTACGGCAGGACCAGATCTTTATGATATGTATACTCCTATTGTAGTAGGTATTATAGGTGGAGCTTTAGTTGTCTTTGCTGTTCCATTATTTGATAAATTAAAGCTTGATGATCCTGTTGGAGCTCTCTCTGTGCATCTTGTTAATGGAATTTGGGGAACATTGGCAGTTGGAATTTTTATAGAAGATATCTCTTTTATGGCACAACTCAAAGGTGTTGTAGTGGTTGGTGTTTTCGCATTTAGTGTTTCGTATGTTGTTTTATTTCTTATCAATAAAGTATCAAAATTTCGTGCAGAAGATGATACTCAAGTAGAAGGAATGGATGTTAATGAGTGTGGTCTTGAAGCATATCCGGAGTTTAAACGCTCAATATAAATGAATAGACATACTCCCTCTTTTGTTGTATCGGTTTTTGTTCATGTAGCATTTGCTGCAATTGTATTTTTTTTATATAAAACAACAGTGGTGCTGAATGCTCAAAAAGAGAAAGAAAAAGTATGCATACATCTTCAAACCTTGCAAACTTTAAAACCTGTAGTAAAGTTAGAAAAGCCTAAACCTCTTAAAAAAAAGCATACACCAAAAAAAGTAATAAAACCTAAACCTAAACCTAAACCTCAAGTGATAAAAAAAGAAAAAAAGATACAAAAAGAGGTAAAACAAAAGATAGTGCCAGACTTAAAGGAAGAAACTGAGATGGAGACTGTTGAGGAGATAAAACAGGAACATTTACTTGCATCTCCTAAGCCAATTGTATCTTTGAGTAAACCTACAGTTCAAGAGGTATACATAGATAAAAACTTACAAAAAATTTCGCAACTTCTTTCTGAGAATCTTTACTATCCAAGACGTGCTAGAAAAAGAGGTATAGAAGGTGTTGTCAATGTAGATTTTACACTTGATACGGATGCAGTAGTAAGTGACATTGATGTTACCTCCTCAAGTGATGATATACTAAGTAGGGCGGCTATTAAAACATTGGAAAACCTCTCTGGAGAATTCCCTCGACCAAAAGAGACACTACGCTTAAGTGTCCCGATCCATTATTCTCTTACACAACAATAATTTTAGGAGTTTGTATGCAACATGTGAAATTTTTAACTATTTTATCGGTTTTATTTTTGATGTTCTCAGGTTTTTGGTCTGGTGAGAGTAATGATACTTTAAAAAAAGAAAGAAGGGTAGAGAGTCAAAAGATACTTCAATTGCTTTATAAGTATGCACCAGAATCAAAAAAGATGATCCGTTTATCGTATGGGTATGCTACATTCAGTAACCTTGGAGTCAACCTTATTATCCTTAGTGCAGAAGGTGGTATAGGCTTAGCTCACAATAATAAAACCGGTAAAAACACTTACATGAATATGGGGTCAGGTGGTATTGGTTTTGGGTTTGGGGTAAAAGATTTTCGTGCTATTTTTATATTTTCAGATAAAGAGGTTTATGACAATTTTATTGAAAATGGTTGGGAAGCAAATGCACAGGCAGATGCTGCTGCAAAAGCTGGAGATAAAGGTGGAGCACTCAATGGTGCTATAACCGTAGCTCCAGGTATAAGGCTTTATAAACTTACACAAAATGGTTTAGCTATTCAAGCAACTATACAAGGTACAAAGTACTGGAAAGATAAAAAATTAAATAACTACTAAATGATGATACAGAGTATAAAAAAATTGCTTGAAAGTAAGTGTTTATATGGTTTAAGGTTGAAGTGGCTCCGGATGCTAGATTCGAACCAGTGAGCAAGTGATTAACAGTCTAATTTTAACGGCTTAAGCATATTTCTTAAACTCTCTTCAAACCTCTTTATATTGCTTTTTATCCCCTAAAATAAGCACTTCATAGATTGTCACTGGCTATTTAAATCTACTCATCAAAAAGTAAATCTTTCAAATTGTTGTTACCAATACGTTACTAAAATTTCGTATCTTTATACTATCCAATTTTCATATTGGATACTAGATTCCAACTCTATTAATTTATTAAAAATCGCATCATTACTGACTAAAGTAGCATTATGATTGATAGCAGTTGCAGCAATTAAAAAATCTAAATCATTTTTTTTAATTGCTATTTTTGCTATTCCTGTAGATTTTTTATATTTAGCTTTTAACATACCGAAAATTTCAACTTCATTAATATCTAGTGGATAAATATCGAGATACTCTTTAATGAATTCGATACCAGTTTCAAATATAACTTTATTTTCAGAATCACTAATCGTACTTAATCCATATGCTAGTTCATAAAGTGTGATGATAGATACACTTACAGTGTCATCTTCAGAGAGTGAGAGTAATCTCTCTTTTATTTTATCTTTATGTGGAGAATTTGGATCTGTTAAATATGAGATTATATTAGTATCGAGTAAATATGTTTTCATTAGATACTAGCTACAAAATTATCTCTAGCTTCTTTGCGACTACTACTTATATGCTCTACAATTTCAGGTGTAAATAATCCATCCATCTTTTGGGCGAACTCTCCCCATTTAGTTTTAGCTTTTACTTTCGATGTTGAAACTGAAGAACCCTCAAGTATAAAGATGTTTAGATGAAGTTTATTTCTTGCTATGTCTAGCAATTGTTGGATAGATTTATTGTCATTACTATCAATTTGTAGTGTCATCATACTATATCCTCATTCAATTTTATATCCAATTATAGCATACTTTAAATGCAAATTCGAATATTTAAAACTTTCGGACTCTATAATGCCCCTAAAAATCTAAGACACCAATTCAGTAAGATTTATTTTCAAAAAAGTTAAAATAGTAAGAATTATGGAGATAAATTATGAGTAGAAAAAAAGGGCAGACATATACAGCCGAACAAAAAACTAAAATAGTTTTAGAAATGCTAAAAGAAGAAATGACTACAGGTCAAATAGCAGCTAAGTATAAAATCACTTCTCAGTCATTAGGGAAGTGGAAAACTCAATTTTTAGAGAATGCTTCATTAGCCTTTGATGTTGACAGATCAGATTTTTACTTTGCTAATCCATATCACTCATGGGAAAGAGGTTTAAATGAACATACTAATGGACTGATTAGACAATATTTGCCAAAGAAAAGTGTTTTTATAGGTGTATCTAAGGAAGAGATTCTTATGATTCAGAACAGACTTAACCATAGACCTAGAAAAGCACTTGGATACAAAACTCCGTATGAAGTATTTTTTAGTGAAATGAGTAAAAAGTTAGCTAGTTAAATTAGGTGGAAATTGCACTTGTTTCTAGAATTGGCGAAATAAATATTATCGTATGGACTTGTGACGGACTGAGGGCTATTTTTTGAAACTTAAAGTGATTTTTAAAAGT
>CAZFGS010000031.1:0-14869 GCA_964518545.1 uncultured Sulfurimonas sp. | reverse complement strand
GAGGGCTTTAATGATTGGGCAACTTTTTCAAAGATACTTAAAAGTTTTTTATCCCCTTTCGCAGTAGCAAATCTAACTGCAATTTTTTTAGGAAACTGTCCTGAAATTTGTAGTGAACTGTCGTCTCCAATAGTTTTTATGGCATATGCACCTGCTATGAGTACATCTATATGCCCATAATCAAGACCCTGCTTCACCCTCTTAAGCCCCTCTTGTGTTGTTTTAACAAGATCTAATTTTATACCAGGATAATCTTTTTTTAATCTCTCAATAAAGACATGCCCTCTTACTACACTAAATTTTTCATCTAATACTGTGTTAAAATCTACAATATAATTTTTATCTTGTTGTGTTATAACAACTAATGGTTCATCATGATAAGGAGTTGTGAAATTAAAAAGCTTTTCCATAGTATCAGTTTTTAAGGCTATAGGGAGGAGATCACACTCTTTATTTACCCCTTTTTTCAAAGAATCCATCCAAGAATCACTTTCTACAAGTTTATAGTTAAGTCCAAATCTTTTAGTTGTCAACTCAAGTATTTGTGCTCCAATACCAACATATTTTCCATTTTCAATAGCACTGTATGGCATCGAATTTTCCAAGATACATATATTGATCTCTTGTTTTTTCTTTAAGTACTTTTTTTCCTCTTGAGTCAGCATATACTCCTGATAAACAAGAGCATCAACATCGAGTTTTTCTTTTGCTAAACCAAAAAGATTATAAACATCATATGTTCTTTGTATTTTTTCTTTATTGATCTCCCCAATATCATTGGTTTGATAATATGCAAGCTTTTTTAATGCTTTTGCTTCATACAAAAGAGCTTCTCTACTTTTATGTTGTTGGTTATATTTTTCTAGTATAAGATCTACTGTTTCATCTATGTGGGAAAAGGCATACTTCCAACCTTTTAAAGAAGCATCTCTAAAATTTGCAATCTCTTGAGGATGTTTTTGCATATGCTCCTGAGTTGTAAATAAGATATCACTATAAAAATCAAAACCATAATCTTTAGGGGAAAAAGCTTTGTACCTAACCCCCTCTTTTTTTAAAATATAGGGTTCATTAGAGATATAGGCAGAATATATGTCTACATTATGGTTTATAAAATCTTCTATATTAAAAGTATGTTCAACAATATGGATATCATCAAGACTAACTCCTGTGGACTTTATCATCGCATTAATAGCTGCACTTTGCAAAAGATTCTTTGTCTGCATCATAGATTTTCCGGAAAAATCTTCTAACTTTTTTATACCTGAAGATTCAAGAGTGAGCAGTACTTGAGGGGAAGATTGAAAAATAGCACCAAGAAGAACAATATTATTACCACTACTATCATACTGAACTAGACTTGATCTTCCTACTCCATAATCAGCTCTTCCTTGAGTTACCTCCTTATAAACATCCATAGCATGTTTAAAGGGGTAAATATCTACATCAAAACCTGCATCTCTATAAAAACCCTTCTCTTTAGCCATATAGTAGCCGGCAAATTGAAACTGATGAAGCCATACAAGTTGTAAAGATACTTTTTCAAGAGGTTGATGGGGAGCAGCATAGAGAGTGTTAATAAGAAGTAGAAAAACAAGGTAGATATATTTCATGAAGATACCATTTTATTATTTATAATGATTATACCATAAGAGTTAAAAAATAATACCGTAAAACTCTCAGTCCCCCCGCTAACATAACAAACCAAATAAATTTGAGTCTAAGAAGACCTGCCACAAGTGTGAGTGGATCACCCACTAATGGAAGCCACGAAAAGAGTAATGCACCATATCCATACTTATGCCCTACACTATATGCTTTACGACCAAAAGAGTAGCTAAGTAATTTCGTTTTTGTTTTTTCGTACAAATAATACCCAAGATAATAATTTAAAATTATTGCTAAAATATTACCTATTGAGGCACTTATAAGTGCATTGAAAATTGGCATATCATTTGTAATAGCCAATAAAAATGTAGCTTCAGAAGAGAACGGGAGAATGGTAGCTGCTAAAAATGCAGAAAGAAAAAGAGCAAGTTCAGCCATAGAGGCTTAAAAACTCTCTTTGATATTTTGCACTACAAGAGCTATAAGTTTTTCTCTAGCTTCTATAGATGTCCATGCGATATGGGGAGTAAGATAGAGTCTCTCTTTGTTTTTTACACTTAAGAGTGGACTGGTTTTTACAAGAGGTTCTTTTGTAAATACATCAAGCCCAAAACTAAGGTTTTTCTCATCAATAATCTTCGCAACCGCCTCTTCATTGATGATACCACCACGGCCAAGGTTTAAAATAGTTGTACCCTCTTTACAAGTTAACAACTGTTCATAGTCTAAAAGATTCTGTGTTTTCTCATTTAAGGGTGCATGAATAGAGATTATGTCACAGTTTTGAAGCATATCTTTGAGTGTTGTTCTTTGAAACTCTTCATTACGATTGACACCACTTGTAGAGTAGTAAAACACCTCTGCACCAAAAGCTTTTGCAATGTTTGCAACACCACGGCCTATAGCTCCAAGACCAATAATACCCCACTTTTTACCCTTCACTTCAAAGAAAGGTTGAGACACATCGGTGAAAAGTCCACTCTGAGAATAAGTGCCATCTTTAACACTTTCATCATAATATCTTGAGTGTCCTATAAGATAAAAAAGCATAGAAAAAGTGTGCTGAATTACAGAGTCTGTTGAGTAACCTGCTACATTTTTCACCTCTATATCTAACTCTTTAGCCGCTTCAAGGTCAACATTGTTCATCCCTGTAGCTGCCACACAGATTAAACGTAAGTTTTTAGCTTGAAACATCATCTCTTTTGTTATAACAACCTTGTTGGTTACTATAACATCTGCGTTTGTTATTCGATTCTGCGTTTGTTCTGGAGCTGTTGTTTGATACACTACAACATCACCAAGCTCATCAAATGCAGCTAATGAGGTGTCACCAAAACTAAGAGCATCAAGAAGAACTATCTGCATCTATATATCTTTAATCTTACCGATAAGCTCACGAGCCTTCTCTAAAGCTTTTTCGACCTTATCAAAAACAAGAGCAACAGCTAAACGACGACCTTTATGTGTTTCTGGTTTTCCAAAAATTCTAACAAAAGAGTTTTCACTAAATAAAGCATCATCTACTTCTATTGCAGGGGCAAAACCATGCTCTTTTTGTGACTTAAATGCAGCAGAAGCGCCATCTCCATAAAAGATAAATCCAAGAGGAAGACCTAGCACTGCACGAAGATGTAGTGCAAACTCACTTTGTGATTGTGTGATGAGTGTTACCATCCCTGTATCATGTGGACGAGGAGACACTTCTGAGAAATACACCTCATCACCTTTAATAAAAAGCTCCACACCAAAGATACCACGACCACCAAGTCCATCAGTGATTGTTTTAGCCATCTCTTGTGCTTTTTGTTTTGCTACTTCACTCATTTGAGCTGGTTGCCATGAAAAAACATAATCCCCATCACGTTGCTCATGCCCGATAGGCTCACAAAATACTGTCTCTTTACCATTTCTCGCAGTTAGCATAGTAATCTCATAGTCAAAATCTACAAAGGCTTCTACAATCAACTCACTCGCATCACCACGAGCTTCTTTAGCTATCTCCCAAGAGTTAGGGATATCTGCTTCACTCTTTGCAATACTTTGTCCATGACCTGAAGAACTCATAACAGGCTTAATAACACAAGGAAAACCCATCTTCTTAGCAGCTTCTAACATGCCTGCTTCAGTAGTTACAAACTCATAAGGACCAGTTTTTAAGCCTAACTCTTCTGCTGCAAAAACACGAATATTTTTTCTGTTCATCGTTTTGTTTACTGCATCAGCATTTGGAATAACATTAAACCCTTCAGCCTCAGCTTCAAAAAGTGCAGCGATACTAATCGCTTCAACCTCTGGTAAAATATAATCAGGTTTTTCACGACGAATCACTTCAAGCAGTGCTTCTTTATCTTGCATATCTACCACATGAAAACGGTGAGCCACTTGATGTGCAGGGGCATTGGCATACTTATCTACAGCGATGGTTTCAAGTCCTAAACGTTGTGCTTCTATAACAACTTCACGACCAAGCTCACCAGAGCCGAGTAACATTACTTTTTTTGAGTTTGATTTAAGGGGAGCAGAAAATTGCATTGATAAAATTCCTTCGTTAATATTGAAGGAATTATATCAAAATAGAGTTAAACTTAACGTTTTAATCCTATAAGAGTCTCAAGAAGTTGATCTGAAGTGGTAATTGTTTTACCATTCGCTTGGTAACCACGCTGGATAACAATGAGCTGAGTCAGCGCTAAGGAAAGGTCAACATTTGATGCTTCAAGAGCTGATGATTGTATAAATCCACGCCCTGCAGTAGCAGCTGTACCAATGATAGGATCACCAGAGTTGGCTGTTTGAACAAATACATTTCCACCCTCTGTTGAGAGACCTTCATTATTTGTAAATTTTGCCATACCAATCTGTGCTAACCCAAAAGAACGCCCATTAGAAAATGAACCAACTAAAGTACCAGACTGATCTATACGGATTCCAACTAAATCTCCACCGGTAAAACCATCTTGAGAGATTCCAGATGTTGCAGAACGACTATCAAATGATGTCATCCCATCAAAATCATCTGCAGTACCAAAACTAAAGTTAATTGTTTGACCTGGTTTTGAACCATTATTTGCAGAGTAGATAATAGATGGTGGTGTTTTATCTAAAAATGAACCATCAGCATTAAATCTAATATTACCTCTGATTTCATTTGCTGGAGAAACTGTTGTATTTTGATTGATCACACCAGGTTCAGGAACTGTAACAGTCATATCCCATTTACTTGTTTCACCATCTACTTTTGTTTTTCTAAATGCCATTCTTACTGTATGTTTTGATCCTAATGAATCATACACATCAATACTACTTGAATGTGTAGCAGCATTAAAAGCTTGTGAGAATGCTTCAGCTTGACTATTTTTTGGAAGAACGGTACTCATTGCTGACATGTTTTTTGTAAAATTCACATTTTCTGTTGTTGAACCTAACACAGGTGTAATTTGTAAATTGATATCATAATCATCAACACTATTACCAGCATTAGTTATTTTAAATTTTCCTGCTTCATCTACAGATATCCCTATGGAGTTCTCATAGGTACCATCGCCATCAGCATCAAGATTTCTTGCTTCTGACTCCATTGCTTCTCTTAAGTCTGCCATTGTAGTGAATGTTTTGTCGCCACCTGGGTTATAAGGTGTTGCTCCACTTTTTATATATTTGTATTGAAATGCTGTATCACCTGTATATGTTGTTGCAGCATCACCTAAACCTGAACTATCACCACCATTTACAGTGAGATTTATATTGTGTGCTAAGTCATTTGAATTTTTATTTGTAAGAACAAGTCTTGGATTTCCAGAAGATGAATCGACACTTGCCTCTACCCCTGTTTTAGAACTATATTGATTGATTTTTGATGCGAAAGCATTTGCATTTTGTAGTGCAGTACCTACATCAGATTCAGTAATATTATATGTTGCCCCCGAATCATCTGTCAATGTGATATCTAAATTACTTGTATCTGTAACATCACCACCAGCGCTAACTACAGCTTCTCTAAATGAAACCCAAACACCTTGATCTTCTTGAAGAGAAAAACCTTCACCTACAGCATTATACATCACTCCCAAATCTCCAGAATCAACATCATAAGATGGAGTATTATTATCTTGAGCTGATATAGGTTGCGATAATTGAGCTCCTGTTGTATCTACTGGTGCTGATGCAACTGTATACGCAGGAGAAAAACTCTCAACTAGATTTCCAGAATTTAAGTTTGCTTTTAAAACAACCTCTGATGTTGCTTGTGCGGGTGTTGTAAGTCCCGGTGCAATATTTATATCTTGAATTGGAGCTGTAGAGTCTACTTTTCCAGTTACAGGATCACGTAGCCAACCTTGTGCAACAAAACCATTATTGTCTACAAAGTTTCCAGCAGCATCAAATTTAAAATCCCCTGCTCGTGTGTATTTGTAAGTATTCCCACCATCAGGAGAGATAATAAAGAAACCATCACCCTGGATGGCAACATCTGTATTTTTATCTGTGTTTTGGATTGAACCTTGTGAAAAGATCTTTGTTGTAGAGCTTACAGTCGAACCAAGACCAACTTGAACAGGATTTTTACCACCAAGTTGCCCTTGAGGTGCTGTTGCTATTGATTTTGTTTGTGCTAAAAGGTCTGAAAAATTTGCACGTGAGTATTTAAAACCTGTTGTATTAACATTTGCAATATTATTAGATTCTACATCCATTGCAATTTGATGTGATTGTAATCCGGAAACTCCAGAGTAAAGTGATTTTAACATTTTAAATCCTTTAATTTCTATCCTATTTTGATAGATTTAGTAAAGGATTTAAAGCATAAAGTGTTCCACCTTTTAAGCATCCATATCTAAGGCTTTTTTCATCATCTCATCCGCTGTTGTTATCGATTTTGAATTAGCATCATAAGAACGCTGTAATATAATCAGCTCTGTTAAACCATAAGTCATATCTATGTTTGATGTTTCTAGTTTATGATTTGTAAGATCGGCCCCTAAAATATTTTGACCATTAACATCTTTATAAAAGATTGCTTTGCCACTATTGGACGATTCTGCAAAATGTGTACCAGATATTCTGTCAAGACCTTGATCATTTTGAAAATGATATATTGCTACTCTACCAACACTACTTTGCATACCATTACTAAAAGCTGCAATCACTTCACCGTTTTTATTGATATCGTAACCAACCAACTCCCCACCAATTGTTCCATCAGCACTTGAAGAAGCATAAGTATCAACATTTGAAAGTGAAACAACTCCATCAAAACCAGACCCTAGATCAACTTTTACTGGTGCTCCATTATTATTAAGCGTTGAAAGAGTATTTGATATTAAAGCACCTGAAGAATCAAATGAAACTTGTCCTGTTTGAGTATCATATATTGTTGTACCATCTAAACTTTGTGTTGTTCCTACAACATCCCACTGTGTGCCAGGAGGATTTTGAGTTGCTGCTAGGGTAAACTCTAAACGGAGTTCGTTTTTATTACTTTGTGGATCAACAACACCTGCACTCATAGTTTGCACCTCGTTAGCTGTTCCTATATTTCCATTAAAGGTAGCAACTGTAGTTGCCTCAGGAGGGTATGTTAAAGATTTTGGAAAACGTAGTTTTTCTTGTGCTGTTACATCTCCAAGAGGAACAGTATCTAGAGAGCTTGTTAGTACTTCTTCATTGATATTGTTACCCATAGTTCCAAGAACATGATAACCATCAACTGTTACAAGGTCATCACTACTATCAAAGGTAAAGGCACCATCTCGTGTATACACAGGATCACCATCCGATTGAACACCAAACCAACCATCACCTAAAATTGACAAATCTGTACTACGATCTGTCAATGTATAAGAGCCTGAAGATTGTGTCACAGGAGTAGCTTGTAAACTACTTCCAACACCAACAGTATTACTTGATCCTGAGTTAGAAGTAACAAGGGCTTCTTCAAACAAGGAAGAAAATTCATAAGTATTTCCGCGGTACCCAATAGTACTTACATTTGCAAGATTGTCAGATACAATGTCAATACCATAAGAGCTTGTTTGCATCCCACTTAAACCGGTATAAAATGCTTGAGTCATCATAATGGTATCCTCTAGTAAATCTCAACAACATTTTCTAAAGGGATATAGCCAGAGCCAAGCTTGACAAAAGTTGCACCTTCATCAAAACGTACTGATTCAATTGGATAAGTTCCAACCCTTGTTGTTAAGTCTTCCCCTGCTGCATTTGCATACGAAGCTGTTACATAGTATACACCTTCATCTACTGCATTACCTGCTACATCTTTCCCATCCCATGTGTAAGTGTAAAGGCCAGATTCTCCCGTTTGGGCATCAATTGTTTGGATCACATTACCATTAGAGTCAAGAATCTCCACATTTCCCCCAGCTACATCAGAAGGAAAATACATTTCAAATGTTGTATCTTCTCCTTCTGTATAAGAGATTGCATTACTTCCAAGGTCTGCAGTTTTTCCAATAGCTGAGACTGCTGAAAAATCACTTGATGCAGCCATTGATGCTGCTAAATCTGCTAAAGCTTTATTTGTATTGTCTGTTGCTTCTAGTGTTGCTAACTCTGATGTTTGACTTAAAATTTGTTCTGTATCTGTTGGTTCTGTTGGGTCTTGATTCTGTAATTCCACCAAAAGTAATGTCATAAAGTCATCGTTACTTAAACTCGTTTTATCTTCTACAACATCTGCACCTGTTGTATAGTCTCCATAAACTGAACTGTCCAATCCTATTGAGTTAATTGCCATAATATATCCTTTATGCGTAGTTAGCAACTACAATTTCTAAAGAGCTTAAAATCTCTTCATTTTCTTCTTGTTGTGAAAAGTAGTTGTACTCTTCACCTGCTTCTCTTTGTTGGTGATGTTGATTTTGCTGACCAGCAGAAGAATCTCCACCTTGAGAGCTATTACTAAAGTTTAGTGAAGCATTATTTATTCCATTATTTTGCAATTGCACTTTCAAATCGTTTGCATTCATTGCCAAAGTATTGATTGCGACATTATTGGAACTCAAATTAATATGCAAATTTTTTCCACGCTGTACAATAGTAAGATCCACCTCACCTAGTCGTTGTGGGTTTAGTTGTACTTTAACTCTTGTAAATGGGGATTTATAATCTTCTATGGCAGTTTTTACATCTTGTGAGAGATATTTTGTCATCTGCTTAGCTTCATTGAGCTTCACTTCAAAGCTATCTGCTTTAGGTGTAGAGATTGTATCTACCTTGCTTGCTGTACTCATCTCTTCTTTTGTATCCCCTTTTAAAAGAGATTCTAAAGTTTTTTCTGCCTGAGTTGGTGCACTTGGAGCTACAACTCTAGCTGTTGCCACACTAAAATCAGCAGTAAATCCTCTATTGTCCATTTTACTTACTTTTTCACCTTGAAGTAAGAGTTTGAGTGTTTCATCTGCTTTTTGTTTTGGGTTCTTTTGCTCAATTGTTTGAAGCTTTGTGTGTACCATCTCTTGGGTAGTATATTCCGATGTTGTTTGTGCTTTAAAAAGTGGAGTAGTTTTCAACTCTTTGTGTGCTATGGTAGCTCTTTTATCTAGCTTATTCTCTTCTTGAAGATCTATCTTTTCTAGGGTATCATCTGTAGCTTGTTGTGTTTTTTTTGTAGTTTGCAGCTTGAGGGGTCTCTCATCTTCCTCCAATTTCTCCAGCGATATAGGAGATTGCTGTTTTAAAGTGTCTTTTTGCTCTTTTGATACTGTTTTTACTTCAGCTTGTACCTCTTCTAGCGTAATTTTTGAGATGTCAATGCCATATTTATTGGCAACTTCAGCTAAACCCTTCAATGTTTTTGGAAGCTCTTTTATCTCAGAATGTTTAAAATCATCACTCGAAATCAATTTATTTTTTAAATACTCTTTAGCATCTTTCACAAGAGTTTTTAACTCATCTTGAGTCAACGATTGTGTGATTTTTGGATTGAGTTCTAGAGAGGTTTCATCCTCTTGTATTGTCTCACCCTTTAAAAGGGAAAGCAAAATATCATTTTTAGTTTGTTTAGTCCCTGAAGTTTGTTCTTGAGTATCTTCTAAAGAGAGAAGAAGCGGACCTGATTCAGGTGCATTTTTATCACCCTTTTTTGTCACTATACCTTGTAACAGATCTGAAAAAGAGAGGCTTGGTTCACCCTCCTCTTGTGGCAGGGTATTGAGTGACAATGGTGAAGAGGTAGTTTCAGGTTTTGCATCAAATGAAATCATCATCTACTCCTATAAATTCCTCTCATAGAAGAGAGTTTTTATAAGTTATAGCATTTATTGTTCCATTATGAAATTTTATATCTTCTTTGCAAACCTATCAAGACAATGAAGATCATACTTATAAAAAGTGCTAATACTGTCTTGCATAAATCCAAAAATATCTTCAGCTGTCTCACCATCAGCCGGATAGCTCAACATAAAAGAGTCTAAATATTTAGCAAAAAACTCATCAAACATTTTTTTTACAATCCCTGCTCCATACTTATCGGTATAAGGAAGAACAAAGAAGTAGTCTGACTCATGGTTTACAATAGAATCCGATGTACGCAGTATCTCCGAAAGTGAAGCATCTACAACATCTATGGGAATCCCTGCAAAATTACAATACAAAAGAGTAAAGCTCTCCGCACGATTTTCATCTAATCTATCAGAGATACCAATATTTAATTCCATAAGTTGTTTGAAGTTTTCAAAAGAGAAGTGGATTCCAGCCATATTGTGCAACCTTAAATAACATTACCCAAGTATAGCTAAAATTTTATAAAATTATGAAAAATTTTATGAATCATTGATGCCAACAAGCTCACCGCGTTTAAGTTTAGCAATCTTACCACGAAATTTACGTATATAAAAAGCTTTTTCCTCAAAGGAGATATTTGAAGAGATATTGACTTTTTTCAATTCCCTCTCATAATACCTTGTCAAAAATATAACAAGTTCTGCATGAAGGGCTTCTTCACTTTTTAAAGCTCGTATACTCTCATCCACTTCAATAGCCATCAACTCAGGTAGATTTCTCTCTCCTGCAAGAGCTGCACTAAACTCTCTCGCATGAAATTGTAAAAGAGAAGGATCGAGTACATCTAAAATCTGATTAATAAACTCTGGTGTTTCTAAAACTGTTTTTACTAAAGAGAGTTCCCATGCATCCCTATGAGTGTTTTTTTGCATAAGAGGTACAGGTTCTTGAGGATTTGAAGCCAATTTTACAAGTGAGGGGGAAACACCTAATCCACCTAAACGCGAAGCAAGATAGGTACGGTACTCCTCTTGTAAAATTGGTGAGAGTGTTTTTAAATATGCTACACCCTCTGCCATACAACTCTCTTTTTCTTTTGGATTAGAAAGATCGTAAAGGCAAAGCAATTCATCTAAAACAAACTCTATAAAAGCCTGTGGTGCATGAAAGATATCACTTAACTCTTCACTACGCCCGTTCTTCACCATATCTGCAGGGTCTAAACCACCTTCAAATACCACAACTCCACCATTAAACCCACTTGCACTTAAAAGCTTTGATGCTTTAAGGGCTGCAGCACGACCAGCCTTGTCCCCATCATAAGCCATAATAACTCTTGGTGTTCCCTTTCTTAAAAGTGGAAGATGTTCATGTGTAAGTGCTGTTCCAAGTGTTGCTACCGCATTATCGAAGCCTGCTTGATGCAACATAATAACATCCAAATAACCCTCTGTAATAATTATCTCACTGTGTTTATAGATAGATTGTTTTGCATGATGATAAGCATAAAGTAAACGCGATTTGTTAAAATAGGCAGTTTCTGGAGAGTTGACATATTTTGCCTGATGCCCACTGATAGTTCTTCCTCCAAAACCAACGATGGTTCCATTTGCAGCATGAATAGGGAAAGTTATACGCTCTATAAATCGAGCATAAGTTTGACGATGTTCTGGGTTGTACCCTACAACACCCATATCTATAGCTTCTTTTATGGGGAACTGCTGTGATTTTATATAGTTGATAGTAGCATTAGAATCTGGTGCATAGCCAATACCAAACTTTTCAATAGAGCTCTCATAGATACCTCTTTCTCGCACATACTCAAGAGCTGTTTGATTCTGACTTAAAAGAGATTGGTACCATTCATTGAGTTTATCCATCACTTGTGAACGGGGTTTGTTATGTTTGTTATCTGTATATGTAAGTGTAAAATTATAACTTTGAGCCAATTTTTCTAAGGCTTCAGGATAGTTAAGTTTCTCATATTCCATAACAAATTTAACACTATCACCACCAGCACCACAGCCAAAACAATGATAGATCTGCTTTTGAGGGCTTACTACAAAAGAGGGAGATTTCTCATCGTGAAAGGGGCAAGGAGCTTTAAAATTACCCCCTGCTTTTTTCAACTCCACATAGCTACCAATAACATCAACAATATCAAGTCGAGCTTTGAGGGCTTCTATGGAATCTTGTGCAATCATGCAGGAATTATACTCTCAAAGAGGTTAAAAAATCCTATGAAGTTCTAGTAAATTTTAAGTCGATTGGTAAAATATCTATCTCAGAGGGTCCTCCTGTTGAGGCTCCTATGAGTAAAATCTTAGTTTGTTTTAAAAGTTTCAAGCTGAGTATGGAGATTATCTGTCATGGAGTTGAGATGCTCTGCGGCGGCCGCTATCTCCTCAATATTTCTCGCATTTTGTGAAGAGAGTTCATTTATCTTCTCTTCTACCTCGCTAGAGACCTCTGCTCTGCGAGTTCACTCTCTTTCTCGGCACTCTCTTGCACACTATGTGTAAGGTTGACAACATCCTCTTTTTCTTCTTCACGGTTTACATTCGCGCGGATGATATCCTCTTTAGAAGTTTGTGCTTCATTTACTGAGCCTGCCATACCTTCCTTGATATTTGCTGCTTTTTCATTCCCTCGTTCCATCTCTCCCGAGATGGAATGCATACAGTAAAAGGGCAAGAAAATATTCCACCTCAGAAGAGGTGGAACCAGTTGGAAATCCTCTTAAGCAGAACGACAACTCCCACCATCACAAGCATCTTTCTTTGTAAAATAAGGCTTGAGCATATAGTAAAGCACAAAACTCCAAAGTACTACACTTGAAGCCATTGCTATGATACTTGCATGCTCATCCATGTGGACTAACTCTTTGACATCTACACCACTGAGTACATAATCAAGTCCAAAACCGAAGATAACAGAGCCTATAATGATAGTTCCAAGGTAGATGTAAAGTGTACGAGTACCGAGCATTTTTTTTACTACACCTATGGTTACTGTGTTTGTCGCAGGTCCTGCACTAAGAAAGACAAACGCAGCACCAGGGCTCACACCTGCAAGCATCAGTCCTGCAGCTATAGGCAGAGATGCTGTTGCACAAACATACATAGGCACAGCGATAGCGATAACTATGATGTAAGAGAGCCATGAGTACTCGATAAGAATCGCACTTAGGTTTTCTGGGATAGCTACTGTTATGAGTGCTCCAAGAAGAAGACCTGTTAGAAGTGGAGAAGCTATATCTGCTAGAAGTGTGCCAAAGGCATAAGAGAGAGCCGAAACTAGCATAGAACCTTTTTTCTCATCACAATTTCCACTAGAACAGCAGCTTCCCTTAGTTTGCACTGCTGAGAAGTTCATAGCACTATTTGCATTTTGTGTGGGTGCTGACATACTAAACGCAGGTTTAGGCTTCACATCTTTCTCTTTTTCATCTTCGCCATAAAAATTTGCCAAAACACCAGCAATGATGGAGATAATCATAGAAGTGATAACACGGTAAATAGTAAAAGCCCAACCAAACATTCCGTAAGTTGCGAGTATTGAGTCAACCCCTGTAATAGGTGTTGAGATAAGAAAAGAGAGTGTTGAGCCATTACTCGCTCCACTTTTTTTGATGCTTGTAGCTAACGGAATAACCCCACAAGAGCAGACAGGCAGAGGTATCCCAAAGATAGTTGCTTTGATGACCGACCAAATAGAGTCTTTGCCTAAATGGTTTTTGACAATAGTATCAGGTACTAGCTCATGTAAAATTCCTGCAAAGATGAGTCCAAACAGGATGTAAGGAGCCATAGCATTGCTAAGGTCTATGAGTGCTGTAAAAAAAAGTGTTATAAATTCCATAGGCTCTCTAGTGTGTCTCTATTTTGACACTACCGCATTTGCCAGCACCACACTTCATACCTTTGTTCTTCATCTCACACATTTTAGACTCAGCACCACCACCCCATTTTCCTTTGAAGTTGTCATAAAGCCACTGCGCTACTGCTGTTCTCTCTTCGGGAGTTAAAGCCTTCCCTATTGGAGGCATAGTTCCAAAGTTTTTATAAGCCATTGGCATACATAAGCCCTTCTCTTTGCTTGGGTTTTGGATGTAGTCTGTTACAAATGCGATGAACTCTTCACGAGTTTTGAGCTTCATCTTCAAACGCTTTGATACCATAGGCATTGCAGGTGCTCGCATACCACTCTTTTTCATCTTTAGAGTCATCTGCTCACGCATTGCCATTCTTTCTTCTTTCGTGGCTTTTTGCATTTTTGAGCGCATACTCTGCATCTCTTCTTTGTTCATCATGCCCTTATCTTTATGACACATAGAACATTTTGCCTTATAAACTTCGGCTCCAGTTGATGCTTGGAGAGCTGCTACACTTACAATGAGTGCTAATAGTAACTTTTTCATATCTTCATTCCTTTTATGCTATAATTCACATAACAGAATTGTTATATATTTCAACTTCAAAAGAGATTAGATGCAAAAACTAGTTCAATTAGGCAAAATTTTAAGCGATAGCAATAGAGTCAAAATTCTAGCCCTACTTTATAGAGAAAAAGAACTTTGTGTATGTGAATTATGCGATACATTAGAACTTTCTCAACCACTTGTGTCACGTCACCTCAAACAGATGCGTGAGCTTAACTTTGTTCAAACGCATAAAGAGGGAAGATGGATTGTGTATTCTTTACAAAAAAATCCAAATCTTCTCTATTTACTTCAAAGTATCCAAGAAGATATACTACACTTACCAAGCATAGTAAGCTGTGCAACAAGATAAAGGAGTCTATTAAACGATAGACTTCAAAAGAAATCTTAATATTTAAAAGTTATATGGAATTATTATGCTATAATTCTGGTCAAATTTAAAAGAAAGTGGGTGATGTGATATGCCTGGTATCGTACTACGCCATGATGACAACTTTGATGCATCTTATCGTCGTTTCAAAAAGCAGACTGACCGTAACTTAATCGTTACAGAAGCTCGTGCTCGCCGTTTCCATG
>CAZFGS010000030.1:0-15583 GCA_964518545.1 uncultured Sulfurimonas sp. | reverse complement strand
AGACATGAAAAAGATGCAGATGCTTATGTGCTTACATTTGATGAGATAGATGCAAAGATAGATGAGCTTTTAGAGATTGGTGGAACACAGATCCTTTTTCAAGGGGGAGTGCACCCTAAACTTAAGATTGAGTGGTATGAGGATTTGGTGGAGCATATCCATCAAAAATATCCTACGATCACTATTCATGGATTTAGTTCTATTGAGCTTGATTTTATCGCTAAAGTCTCTCGTATTACAATCCAAGAGGTTCTTTCGCGTTTAAAGGCGAAGGGACTTGCTTCTATACCTGGTGCCGGTGCTGAGATACTTTCAGATGAGGTGCGTGATATCATCGCACCTAAGAAGATAGATGCAGATGTATGGGTAGATGTTCATCGTCAAGCACATAAACTTGACATTATGAGCACAGCAACAATGATGTATGGGACAGTGGAGAGTGATGAAGATATCATTGAACATTTTGATAGAGTACGTTCTCTTCAAGATGAGACAGGTGGTTTTCGTGCATTTATTATGTGGAGTTTTCAAGGGCAAAATACAGAGCTTTTAAGACTTATACCAGATATGGAAAAACCATCATCAAACCGTTACCTGCGATTACTTGCAGTAGCTCGACTTTACCTAGATAATGTACCAAATATCCAAAGCTCATGGGTGACACAGGGACCTTACATCGGTCAGATGGCACTACGTTTTGGAGCGAATGACCTTGGAAGTACAATGATGGAAGAGAATGTTGTAAGCTCAGCCGGAGCCGCGTTTAGTATGGCAAAAGATGAGATGGTACAACTTATCACCGACATAGGTGAAACACCGGCAGTACGTAATACTGCTTATGAAATTTTAGAGAAATTTGCATAGATGAAACTCTTTGTAGCATTATTAATATTAGGACAACTACTCATGGCAGCAACGATAGAATACATAAAGATAGATGGTTTAAAAGTACCTGTAATATTTGAACACGATACAAGACTTCCTCTTGTAACAATGCAGTTTACATTTACAAACTCTGGAAGTATTACAGATACTTCAAAGGCTGGTCTTGCTAAATTTTCTGCAAAACTGATGAATGAGGGGACAAAAAAGTTAGGCTCTTCAGTTTTTGCTGAGTCTTTAGAGTCTCGAGCTATACATATCTCTTCATCTACAGGAGCTGAGACTTTTGTGATGGAAGTTGGTTCACTCAAAGAGGAGTTCAATACTGCTTTAGAGAAGTATGGGATGCTTCTTCAAGATCCAAACTACACAAAAGAAGCAGTTGCGAAGATAAAAACAATGACACTTGGGGCATTAAGTCGCAAAGAGAATGATTTTGATTATGTAGCCTCAAATGAACTCAAAGCAATTTTGTTTAAAGGAACTCCTTTAGCTAAGCCTTCATCTGGAACACTTCAGAGTGTAGAGTCTATAGAGTTGAGTGATGTAGAGAGTTTTTTAAAGTCACATCTTACACAGTCTAATTTAATTGTTGTTTTAGGTGGAGATATTGACCTAAAAGTAGCAAAGAAAAAGATTAAAAAGCTTATAGAACTCCTTCCAAAAGGTGATGTGGTACCTGTTGCTCATTATGATGTTGTGAAAACCCCAAGTGAATCTATACTTTACAAACAAACTGAACAAGCATACATCTATTTTGGCTCACCTTACTATATGGCTGTAGATGATGAAGATTACTATAAGGCGAGAGTGGCAACATTCATCTTAGGTACTGGTGGATTTGGAAGCCGTTTAATGGAAGAGATTCGTGTAAAACGCGGTCTTGCTTACTCTGCTTATGCAAGGGTACATGTAAGTAAATCGAGTTCCTATCTTAATGGATACCTTCAAACAAAATTAGACTCTTTAGAGGAAGCTCAAAAAACAGTGAAAGATGTCGTCGCCAAGTTTGTTAAAAAAGGGGTGACAAAAGAGGAATTAGAGCAAACGAAAAAGTTCTTACTAGGGAGTGAACCACTTCGTGTTGAGACAATGAGTCAACGTCTTAACCGTACATTTATGGAGTACTATAAAGGTTTTCCTCTTGGACATTCAGCAACAGAGTTAGAGAAGATTCAAAAACTCTCTTTAAAAGATTTAAACAAGTTTATTCAACATCATACAGAGATCAATGAACTGAGTTTTGCCATAGTGACAAAATAATTTTATAATATGGCAATTTGCTATATTATTGATGTGAGATCTAAAAAAAGCTTATAATTGTTATAATCTTAGTTCTATAAGAACTCAGGTTACATTAAAAGCTTTTGAGGAGTTGCAGCTCCTCAACTGTCCCAACTGAAAGTAAAGTACAACATATTTTATTTAATAAGAAAAAAAAGGAAAAAGATTTGGCTACTACACTCATCGGTCAGATTGACAGAATCCTTTTTGAAGATGAAGGTTTTTTTATAGCCGTTTTAAAGAGTGGCGAGAAGATTAGTGGTACTTACTATGAGAGCGATATAGAGAGTATTAAAGGCTCTGCAATCACGCTTCAAGGCTTTTGGGATGATCATAAAAAGTATGGAAAAACTTTTAAATTTGAAACTCTTAAAGTAAATCAAAATGAACTTTTTTTCTTTTTAAATAAAATAGTCAAAGGCTTTACAAAAAAACTCTCAGCTGAACTTATAGAGAAGTTTGGACAAGAGGGGCTTGTAGATATACTCGACAATGATATTGAGAGACTCTTAGAGTTTAAAGGTATTAAAGAGAAACGCCTTAAAAAGATACAAGCCTCCTGGAAACAGTTTCGCTCTATGCGTCGTCTTGGTGAGTTTCTCTCCCCTTATGATGTCTCCCCAGCACTCCTTACCACCATCGCAACTGCTATGAAAGATGTAGATGAACCCTGTACAAAGATAAAAGAGAACCCTTATGTACTGACACATATCAACTCCATAGGTTTTAAACGAGCTGATGAGTTGGCATTGAAGATGGGAATAGCGAAAGAAAATGAGGGTCGCATCAGTTCTGCTATGGATTATGTACTATTAAACTACTGCGAAGCAAATGGAAACTCCTGTATCTCTAAAGAGATTTTATTTAGTGGACTCAATGAACTCCTAGGATTTTCAAACAGAGAAAATCTCTATGAGGCTGCATTGATTGAGCGGGTGAGCGAACAAAGCATTGTGGTAATGAAAAACAACCGTGTTTCCCCTGCAAGACTTTATGATGCAGAGAAGTTTTTATATGATGATTTTAAAGCAAGAGCCAAACGCGATAGTGGTGGCTTTGTGAAAGACTTAGAACAGTTTTTAAAAGAGAGTGACCTAGAGCTGGGAGAGCAACAAAGAAGTGCTGTTGAAGCTATAAACAGGGGTGCATCTTTACTTTTTTTAGTTGGGTATGCAGGAACAGGAAAAAGTACCACAAGTAGAACTATCTTAAAGCTTTTAAATACCCGTTATGACACAAAAGAGATCATCACTTGTGCCTTGAGTGGTATCGCCTCTCAGCGTATTAGCGATACTACAGGGTATGAGTCTGCAACTATCCAATCACTCCTTGTCAAACACGAATCTAATGATAAATTTCCCTATTCGGTTGTACTTATAGATGAGGCTTCGATGATTAACTCCTCTTTATTTGCAAGGATGATGGCCAAGATTGCCAAAGATGCAATAGTGATAGTTGTAGGTGATGATGCACAACTTCCTCCCATTGGGGCAGGAAATGTGTTGAGTGATGCATTGACATTAGAGCTAGCACCCATAGTAAAGTTGACAAAAATTTATCGTCAAAGTGAAGAGCAAGCCATTACATTCATAGCCAATGATATCCGTCAAGCTGTAGTGCCTGCTTATAGAAACAGGTATGATGACTTTGAGTTTATAGATATCTCTATACAAAACTACTATGCACTTAAAAATCAACTATCCCAAGATGAGCTAAAAGAGTTGAGAGATAACAACTCCAAAAATATAGTGGCAGAGATAACACATAAGGCAGTGGCTTCGATAGAAAAAGCAAGATACAGACTTAAAAATAAAGAGATAAAAGAGTATCTAAACTATTTTCAGGTGATAACACCAATGAAGGGTGGCATACTTGGAAGTACAAACCTAAATAAGGTGCTTCAAGAGTATTTTAACCCTAACCCAAAAAAGTGTATAAAACGGGGTGGTCTAGAGTTTCGTCTTATGGATAAGGTGGTTCATACGAAAAATGAAAATATGACAAGCTGGAGTGGTGATGGTTTTAAGATGGGTGAAGATTCCAACCAACGGCGTATCTTTAACGGGATGAGTGGACTTCTTTTTAAGATAGATGAGGATGAGGAACAGGCCTTTGTCTTTTATCCAAATGAAGATGTGGTGGTACAGTATGAGTATGAAGAGCTCAAAAGTCATCTGATGCTCTCTTATGCTTTAACAATCCATAAAGTGCAGGGGATGGAGTACGATATCGTAGTTATTCCTATGAGTTTTACCCATTTTATCATGCACAACACGAAGTTAATTTACACTGCTATAACACGAGCAAAACATAAGTGTATCTTAGTGGGGGAGAGTGGGGCTTTTGAATCTGCATGTAAAAAGAAGGAGGTAACACAGCGTGATACCGTCCTTTTGGAGCTTGGAAATCTAGGAAGTGTAGATTAATTTTTCTGTGATTTTACCATCTGCAATCTCTACATAACGCATAGGATACATATCTAAATCAAGGGGTCTTATAAAGCCACGAGTTACAATGGCAGTGGTGTTGTTTATCTTTGTTACTGAGTCTATATGTTTATGTCCTGAGAGTGTTAAAAGAAGATTATTATACTTAAAAAGTCTCTCTTGAGTCTCTTTTGTATTGTTGAGGACATACTTGTGTATATCTTTCTCTTGTGTACCTTTCCAGTAGTTTGTGTATGGGTGGTGATTGAGGATGAGTGTTGGCTTTTTGTTTTGTAGTGTCTTCTCAGCGAATGCAAGTGTTTCTTCAGTGTAGCGACCATTATTTTGATGTTCTATACAGCTGTCTAACCCTAAGATATTATAACCCTTAAGCTCTAAAAGCCAGTTATGCTCATCGGTTTCAAGTTCACACTTGTTGACAAACATCTCTTTAAAAGTGCTAAGATTTATCTCTGTATCATTTGTCGGACTTGATTCTTTGTTTCCACGAACTACAAGTGTGCGACAATGAAGTTGATCTATAATCTCTTTAAACTTGAGTGCATCAGCATTTCCCTCTGCATTGTTGTTAAAGTTGTCCCCTCCAAACATTACAAAGTCTAAATCTTTATAGTTTTCATTTAAAAAACTTACTGCTAACTCTAGTGCTTCAACACTATCTGGGTTTGCAAGATCCATATGGGAGTCTGTGATATGTACAAATTTAAGTGTTTCATTTGGGGTTGCAGGTCTTGCCATAAGGGGCATAGCTCCTACAGCAAGAGCACCTTTTAAAAAACCCCTTCTCGATATATTTGCCATGCTTTTTTCCTTATTTCATCATATTGTTAGCAGTGTCAATAGCTTCATTAAGCATTGGAGCTATGATAGATATAGGAGAATCATCTTCGAGAGTTTTACGAAGCTCTTGAGCTGTTGTTATTGTTTGAATATCTGTAATTTTTTTGTTAATGATAGTTACTACAACAATCTTCTCAACATCTACCCCTTTTCTAAATGGTGCTGCTACAGCTTTGTCCTCTAAAAGTAAAACAGTATGTTTAAAATCTTTCAGTCCTGGCAAGATAAACATAGAACGTATAAGAGAAGGAGCTGCACTTACATCAGCGATAAACTGAGCATTGTGTTTTTCCAAATAATCAGCTGCTTGAGTGTCAAAAAAGTCATTACAAGTGTGTGCAGCATCTTTTGAAAAAGCAAAGATAAGCTTGTAAGTGTTAGGGTTCAGTGAGTGTTCTTTACCAAATTGATCTTTGAGTGTGAGTCCTGCTAAACTTTGTCCTACAACAAGTTTTGGTTGAACATTTTGGTTGTCAGTAGCATTTGAGCCACAGCCTATAAGTAAAAATGCAGCTAGAAGTGCAAAAAGTATATTTTTCATAATATCTCCGAAATAAATTTTATGTATGATACACCATTAAAGTTAAGATACAAACTTTAAAGAAATTATTGTAAAATTACACAATTTAATTTAAGGAAATAGTATGGCATGGGCAACAGCAAGACATATACTTGTAGATAGTGAAGAGAAGTGTAACGAGTTAAAAGCAGAGATAGAAAATGGTGCAGATTTTGGTGAGGTAGCACAGGCAAATTCTAGTTGTCCATCGAGTAGAAATGGTGGAGATTTAGGTCAGTTTGGACCAGGACAAATGGTGCCTGAATTCGATAAGGCTGTATTTAGTGGTGATGTTGGTATAGTGTATGGACCGATTCAAACACAGTTTGGTTACCACCTTTTAGAAGTGACTGGCAGAGGTTAGTATGCATAAGGTAAAAGTTGCTGCGATTCAGATGAGTATGGGTGCAGATAAAACTGCAAATATACAAAAAGCAAAAAATCTTCTAAGAGATGCCGCTGCTTCTGGTGCACAAATCATACTTTTACCTGAGCTTTTTGAGGGGCTTTACTTTTGTAAAGATATGGATGAGAGATATTTTTCCTGGGCTTCCCCTCTTCAAAACAATCCACTTATTCAAGAGTTCTCCACTTTAGCTAAAGAGTTGAGAGTTGTTGTGTTAGTGAGTTATTTTGAAAAATCACCACAAGAGAGTTATTTTAATTCTCTTGTGGTGATTGATGCAGATGGAAGCATACTAGATAATTACCGTAAAACACACATACCTGATGGACCCGGTTACGAAGAGAAGTTTTACTTCACTCCGGGTGATACAGGTTTTAAAGTGTGGAGTACTGCCTATGGAAAGATAGGTGCTGGTATCTGTTGGGATCAGTGGTTTTGCGAAAGTGCCAGAGCCTTAACCCTCAAAGGTGCCGAGATAATCTTTTACCCTACAGCCATAGGAAGTGAGCCCGAGATTGGGCTGGACTCTAAAGAACATTGGCAAAGAGTACAGATGGGTCATGCTGCCACAAACACAGTACCTGTCGTGGTGGCAAACCGTTATGGAGTAGAGAAGGGGGAGAGTTGTGAACTTACATTCTATGGCTCCTCTTTCATAACAGACTACACAGGAAAGATGATAGCCCAAGCCTCAAGAGATCAAGAGCAAATTATCTATGCAAGTTTTGATTTGGATGAAAACAAAAAACAAAGAGAGTATTGGGGACTCTTAAAAGATAGACGACCTTCTATGTATTCTGGATTGATTGAATAATAATCTCTTCTAATCTCTCCAAAGGAGCACTTATAATTCCCTCAAATTGTGTTCTGTTAAAAGTTTGTTGGCGTTTTGCTAGTTGGGCTGTATGGGTACTTATGAGTGAGAGCATCTCCTCTTTATTTACTTTGCCATCTAAGTAGTCTAAAACTTCTACCACTCCTATACTCCCCATAGCATTTGGTTTTCTAGTGTACTTTTGCTCTAAAAAACACACTTCATCAATGAGTCCCATCTCTAACATTTTTTGTGTTCTTTGCTCAATTCTTTTTCTTAAAATATCTCTTGAGACATCGATGTTGAAAATTGTCAACTCTTCTATGATTGGTTTTGGTGGATTTTGCCTGAACCATTCTGTTGGAGTCAGCTGTGAAGCTTCATAAATAAGTGCTGCTTTTTCTATGCGGTAACTGTCATTTGGAGTGATCTTTTGCATATATTTTTTATCTTTTAAGAGTAAAAAATCATAATATTCTTGAAGACTTTTGAGCTTCTCTTTTACCGTCTTTTGAACTTTTTTAGTGATGTTTGGTAAAGGGGAAAGCCCCTCTATGAGAGATTTAAGATAAAAAGAAGTACCCCCAACAATCACAAGGTTTTTCTTCTCTTCTTTGCACTTTTTTGCTACCTTTTTATAGAGTTCTATAAAAATATCAACACTAAAATGCTCATTTGGATATATCTCATCAATGCCAAAATGTTTCACAAGTGAGAGCTCTTCTTTTGAGGGTTTTGCAGAGACTATATCTATCTCTTTATAGATACTAAGAGAGTCTATACTAAGTATATAAGCATCTGTTTTTAGAGCGATTTTTATCGCTAAATCACTCTTTCCTGATGCCGTCGGTCCAATAATTGCAAGTTGTTTCATGGTGAAATTATATCATTTTAAAACAAGTTTAGATAAAATAAGCATAATTTATCATGAGGGTAAAAAACTTGAACAAAATACTACAAAAAGCAAAAGATTTTAATGAACTTGTGATGTTTGAACACTCCATCTTTTCACTTCCTTTTATCTTCATCGCTATGGTTGTTGCAGCTGATGGATGGTTTGGTTTTTGGCTTTTGTTTATGGGTGTTTTAGCAGCACTTTCTGCTCGTAACTTTGCTATGGGTGTAAACCGTTATGCAGATCGTGATGTTGACGCAGCTAACCCACGTACAGCTTCACGACCAAATGTTGATGGTCGGCTCGATAGTTTTAGCATACTCATTTTTATCTGGGCGAATGCAGCTGTTTTTGTGGGTGTGGCATATATGATTAACCCTTTAGCATTCAAGCTTTCTATACCAATCTTACTTATACTTGGTTCCTACTCTTACTTTAAACGTTTTTCTTCTTTGGCTCATGTGGTACTTGGTGTCTCTTTAGGCTTGGCCCCTATCGCTGGAGTTGTGGCTGTGAGTGCAACTATTCCGCTTTGGTCTGTACTTTTGAGTTTAGGTGTTATATTTTGGGTGGCTGGATTTGATCTACTTTATTCTCTTCAAGATATAGAGTTCGACAAAGAAAAAGGGCTTCACTCTATCCCCTCCATCTATGGGGCAGAGGCGACACTTTTCATCTCGGCACTTTTTCATATGCTGAGTGTCATCTTTTGGACCCTTTTTGTATGGTCTGCAGGACTTGGTTTTTTTGCCTTTGTTGCAGCACTCGGTAGTGGAGCTGTTTTGGCTTATGAGCAAAAGTTGGTGAGAAAAGATTTCACACAGATAGACAGAGCTTTTTTTACTGTAAATGGCTACTTGGGTATTGCTTTTTTTGTTCTAATTATTTTAGATAAGGTTATTTCATGAGTTCACCGCGTTTAGTTCCAGCTCCCATAAGTTTGCTCTTTAGTGAAGCATCTCAAAACCCTCAAGAGTATGAGAGAGAGTATCAATCTCTGAGTGAGAGTGATGATGATCCTATCAACCAATGGCTCAAACTTGCCAAAGCAAGAGGGGAGACATCTGAGACAGATCCGGTTCTCTTACAACTTGTAGTAGAACTTCATAGAAAGATAGATGCATTGGAGATGTTTTTAAAAGATGAAACACCAAAACGTGTGCCATTGGTGAGTGAAGCAAATATAGAATCGATAGGCTTTGAGTACTTTAAAATCCAAGAGCCACTTTTAGAAGTTACCAAACGCTACTATGGTCGCATAGAGATGCCGGTACATCCCAAACGCGATATCGGTGTTTATTTTGAGGCAGAATCCCCAACACTGGCAAAACTGGTTCGTATGCATGAGAGAGATGAGAAAGAGTGGAGTGCTTACCTTACTGCACGTGAACGTGTACTAATCCGTGAAGCAAAAGAGAAGAGATCGTGAAGTTTGATATAACACAGTTTGGTGTAGAGTACATTGTTGTTTTGATGGCAGGGATTATTCTCTATCTTTTGTATTATGTTTTTAACAAAGATTCGCAGTATTCTAAAAATATTCGCTCAGTTGCTTCAGTCGTAGAAGAGCTCAATCGTGAACTTTTTTATCTTAAAAAGAAGATAGATCAAACACAAAACAATATACAAGAGAACTCTCAGCGTATGAACGATGAAGAGATTTATCAAGAGATTGAACGCAGTGTGTACGATATGGTGACACCTCTTACTCAAGGCTTAAAACAGCTTCAAGAGAACATCAATGCTATCGATGTAGAACTCAATACTCGCATCTCTGAGATAGAGAGCGGAGTGAAGCAGATTAGCATACCATCTTCGGTACATGGCAATGATGATGAAAAAATCATCTCTTTGTTTAAGCAGGGTGTCTCACTTGATACTATCTCCAAAGAGCTCCACCTTTCCCAGCCAGAGGTTGAGTTTGTTTTAAAAATCAACCGTTTAAAGTAGTGCAGTTTGAGTGCAGATAGAAAACTTTTCACACTGGTGGTCACACTTATAACCATCAGTATAGTACTTTCTTACTCACTCTCAGTTTATACAACACTCCTTTTTGGTGTGAATGAATTTCACTTTGTCCTTCGTCAAACTATTTTTGGTTTTTTGAGTATTTTTATTATGTTTGGACTCTCTCAAATGGATCCAGATAAACATCTTAAACCTATAGGATTTTTACTTTTTTTTGGCTCTTTGTTTTTGATGATAGGGATGCCATTTTTCCCAGAAAGTATTGTTAGTGAAGTGGGTGGAGCCAAACGGTGGATTAAAATCGCAGGTTTCTCACTTGCTCCAGTAGAGTTTTTCAAAGTGGGTTTTGTTTACTTTTTGGCATGGAGCTTTTCTCGTAAACTAGGGCACCATAATGGTATGGGACTGCTCAATGAGTTTAAGCGTTTTATGCCTTATGGTGTTTTCTTTGTGATGGCAATGTTTATCATCGCGTTTTTACAAAAAGATTTAGGGCAGGTTGTAGTACTTGGACTTACTTTGATGTTTATGCTTATCTTTGCAGGGAGTAGTTTTAAGTTTTTTATCTCTATTATGGGTAGTATTATCATCGCTGTTATTATCTTTATATTGACAGCAGAACACAGGATACTGCGTATCAAATCGTGGTGGGCACTTGCTCAAAACTCAGTTTTAGAGATATTTCCAGCATCCATTGCTGATAAACTCCGTATCCCTGTTGAGGTGGAACCGTATCAGATTGGACACTCTTTAAATGCGATCCATAACGGTGGATTATTTGGGGTTGGACTTGCTAATGGTACTTTTAAACTTGGTTTTCTCTCAGAGGTACATACAGACTTCATCCTTGCTGGTTTAGCAGAGGAGTTTGGTTTTATTGGTGTTTTGTTTGTGGTATTTATCTTTATGTGGATGCTCCAACGTATCTTTAAGGTAGCCAATAGAAGTAAAGATATGACTATCTATCTTTTTAGCATAGGGATAGGATTGATTCTTACTTTTTCTTTTATGGTAAATGCTTATGGTATTAGTGGAATTACCCCTATTAAAGGGATTAGTGTGCCGTTTCTTTCTTATGGAGGTTCAGCAATGCTTGGAGCTGCATTTGGTATAGGGATGGTACTTATGGCAAGTAAAAAAGCGAAAATGGATTAGTATGAAGTTATGTATAACAGGTGGTGGAACCGGTGGGCATCTTATGATAGCTGAAGCTCTTGTAGAGGCGGCTGTAGCAGATGGGAATGAGTGTATCTTTATAGGTTCAACTCATGGACAAGACAGAAAGTACTTCGCAGATAAAAGTGCATTTAGCCATGTTTATTTTTTAGAAACAACAGGGGTTGTCAATCAAAAAGGTTTAGGGAAACTCAAGGCTCTTTTGAAGATTTTTCAAGCTTTTTTGCAGGCAAGAAAAATCTTAAAAAAGCACCATATTCAAGCTACATACAGTGTGGGTGGTTTCTCTGCAGCACCTGCTTCTTTTGCAACACTCAGTAGATTTTTACCTTTGTTTATTCATGAGCAAAATGCAGTGGAGGGGAGACTTAACAAACTTCTTAAACCCTTTGCAAAAAGTTTTGTTTGTGCTTATGATGATAGCTCTCCCATAGAGGGATATCCTATTAAAGAGATATTTTATAAATCAGCACGAAAAAGAGAAAGCCTTCAAAATGTCATCTTTTTAGGTGGAAGTCATGGAGCTCGTGCTATTAACGACTTGGCTTTAAGTGTGGCTTGGAAGCTGAAAAAACAAGGGATACATATCATCCATCAAGCGGGTGAAGCAGATTATGAAAGAGTAAAAGCAGAGTATGAAAAACTTGGGGTTGAAGTGGAACTGTATGCTTTTACCAAAGAACTTCCATCTCTGATACAAAGAGCAGACTTAGCGGTGAGTCGTGCAGGTGCTAGTACACTTTGGGAACTCACAGCCAATGGTTGTCCAGCACTTTATATCCCTTACCCTTATGCAGCAGGAGATCATCAGTACCATAATGCAGACTTTATCGTCAAAAACAATCTTGGTTGGAGAGAACGCGAAGGGGAGGAGCTGAAATCTGCCCTGTTGCATATATTGAAAAATCCAGATATACAAAGTAAAAGTGAAAAATTACTCTCCTATAGCTCCAAAGATGTTGCCGCTCAGATGATAAAAGAGATAGAGGATAAACTAAGATGCTAAAAGAGTTGGCTCAAGATTTAGTAGATCTTATTTTTGACTGGGGATATCTTGGTGTCTTTTTGCTTATGGCAGTTGAGTCTAGTTTTATCCCTTTTCCTTCAGAGATTGTGATGGTGCCTGCTGGTTACTTGGCAAGTCAGGGGCAGATGAATTTAGCGATGATTTTGACAAGTGGCTTGGCAGGAAGCATGGTTGGAGCATTTATAAACTACTACCTTGCTTTTTTTGTAGGACGGCGTTTTTTAGAGCTTTATGGGAAGTACTTTTTCATCTCAAATGCAGCACTTGATAAGATGGATGAGTATTTCTTAAAACATGGGCATATCTCCACTTTTATAGGAAGACTCATCCCCGGTATTCGTCAACTAATTTCCATCCCTGCCGGTCTTGCCAAGATGAGTATTGTCCAGTTTTCAGTTTTCACTGCTTTGGGTGCTGGTATCTGGTCTTTGGTTTTAACACTTTTAGGCTACTTTATAGGAGAAAATCAAATACTCATTGAGATTTACTTAAAACAAATAACTATAATTGTTCTTATATCTTTAATAATTTTAGCTTTTGTATACTTCGTTTATCAAAAGAAAAAAAAGGTTTAATATGAATTATATGTTTGAAGCAGGTTTTTTAGGAACTAAGGCACCATTTTTTATGGATATGGTGACACTTATTGTTGCTATACTCCCAATGCTTGTTTATTTTGCAATTTTACTTGCAAGAAAAAGACTTTATAAGGCACATGCATTTGCTCAAAACTTGATCTTTATTTTTTCTGTGATTGTTGTTTCTTACTTTGAATATGGAGTGCGTTTAGGTGGTGGTTTTGATGCTTTTATGGATGGTAGCAATGCTTCATATACTTATGCTCTTTTTGTGCTAATCTTTCATATTGTAATTGCTACACTTACTTTGGTGTATTGGGCAACAACCATTATAAAAGCAAACTATCATTTTAAAAAGGGTCTTATTCCTGGAAGAAAATCTAGTGCACATAGACTGCTTGCATTTAAAAGCTATTTAGGTATTATCTTTACCTCATTTACAGGTATATGGGTTTATATACTTTTATTTATTTATTAAGGAGAAAATTTTATGATAAAAATTGATGAAAAAGCACCAGAGTTTTGTCTTCCAAATCAAGACGATGTAGAGATATGTTCTCGTGATTTAAAAGGGAAATGGGTGGTTCTTTACTTTTACCCACGTGATAATACTCCAGGGTGTACTACAGAGGCTTGTGAATTTACAGAAGCTGCACCAGATTTTTCTGATCTTGATGCTATTATTTTAGGAGTGAGTGCTGATTCTACGAAAAAGCATAGAAACTTTATAGAGAAAAAAGATCTTGGTATCACACTTTTAAGTGATGAGTCTACTGAGATGATGCAAGAGTATGGTGTTTGGCAGTTGAAAAAAAATTATGGCAAAGAGTATATGGGGATTGTTCGTACGACACTTATTATTGATCCTGAGGGTATCGTTCGTGCTTTATGGGAAAAGGTACGTGTAAAAGATCATGTGGCAAATGTGAAAGCGAAGTTAGAAGAGTTACGAGCTGAAAGTTTGTAAATGATGTGTAGATTCCCAAGCGAGAGCTTGGGAAGTAGAGCCTAAAGGCTTAGTATTTGTAACGTAGGTAGAAGCGGATATCTTGTGCTTTATCTACAACTTGTGATCCCATTCCTGCTGCAACAGCATCATCCATACTCATAGAAGCACCCGTTGTGTCTCCAAAGAAACCATTACTTCCAGTATAATCATAATCTATATATGTATAACGAAGTTGTAATGAAAGAATATCATCTATAAGGTACTCAGTAAAGTATACCTCATAAGCATTACCACGAGTGGCAAGTTTAGAACCTATGTTTGTATCTTCAGCATAAGTGATACTTCTCCAGTATTGTGAACCGTAGTTGTACTCCATTCCCCATCTTCCATCGTCAGTTACAAATGAAGGCATCTGTAATCCAACCCATGCAGAGTAACCAGTCTTTGATTCTCCTGCTTGTGTTGCGATACCATTCGCATCAACAGCACCATAAAGCATTCGTTCATTTGAATTAGGATCAGTGATACTCATCGCACCACTTACAAAGAAGATCGTATCATCAAGATAGTCGTTAATCTCATCACCGATTCCATTCGCTGTAAAGTTCGCTGTTACAGAGTGTAAACCACCAACAGTTTTAAAGCCTGCAAGTTGGTTGGCCGGATTAACTGAATCTATAAGGTTACTAGCATAGTAGTATTGAGAACCGATTGAGTATTGGCCATTATCGTATGGAACAAAGATAAGTCCTGCAAGATCTATGTTTGTATTTGCACCGTTTAAGTTGTTTACATCAGTATATGGAGTCGATGTAAACTTAGGTGCTGCATTACTCATACCACGACCGGCACAAAATTTTACATACATACCATTTACACCAACAACATCTTCAAGTGCAAACTTGGAACTCAATCCATCAAATTCAACATTGATAGTGTGACCCATAGGTGATGCTGCATGATCATCATCTCTTAAGTTTACTAGGTGACCGTTTGTAGATGGACGACGACCTACACTAAATGTCCATGGTATATCGGTGTCAAAAAATGTATCATTTTTATAAAGAAAATATACTGAACGTACACGAAGAGTATCATCAAAAGCATTTTCATTAGCTACCCAGTCAAATGTTTCATAAGAAGCAGTTGCAGGATTACTTGCACCCGATCGTGCACCAAAAGCTTTGTTGTAAGCTATTTGACCATGAAAACTTAGGTTTTCAGTTGCAGACCAGTCCATGTTGAGCCAAAATCTATTTGTCATGAAGGCATTGTTTTTTGCAGTTGAACCATCAGCCATTTTGTAGTTCATATTTTCAATGGCAAATCTATAGTCAACACCAAATTTTAGGTGGTTACCATTTGTCCCCTTATTGAGTTCAGTAAGATTTTCTTGAATATCAGCAAGTTGGTCCTCTATGCTATCCTCTTCATCATCATCTTCCTCTTGGGAATCTGTTTCATCTGATGCGATCTCTTCTTGAGTATCATCATCTTCAAGCTCTTCATCATCATCTTCAACAGCTACAGTCTCACTTTTATGAGACTTAAGTGTTTGTATCTCTGCTTGCATCTGCTTCATTTGAAGCTCCATAGCTTGTATACGTTCATACATTGACTCTGCATTTAAGTTTGTGCTTAGTAGTGCAGCAGCAGCCAGTGATAGTAGTAGAGGCTTATTCATTTTTTCCCTTTTTTATCCAAAATGACATATTAATTTTATAATCATTTTGTGTTATTAATGTGATACTATACATC
>CAZFGS010000029.1:0-15782 GCA_964518545.1 uncultured Sulfurimonas sp. | reverse complement strand
GTTTATTTCCACTTTTAAGTTATTTTCTCATTGTAAGTATATTTTATGATGGTGTTTTGAAAAATATGCCCATTGTTATTGTAGATAAAGAGAAATCTCAACTCTCTAAGGGGCTTATTCGCAAGATAGATGCTACAAAAACTTTAAGTGTTGCTTACAAGATTGATTCACTCAAAGATGCTTTAGCACTTGTGCAAGATACCAAAGCCTATGCTCTTGTGATTATTCCAAAGCATTTTACAAAAGATACTTTAACACATAAACAGCCAAAGATAACGGCAATGATCAATACCCAATATATCTTAGTGGGAAAGATTATCACCTCTGCTCTTAATCGTGCTGTGGCAAGCTCTGCTGGGGAGTTAGAGTTTGTGAACAATCTAGTTCATTATAAAGAGACTCATCTCAGCAAAGAGGCTCTTTCACCTATAAAGATACAGATTACCCCATTTTTTAATACCTATCAAAACTATTTTCTTTTTTTAGTATCAGCTCTTTTACCATCTATATGGCAAATCTTTATTGTGATTGTTACCATTGTAAGTTTTGGAGAGTTAGTGAAGTCACAACAAGATAAGGAGTACTTTAGAGAAGATACTTTTACAAAAATAGTGGGAAAAATGCTTCCATACACACTTTTTTATATGTTTTTAGGAATGTTGTATCTTTTTTATATCTATGGAACCTTGGGTTGGGTTTTTGAGGGTTCTTTTGCTGTGATGATATTAGCTATGTTTTTCACTGTTGTTGCCTATCAGGGGATCGCTCTTTTGTTTTTGGTGAGTGGGTTTGATTATGCAAGAAGTTTAAGCCTTGGAGCGGTCTATACCGCTCCTGCATTTGCATTTTTAGGAGTTACCTTCCCTGTATACAATATGAACGACTTTGCTCTGTTTTGGAGAGATATGCTGCCTATATCTTACTATATAGAGATACAAATATCTCAAGCAAACTATGGAACTAACCCTAGTTATGAGGTTAATACACTTTTTTTTCTTTTTCTTTTTTGGCTTGTTTTTATCCCTGTATACCTTCGTTTTAAGCAGAGAGTTTCATCATGAATTTTTTACAAACATTAAAACAGGAGTTTCATACAGTTTTTAGTGATGTAGCAATTGTACTGACCATTATTGGTGGTGTTATTCTTTACTCTTTTTTATATCCTCAGCCTTATGCTCACGAGAGTGTGAGTTCTTTGGCAGTGAGTGTGGTAGATTATGATAAAAGTGATAAATCACGAGACCTTGTCTTTAATCTGGATGCAACACCGCAGATTGTTGTTAAAAGGGAAGATTTAAGTGAAGATGATGCAAAAGCAGCTCTTATAAGAGGTGATATAAAAGCAATCATTGTAATTCCTGCACATTTTAAACGCGATATGAGCTTAAAAAAATCACCTACCATAGCTGTTGGGGCTGATTCGAGTTATTTTCTTATCTATGGTGGCGTTTTAGAAGCTGCAATGAAGTCGATTCTTAGAGAATCAGCAAGTATTAAAATAGTGACAAAATTGACACAAAACATCCCTTTAGAAGCGGCAAAAAAAGAGTATACACCCTATGTTTTAAACACCATTAACCTTTTCAATAAAGACAACTCCTATACTCAGTATGTTATCCCTGCTGTCTTTGTTTTAATACTACAACAAACAATGCTTATAGGTTTGGCAATACTAGGGGGAGGAGTAAGAGAGAGGGCTTATAAAGGCTATAACTATGATAGATCTACCCTTAACATTATGCTCTCGCGTTTTATCATCTTTTTTGGCATCTTTTTTATCCATCTTCTTTTTTATTTTGGCTTTAGTTTTGAGTATTTTGGGGTGACACATCTAGCGAAGATGGGTGATCTACTCAAATTCAGTTTTGCATTTTTAAGTGCAAGTATTTTTTTAGGTATTTTTTTAGGTTCTGTCTTTACTTCTCGTGAGATAGCTACCCCAGCAGTTCTTTTTAGCTCTCTCCCTTTAGTTTTTAGTGCAGGGTTTGTTTGGCCTTTGGAAGCTTTACCGGAGTGGTTACATTTTATCTCCAATTTTATCCCTTCTACCCCAGCGATAGAAGGGTTTTTAAAGCTCAATCAGATGGGTGCCCCTTTTGATATGGTCTTAGATAATTATGCAATTTTACTTATTCAAGCTACAATATATGCAATCTTAGGATATTATTTTATAAATAAACAAAGGAAAAATATTGGATAAATTTGAAAATGTAACAGCGATAAAAGCGGCAAATATTTACTACGATGGTAAAGTAACAAGCAGAACTTTAGAGTTTAGTGATGGTTCTATCAAGTCTTTAGGTATTATGCTTCCTGGTGAGTATACTTTTGGTACAGAGGATGCAGAAATTATGGAGATTTTAAGTGGTGAACTTGATGTAAAACTTCCAGGTGAAGAGTGGAAAACACTTCATACACCAGAGACTTTTAATGTAGCAGCAAATGCATCATTTGATCTAAAGATCAAAAAAGTAACTGATTATTGTTGTTCATACATAAAATAAGGAGATAAATACCTATTTATTAATTAGGTCTATCTCTTTTTGAAGATGCTCAAAATGTTTTAAAAGCATCTCTTGGTACTCTTTTGTATCTGCTAGTCCCTCTTCAAGCTGTTTCTCTATCTCCATGGTGAGTTGATAAAGATTGTTAAAGCGTAGATTACCAGATACACCTTTAATACTATGTGCTATCTCCTTGTCTAAGCCTTTCTCTTGTATCTTCTCCCTCATCTGTGTCATAGTATTTGCAAAACTTTTTAAGAGTTTTATGATAATAGTTTCATTTGGTATAGAGAGTTGCTGAGAGAGTTTTTGTACTGATATCTGGTCAAAAGAGAGAGTCTCTTGTTTTTGTTGAGAATCTTTTCCTAGATATTGAGAAAGAATCTTATCTAACTCTTGTGGGACTATAGGTTTGTTGAGAGTATCATTGACACCAGCCTCTTTAAAAGAGATGATATCTGATTCAATCACATTAGCAGATAATGAAACAATAACCCCTTTGTACTCTTTTTCACGTAAAATCTTTGTAGCACTTATCCCATCAAGTATAGGCATATTGATATCCATAAAAATGATGTCGTAGTTCTTGGAGAATGCTTCATCTACAGCCTCTTGCCCATTGTTTACTATAGTAAAATCAAGCCCCTTCTCCTCAAGCATAATCGATATGAGCATCTGGTTGGTTTCATTGTCTTCTGCTACAAGTATTGAACCTTTAAATTGTAAGACTTCTGTATTTTTTGTTGTATCTAAAGCTAATTTATACTTTGTGTTAGTGAGTGTTATAAGTTTATCAAAAAGAGAAGACCCAGTCATGGGTTGCTCTATAAGATGAAATTTTTTATGTTTACATTGAAAGTTATCCTCAACCCCCTCCACATAGATAAGTTGCAGTTTTTTATAGTGTTCAAGAGCTTCATAGCAGCGTTCAATATCAAAAATCTTGGCACAGGTGATGAGAATATCTGTTTTTTCATCTAACATATCTATGTTGTCAATCTCCTCATAGGGACACTGCCAAGCATCTAAGTAGGAGACTATTACATTGTTGATACCACAGACTATTTTGTCTTGAGAGTTAAGGAGTTTTACATGAATTTTTTCGAGGTTTGCATGGTAAGCAAAAGATTCTGCTGCATCAATAACAGGTAATTCAAGTTCAAAGAAAAACTCACTTCCCTTCCCTTCTGTACTCTCTACTTGAAGAGTAGAACCCATCATTTTTATGTATTGACTACTGATGGCTAAACCTAAACCTGTACCACCAAACTCTCGACTTATGGAGTTGTCGGCTTGTGAAAAGGCATTAAATATACTTGATTGTTTCTCTTTGGGTATCCCTACTCCACTGTCTGTAATTTTAAAGCTAAGGTATGCTTTGTTCTCTTCTATATTTTTAAGCTTAATTGCTACTTGAACAATACCATGTTCTGGTGTGAATTTTATAGCATTACTTGTGAGGTTGTTCATCACTTGCTTGATTCTTTGTATATCACACTGAAGAAGTTTAGGTATCTTGGTATCTATATAAACAAAATAATCAATTGATTTCATTTTCGAAACAGAAGCAAATGTAGAAACAGAAGCTTCCATCTCTTCAAAGAGATTTGCTTCATGTTCATACAAAGAGAGCTCCCCACTCTCAATCTTAGAAAAGTCTAAGATATCATTGACAACATTAAGAAGTGTTTCTCCACTTTTATGGATAATATCAATATAGCGTTTAGAATCTTTGTCAAGATCTTTTTTTGTTAAGACATCAGTAAAGCCTAGTATACCATTAAGAGGGGTTCTGATTTCATGGGACATATTTGCCAAGAAAGTAGACTTTGCTTGTTCTGAAAGATGTGCTTTTTTGATGGCATTTTCAAGGGATGTAATATCATTTAGGTTGATAACATACTCATCACTAAGTTTTTTAATTACTATATTGAATGTATGGATAGTTCCATCTTTTATCTTCATTTTTGCTTTTTGTAAAGAGGTGGTTCCTTCAGCAATGTCATTAAGCCAATTTTGGTGTTTTGAGGGATATGTGTACCCATCTTCTTCTATAAAAAGATCACATATGCAAGCATGTTTGGCTTTAAAATCTTCAAGGTTTTTGTAGTCAAAGTACTCAAAAAGCTTTTTATTTACACTTAGCATCCCTTTTGATTTTGAGGCATAGATCACGATACTGTCTTGATTATCAAAGATAGCCTTAATCAGTTTTTCTTTCTCTATAATTCTTCTCTTGGATTGTATCTGTTTTGTAACATCTTGTCTGATGGCAATATACTCTTCTATCTCATCATCTTTGTTCAAGATAGGCATTATGGTAGCATCTACATAGTAGATTGATCCATCTTTGGCCTTATTGGAGATAAGTCCGTGCCAAACCTTTTTGCTTGTAATGGTTTGCCACATCTTTTTAAAGATAAAACTTGACATCTTTTTATCTCGAACCAGACGATGGTTGTTTCCTAGGAGTTCCTCTTTTGTGTACTGACTGATTTTACAAAAGTTATCGTTAACATAGGTTATATCTCCATTTAGATCTGTTTTAGAAACAAGAGAGGAGAGGTCCACTGCATTTTTGTACTGGTTAAGGAGTTTCATATTGGAGTTGAGTTCATCAGAGGTTTGTCTAATAAAATGTGTTAGTGCAGAAAAGGTTACATTTTCAAGATTATTTGGCTGAGATTTTTTGGCCTTTTTTCGTTTTGTTGCTTTTGTTCCTTCAGATAAGGTAAGTATGGTTGTTGTACAGTTAAGTAAGGCATTATTTGCATCGGTACTATAAAACTCTCCATATGTGAAAAAACCTGCTGTTGGTGCTATTGTGTCAAAAGCTTGAAATTCATGCTCTAGGACTTTTCCAAGTAATGTTTTTCTTGCAATACAAGAAAAGATATAGATGGCTTCTGCAGGACTTTGATCAAGTTGATCATTGATATCCTGTGCTCCAGATATCACCGCAGAAGCATTGGAAAATCCAAACTGTACCACTTGACCTTTTTTGATGGGAGCAGCAAAAACGATAGAAGAGCCTTCTACAGCTAAAGGTGTTCGTGATACGGTAGTGGAACCCTCTTGAAAAAGTAGTTGGAAATTTGGAAGAGTTGCTGCATCATTATAAAATATTTGAGCACCAAGGTAGCGTTTATAGATATCTGCAGCAGGCTCATCGTCAATAGTATGAATCACATTTTTTTCAGAAGAGGTGATGGTAAATTCTTTTCCGATAGGGATCCAATTGAGGTTATTGCTATTTGTAGCATAAAGTTTCTTACCGGAGAAAGAGACACCAACAGCCCCTTTATTGCAGATTTTACCATTGACAATAATATATGTTTTTTTTAGCTTGAAATTATCACCTGCTAGACCACCAGAGATGATAAGTTGTGGATTTTTCTCCTTAATCCCCTTTATAAAACCTTCATAGTCTTCACCTAAAAGTCCTTCACTTAAAACAATAGCTGCTTTAACATACTTGTTTGAGATCTTTTTAGAGAGAGTTTTCCCAGATTTTTTGTTAATATCTTCTACATAATGAGTTTGAAGTTTAGTATCTTCAAAAAGTGAAACACTTATAACCGTAGAATTTTCATACATTTTTGCATGAGAGATCTCACCAGAAGTAGTTACTCCAATGATGGTAGATTTTGGGAAACTTTTTTTTATATCTTCTACAATATTTTGAAGTTTTTTCTTTTTTATAGGTGCTGTAAATATTTGAATAAGTGTAGAGTTATAGTGCTTTTTTTTTGATTCTTTAAGAGCTTGTTTGTATGCTTTTGTATCGTCATATGTAAAAGTGAGATGTTTCATCTTTATAGAAACCTTTTAAGAGAATTTTCGAGTTCACGACTATCGAGTGGTTTAGATATGTAGTGGTCAAAACCGTGTTGAAGAATTTTGTCTTTGTCTTGATTTGTATCAAGTCCTGTAATGGCAATGATGGGAGATTGAAAAGATTTTTCTTTTCGTAGAAGTGTGTAAAACTCATAGCCATCCATCTTAGGCATTGTTATATCTGTGAGTATAATGTTGTATTGGGATATGTCAGTTTCTAAGGCTTCGATGGCATTTTCTTTAGAAACAATATGAATATTTGGAAAAAGCAACCCTAGCATTTCAGTGACGAGAATTCTATTGAGTTCGTTATCATCGACAAATAAGATTGTAAGCTCTTTTTCACTTTGAATTTTTATCTCCTGATGCAGTGGTTGGCAGTTTTCATCTTTAAATATCTCTTTTATCTCTAAAAATTGATCTAAATTATCTAAAAAAAGCTCCATAAGTTCAGGATCAAAATGGGATGGTGTATCTTTTTTCATAATATCAATCACTTTCTCAAGTGGCATAGGCTCTTTGTAGCAGCGTTTTGAGCTTAGTGCATCAAAAACATCAGCTATAGCAACTATGCGAGCATAAAGATGGATACCTGTCCCTTTTTTACCATGTGGATAGCCTGTGCCATCATATTTTTCATGATGCTCTAGAGCTATGATATGTCCCGCTTTAAGGACAGGGTACCTCTCTGCTCCCTCAAGCATCAATGCCCCAAGTTTTGCATGCTCCTGCATCTTTTTGTATTCATGGGGTTCAAATCGACCTGGTTTTAGGAGTATATCATCCTGAATGGCAATTTTTCCTATATCATGCAGAGGAGCAGCATAAAGTATAAGTTCACACTCTTCATCACTAAGTCCATAAAGTTTTGCCAGCAATTTTGAGTAATGGCTCATTCTTTTGATATGCCCACCTGTCTCAGGATCACGTGATTCTCCTGCACGACCAAGTCTTGTGGAGATCTCAAACTCTGTTTCTTTAGAGATTTTAAGTGCTTCTTGCAGGGCTAGGGTTCTTTCTTTTACTGTATCTTCAAGGATGCTATTTTGGTTTTGTACTTGCTGTGTAAGATTGTGAAGTTGTGCATAGTTTATGGTTCTTGCACATAAAACATTGATATCATAAGGTTTAGAGATAAAATCACTTGCTCCGAGAGTAAGTGCCTCTTTCTCTTTTTCGGTATTGGCTGTTACCATAAGGACAGGAAGAAGCATATGCTTGGGATTTGATCTAATCTTTTGAAGTACTTCAAGACCACTCATATTTGGCATACTGATATCTAAGAGTATAACATCAAAGTTTTTCTCTTCTAGTAGATTTAAAGCTTCCTGGCCACTTTTTGCATAAGTGATTATTATGTTGGTGTATTCACTAAAAGCAGCTTGAATAAGGTCTAAATTAAAGGGTTCGTCATCTACAGCTAAAATATAATAATTTTGCATATGCAGCCTTGTCTAGAGAAGATAAATAGACTACATTTTACAAAATTATTACTTAAAGTTAATATGTTTTGTTAAATGTAATGAGAAACCATATCACTTAAAGATGTTTCATCAAGTGCACCACTGATTCTGTGTACCTCTTTTGCATCTTTAAAAACCATAAGTGTTGGAATACTACGAATTCCAAAGCGAGCCCCTAAGCTTTGTTCAGTTTCAGTATTGACTTTTACAAAGAGTGCTTTAAGGGGAAATTTAGTTGCAGTTTTTTCAAAAACAGGTCCCATCATCTTACAAGGACCACACCATGGTGCCCAAAAGTCAACAATAACAGGGATATCACTGTTTACTACAACTTCATCAAAGTTTGTATCTTTAAGCTCTATGGGCTTTGTATCTAAAAGGGATTGTTTACAGTTCCCACAGTTAGCTTTTTTATAACTCTCTTTTTGAGGAACATTATTAACACTTAGACAGTGTGGACATACTACTCTCATAATTATCTCCTTGATTATTTTTTTTCAAGTTTATAAGGCAACTCCATAAGAGCTGTTGTAGAGTCATCCTGACTCTTAAGTGTAATTTTACCATGTAGATGTTCACTAATTATTGTCTTACACATATAAAGCCCAAGTCCTGTTCCGTTTTTACTCTTGGTGGAGAAATAAGGTTCAAAGATTTTGTTTAAAATCTCCTCTTTCATACCGCCGGCATTATCTTGTATGGTAATTAAGACCTTATCCTCTTTTTTTTCAGCATAGATATTAATGTACTTTTCTTTAATGTCACTTTCCAAAAAAGCATCAAGAGAGTTTTTGATAATATTGATAATACATTGAAGTAGCTCGTTTTTATATGTTTGTATAACTAAACTAGTGTCTATGTTAGCATTGTATTGGATATCTGATTGGGCAATCTCATTAGTTAAAAAGTACATAGATTTATTGAAAAGTTCACAAAGATTTACTTCTACCATTGCTTTGTTGGGTTTGAAATAGTCACGAAAGTCATTGATAGTTTCAGAAAGATAAAAAATAGTTTTTTCAATCTTTTCAAAAGAACTGCGCATATTTTCTTTGGTGAGTATCTGCATCTCCTGCTTGATTTGGAGCCCTGCAATGATGGTATTGATGAGTGAAAGTGGTTGTCTCCATTGATGGGCGATCATGCTTATCATCTCACCCATAGCAGCACTTCTTGAGTGGGCCAAGAGTTGTTTATGCTGTCTTTGTGAATGCTCTTTTTCTTTGAGAAGTTGTGCATTGAGCTCTTCAACTTTTTTGATGTTCTCTTGAAGTAGCACATGTGTTTGTGCCATGATTGTTTGATCTGTTAGTATAAGAGCTACCTGCTTCTTCTCATAATCAAAAGGGATAATACTAACATCTTGTTGCATATGTGTGAAGTTAGAGTTTTTGATTTGGTTGATTTTAATGGGGATAAGATATTTTGAAGTACTTGCAGTATAAAAAGTTGGTGTTCCCATCCTTAGTGCAGTTTTTATTTTTCTTACAAGTGTTTTAGTATTTATAGTTGGAAAGATATCTCCAAGGTCTTTTCCTAGGATATCTTGCTCTTTAATTTTTGTTTGGAGTTCTAGCCACTTGTTATAGTGGTATACAGTAAGTTCCTCATCAAGTATAAGGATACCATTGTCAATGCTAGAGACAATTTTTTTGTCTATATCAGTTGTTCTAATATTGTATTGAGCTGTGTTTTGAGCCATTGTATCGATTCATCTTTTGTTAGTATAAAAATATTGCCATTGATTTTTTGATCTTGGAAATTGAGTTGAGTATCTATAACAATCACCTGCGAGTATTGTAAAAAAGTGTCAATGTTTTCTATCTCACTTAAGGGTATTTTAGAGATACTTGGAAGTGAAAAATTTACCTCGGTACTCATCTCTTGAGCTAGCTTTGTAGTAAGAGTGGAAGTAAGAACATTTGTAAGCTCTAAGATCGCATCATCTAGATCCTCTTGTGTTTGCAGTTCAAGATGTTTTGCAAGATTTTGAGCACTTGTTTCATTGATAAAGAAAGCACTCTCACCATTAAATTCACCGTTAAATGCTTGTGTTGAGAAAAAATAACTGCTCTCTTTGAGTTTTTGAAATGTTTGGAGTAATTCTTTTGTGGGTATCACTTTAATGTTTGGGATACTTAAAGAGGCAAAAGCATCAAGCATCTCTGCTACAACAGCAGTAGCATTGCCATAAGCCACATTCATAAGCTCTTGGAGTACATCTTGTTCATCTTCGCTTAAGGTAAATTTTTGCATGGTTAAAGTATTTCCAGTATAGCTTGCATTTTTTCTACATTGATAGGTTTTTGCATATGAAGTTGTGCGCCAAGAGCTATGACTTTCTCTTTTGCTTTTGTTTGCACATCGGCAGAAACAACAATGATTTTTGCTTTTGGATTCATCTCAAGAAGTTTTGGAAGTGCTTCATAACCATCCATCTCTGGCATAGTTAGGTCTAAAAAAACAATATCAACTTTTTCCTCTTTCATAATATGTAGAGCTTCAAGTCCATTGGTCGCTTGAAATATTGCAACATCTCCAGCAACATTTTTAAGAGATTTTATTAAACTTAATCTTGCAAGTTTTGAATCATCAGTAACTAGGTATTTCATTTAAAAATTCCCCTCTTGGTGTTTGATAGTTTTACTTTGGATATAAAAGCTTGAAGTGTTAATTTTAAACTCAAAGTTTTGTGTATATGTAAGAGACACCCCCTCACTCATATCGATAAGATGTAAAGAGTTGGCTCCTCCTAATGATGCATCGGTCACATCATGAAACTCTAACTCCATACTGATCCAGTCAAACCCTCTCGCGCTGTCTTGTCCGGCAAGTGTGAGTTTCATTGAGCTTGGAGAGAGAACCTCAAACGATCGAAGCTCCCCATCGACGAAGTTTCCAAATCTTTCCATAAAACTAAAGGTTTCTTGAGGAAGCAAAGGTCTCATCTATGGCCTACTGACAACCAACACATTCCATACTTCTGTCTTCTACATCACTTGCCATCTCTGGAGATTGTGAACGTAGGTAGTAAGTAGATTTAAGGCCAAGTTTCCATGCAAGCATATAGATCTCATTAAGATAACGTCCACTTGCTTTGTCTAGTGTAATAAAGATGTTGAGTGATTGCCCTTGATCTATCCATTTTTGGCGAATTGCAGCAGCTTTTATAAGTACTGTTTGGTTGAGATCATAGGCTGGTGTGTAGTAAGCCCAAGTTTCAGGTGAAAGATTTGGTACAACAACAGGGATAAGACCCGATAAATTCTCCTCAGACCATTTACGTTTAAACACCGGCTCAATAGCTTGTGTAGTTCCTGTAAGGATAGAGATAGAACTCGTAGGTGCAACAGCCATAAGATAACCATTACGCATCCCTTGCTTTTTCACCTTAGAACGCAGCTCTTCCCATTCATAAGCTGAAGCAAAAAGTCCACCGCGGTCTACGAGGTTGATAACTTCAGCATTTGCATGATCTTGAGGGAAGATACCACGACTCCACTTACTTCCTTCAAACTCTGGATAAGCACCTTTTTCCAAAGCTAAATCAGAAGAGGCGGAGATAGTGTTATAACAAACAGATTCCATCACTTCGTCTATCTTGTCAAAATGCTCTTGGCTTCCCCACATAATGCCAGCTTCTGCTAACATCTGTGCCTCACCCATAACACCAAGACCTATAGAGCGGCTTCTCATGTTAGTGCGTTTTACTTTTTCAACAGGATAAAAGTTTAGGTCTATGACGTTATCTAAACATCTTACAGCTGTTGGAACGATGCGCTCTACATCCTCTTTTGTGTTAACACGAGAGAGGTTAATAGATGCAAGGTTACATACCGCAGTATCACCATTTACTTTTTCTTTCTCTACAACAAAGATTGGCATACCACCAAGAGAATCCAGAGCTGTTACTTTTTTCGCAGGTTTTGTTATGCCGCTGTCAACTGTAACCATCTCCTCCTCTTCATAACTGATGCTCTCACCATTTTCAAAAATAAACTTGATTTTATAATGGTTAGGATTTGTATTTTGGAAAATCTCTGTACAAAGGTTTGAGCTACGGATAACACCATAATGATCATTAGGATTTGCACGGTTTGCATTGTCTTTAAAGCAAAGGAAAGGACTTCCTGTTTCAAAGTAAGATGTGAGAATTTTTTTCCATAGATCTTTTGCCTTGAGTCTCTCTTTGATGATAGACTCATCTTGTTCTAGCTCTTGGTAGCGTTTGTTAAACTCATCTCCATACATAGTAGAGAGTTCACGTACATCATAAGGATCAAAAAGTGTCCATATGCCATCTTCTTGCACACGTTCCATAAAAAGGTCATTGAGCCACATTGCAGGGAAAAGATCATGGGCACGTCTGCGCTCCTCACCAGAATTTTTCTTTAGGTCTAAGAAGTCATTAACATCAATATGCCAAGGTTCTAGATAAACAGCTATAGCACCTTTACGAGTACCTAATTGATCAACGGCAATCGCAATATCATTTGTGATTTTAAGAAACGGTACTGTTCCCCCTGCTGCATTTTTATGTCCATCGATAAATGAACCCATAGAGCGGACCTGAGTCCAGTCCCAACCGATACCTCCACCAAATTTGGAAAGCATCGCCATCTCTTGATAAGCATCAAAGATACCTTCGATATTGTCAGGTGTTGAGCCTATATAACAAGAGGAAAGTTGGTGGCGTGTTGTTCTCGCATTGGAGAGTGTTGGTGTCGCTAACATCACTTCAAATTTACTTATCATATTGTAGAACTTGATAGCCCACTCTTGACGATTCTCTTCACGTTGAGCAAGAAACATTGCTATAGCCATAAACATATGTTGAGGAAGTTCTATAGGGTTTCCTTGGCTGTCTTTAATGAGGTATCTGTCATAAAGAGTTTTTACACCAAGATAATTAAACTGAAAGTCCCGTTCAGGTCTGATGTGCTTTTCTAGTTCATCAAGATCGTACATATCTCTAAGGCCTAAAAGAATACGCCCCTCTTTTTCCCCTTTTTCAAAATACTTTTCAAGTTTACAGTACCCTGTAAAGCCATTTACTTGATGGTAAAGATTAAAGATAAATAAACGCGATGCTACAAATGTCCAGTTTGGTGCATCGATATCTATCTTATCGACAGCAGTTTTTATAAGTGTCTCTTGAATCTCTTTTGATGTGATCCCATCACGAAAGTGTATCTGTGCATCTACTTCAAGTTCACTTTGACTTACATTATTTAAATCTTTTACGGCTGCTGCTGTATATTTTTGAATTTTTGAAATGTCTAGAGGTTCTGTTCTTCCATTTCTTTTGATGACTGTTATCATGTAGATTCCCTGATATAAATATTGAAATTTTTTACATAATTTTTTTGAAAAAAATCACATAAAAAATCGATGAAAAAGTAATTGATTTTATCGAAACTATATTGTAGAAAAGATTAAAGTAAAAGATTTTTAGAATGAATTTTTAAACTTGTGTAATGGTATTCATAAGAGTAATAATTAGCATAACCCAAAGGGGCTATGCACCAAAAACACGTTTGAAAATGTTGTCAACATTTTTTGTGTAATAATCATAATTAAAACACTCACGAATCTCTTCTTCACTCAGTTTGCTTCGAAGCTCTTCATCTGCTAAAAGATGGTTTAGGTAAAGTGATTCACCTTTCTCATTTGTAGTTGGACGACCGTTTTGAATCTCTTCCCAAACTTTCATCGCATTTCTTTGAACAATTTTGTAAGCATCTTCACGACTAACACCTTGAAGAGGGAGCTCTAGTAAAACACGTTGAGAGAAAACAAGTCCACCTGTTAGGTTTAGGTTTTTCATCATGTTCTCAGGAAACACTGTAAGGTTTGCTATAACGTTATTCATACGGTGAAGCATAAAGTCCATAGTGATGAAAGCATCAGGTAGCCAAAAACGCTCAGTAGATGAGTGAGAGATATCACGCTCATGCCATAGTGCTACATTCTCCATAGCTGGGTTAGCATAAGCTCTAATCATACGTGCTAAACCTGTAATGTTCTCTGTAAGTATAGGATTACGTTTGTGAGGCATTGCTGAAGACCCTTTTTGCCCTTTTGCAAAGAACTCCTCAGCTTCATATACTTCTGTACGTTGAAGATGTCTTACTTGAACTGCAAATTTTTCAACTGAAGATGCTAGAAGTGCTAAAGCAGTTGCAAGTCTTGCATATCTGTCACGATGTATAACCTGATTTGAACAAGGTTCAGGTTTAAGTCCTAGTTCTTCCATAGCATACTCTTCAAGTTCAAGAGGTGCATGAGCAAAGTTACCCATAGCACCAGAGATTTGACCTACAGCAATAATATCCATAGTTTGTTCAAGGTTTAAAAGATGACGTGCTACTTCATCATACCAAACAGCAAGTGTAAGACCAAAAGTGATAGGCTCACCATGGATACCATGTGAACGTCCAACCATAAGAGTCATCTTGTGCTCATAAGCACGTTTTTTAATAGACTCCATAAGCATCTTGACATCATCTATGATAATATTTAAAGAGTCTCTCATTTGAAGAGCTACACCAGTGTCAACTGCATCTGAAGATGTCATTCCATAATGAAACCAACGTGATTCTTCACCGAGGCTTTCCGATACACTTGTATTAAACGCGATAAGGTCATGTTTTGTCACGGCTTCTATCTCTTCTATACGTTCAACTGAGAATGTAGCATTTTTTACAATTTTGTCTGCATCTTCTTGAGGAATTTTTCCAAGTCTTGCCCAAGCTTTTACAGCTGCTTTTTCTACTTCAAGCCATGCAGCATAACGTGCATGTTGTGTCCATTTTTCTGCCATCTCTGGACGTGAATATCTTTCTACCATTGTTTACCTTTTTGTAGGGAGTTTATTGTGCTAAAATTCGCAATATAATATATAGAGTATTTTACTTGATTAATGATGAAAAAGTAATTAAACTCACAAAGGATTTAAGTGCCGTTTGTAATAAAAAAGATGTTCGCCAAAGAGAAGACAAAAGCTTTTTTGTTTTTAATGAAAGAATTAAACTACTCTCAACGTGAAGCACAGCGTTTTATCTCTAAGGGGCGTATTCTTGTGAATGGTGAGAAGATGCTAAAAACTGCAGGGGAGATTGAGGGGGAGTTTGAGTTTATAATGTTTGAGCCAATATCAAAAGGATTGGAACCTACTTATATAGAAAAAGAGTTTGTAGTCTTTGATAAGCCTAGTGGCGTTTTGATTCACCCTCAAACAAAGGCAACACCCTACTCTCTTATAGATGAATTGAAGTATCAGTTTGGTCGTGATGCAAATATAGCCCATCGTATAGATAAAGAAACAAGTGGACTTGTCCTCTGTGCTACAAATAAAATAAGCGAGCGAGATATCAAGATGATGTTTCAGGAGAGAGATATGCAAAAAAAATATCTTGCATTTGTTCATGGTGAGTTCAAAGAGTCGATGGTTGTAGAAGCTCCCCTTTTACGTGCTCAGGACGAGAGTGCAGTTGTGAGAATGGTAGTGAAGGTTGATGCAAGTGGAAAAAGTTCTAAAACCAGCTTTTCTCCTTTAAAGTATTATCCGGACTTAGATATGACCCTTGTTGAGTGTTCACCACATACCGGACGCCAACATCAAATACGTGTGCATCTGTTTCACGTGAAACATCCAATAGTGGGTGATCCTATCTATGGACAAACGAAAGAAAATTTTATTCGTTATCTTGATAAAGAGATTGATTTAAAAGAGAGAGTTCAATTAAGTGGTGCAACAAGACTTCTGCTTCATGCAAATGAATTGGAGTTTGAATTGTATGAAAAAAAATATAATATAAAAAGTAAAGTTGATTTTGAGAAAGTGGTCCTAAACAGCTTAAAGGTTTAGTTTTTTTTCATTTTAAACAAGAGATGTGAATAACTTTTTTCCACTATGAAAATATTTACTAGAGAATGTGATTAATTTTTATGCAAAAACAACATATCTCCTATATAT
>CAZFGS010000028.1:0-15860 GCA_964518545.1 uncultured Sulfurimonas sp. | reverse complement strand
GCATGATCCTTTTTGAATACTTTTAAGTGCTCTGTTAACTCTGCAATTCTTGTAGTAAGTAATGCAATTTGAACTTCACTTGAACCAGTGTCATTTTCATTGCGTCCGTATTTTGCAACTATTTCTTGTTTTTTAGCCGAATCTAAAGCCATAATAGCCTCCTGATGGGTATAATAATCTAACATTAATGCATATTTGCAGAAAGTTGAGGCAGAATTATAGCTAAAAAAAGGAAGAATGCAAATTATTTCTCATCATAATACTCTTTTTAACTTCTTTAGCTATAATCTTACAATCTAAAAATACAATATAAAGTTTTTCAATTATGTTAATAACACGTGCCAGTGAGTATGCAATACTTTCACTTATTGTTCTATCGAAAGCTTCATCACCCAAAGACAGTGAAACACTCTCTCGTGATTTGACAATATCTAAAAGTTTTTTAGCAAAGATTTTACAATCTCTTGCAAAAGCAGATATACTTAAGTCTTACAAAGGTGTCCATGGTGGTTTTGTTCTTGAACGCGATCCAAAAGATATTAGTGTGCTTAAGATTATCACTTGTGTAGAGGGGAGATCTCCCGCTGTTTTTGACTGTGCATCTTCTGTCAACGATTGTCCATCTGACAAAGCAGATATCTGTGCAATCTGGCCATTTCTTAATAAGCTCCAAGGTAAAATAGATTATTTTCTTTCTGAGCTTACACTTGCAGATCTATTAGACTAGGGTATTTCTTGGCAAAAAAATTGAAACTACGGCAACAGGTTGGTACTACACTAAACTTCTTACTAGGGCAACGTGACCTTAGTGTTGTTGTTTTTGTTATGGCAATTTTAGCCATCATTATAGTGCCTCTTCCATCGGCTATGCTCGATGTTTTACTTACTATTTCTATGGCATTTGCAGTTTTAATATTACTTATCTCACTCTATGTTCCAAAACCAACGGACTTGACTACATTTCCTACACTCATCCTTATTCTTACACTTTTTAGGCTTTCACTCAATATCGCGACAACAAGAATGATCTTAAGTCATGGAAGTGAAGGACCTGATGCAGTAAGTGATATCATCACCAGTTTTGGTGACTTTGTTGTAGGTGGGAACTATGTGATTGGTATCATTGTATTTGCTATCTTAGTTCTTATCAACTTTATGGTTATAACCAAAGGTTCGACAAGAGTTGCAGAGGTTGCTGCTCGTTTCGTACTTGACTCTATGCCAGGAAAGCAGATGGCAATTGATGCTGATTTGAATGCTGGACTTATAGATGATGCTGAAGCCAAGGCTCGTCGTGCAGAGATTCTCCAAGATGCCAACTTTTATGGTGCCATGGATGGATCAAGTAAGTTTGTTAAAGGGGATGCTGTTGCGGGTATTATTATTACCCTTATAAACATCATTGGTGGTTTTCTTATTGGTGTTTTCCAACACGATATGAGTGTTGGAGATGCTGCTTCCACTTTTACACTCCTTACTATTGGTGATGGTTTAGTAGGACAGATCCCAGCACTTATCATCTCTACAGCCACTGGTATTATGATCACAAGAAGTTCCAGTGATGGGGACAATTTTGCAGAGGGAACAATCAATCAGATGGTTGGAAATGCAAAAATCATGATGATTGTTGGATTTATCATGATCTTATTTGCACTTGTTCCAGGTCTACCTACTGCTTCTATGGGATTTGTAGGAATCCTTTTCGCCTCTCTTGGATGGGCTATCTACAAATTTGACAAAGGTGAATTAAGCATCCTAGATGTTGAGAATCTTATAGGTAAAAAATCTCAAGAGCAGTTAGAGAAAGAAAAAGAAGCTATTCGTCCAAAGAAAACTCATGAAGAGATTGCTAAGGAGGAAGAGAATGCACTTGAAGATATCCTCAAAGTAGAGATGTTAGAACTTACCTTAGGCTATCAACTGATCCGTTTAGCTGATGACTCTCAAGGGGGAGATCTTCTTGAGCGTATCCGTTCTATGCGTAGAAAAATAGCATCAGATTTTGGTTTTTTAATGCCTCAAGTTCGTATACGTGATAATCTTCACCTCCAACCCCAACAATACCAAATCCTTCTCAAGGGTGTAAGTATTGGAGAGGGTGAAATTCAACCAGATAAATTTTTAGCTATGGACAGTGGAATGGCGACGGGTGAGATCTCAGGTGAGGCCACAAAAGAGCCAGCCTTTGGTCTTGATGCTCTTTGGATCGCACCAGATCTTAAAGAGGATGCCATTATAAATGGCTATACCGTTGTAGATCCTGCAACCGTAATCTCTACACATATGAGTGAGCTTATCAAACGTAATGCTGAAGATTTACTTACTCGTCAAGAGGTACAAACACTTATAGATAAAATCAAAAATGACTTTCCTGTTATTATTGATGATGTTTTAAAAGTTGCTAGTATTGGACTTATTCAACGTATTCTCAAAGCTCTGCTTCATGAGAAAATTCCTCTCAAAGATATGCTTACTATTTTAGAAACTATTGCAGATATTGCAGAGTATACAAAAAATGTAGAGGTTATTACTGAACAGGTAAGAGCAAAACTATCACGTATTATCACTCAGATGTATTCAAGCGAAGATGGTGTCATAAGACTTTTAACTTTCGATACAAACTCTGAACAACTGATGCTTGAAAAATCTCAAGAGCAAGATGGTATGCGAAATCTTCTCCTTAATGTTGGTGAGATTAATGCACTTATTCAAGCTACATCTACTAAGGCTGCGGAGATGCTACAAAAAGGGGTCTCACCTGTTGTTATCATAGTTGATCCACAATTACGTCGTGGTGTTGCAGAGATATTTGAGCGTTTTTCACTCGATGTTGTAACACTTTCCCATGCAGAGATAGACTCCTCTGCAACCTTTGAAGTGATGGGTTCCATCTCTATAAATACTACAAATTAATATAAGGCTAATAATGCAAAAGAAAATTCACCACCTCTCCCATATCGATCTTGATGGTTACAGCTGTCAACTTGTTATGAAGTACACTCCTTACGATATAGTTAACTATAATGCAAACTATGGTGCAGAGGTCAAAGAGAAGCTTGATATGATTTTAGAAGCTATCAAAAATTCTAAAGAGAGTGCTCTTATACTTATCTCTGATTTAAATCTTACTGCAGATGAATCCCGCTGGCTTAACAAAGAGGTTAACAAACTCAATGACAATAAGCAAGAGGTAAAAATCATCCTTCTTGACCATCACGGCAGCGGAGAAGAGAGTGCAAAAAAATATGACTGGTACTATCTTGATACAACAAGATGTGCGACAAAGATAGTCTATGATTATGTAAAAGAACATTTTGAGTTTGATGAACCATCGTGGATGTGTAAATATGTAGATATTGTCAATGCTGTAGATTTATGGAAACAAGAAGAAAAAGAAAACTTTGAATTTGGAAAAGTATGTATGCGCCTTGTTACAGAAACGCGAGAACTCAACCGTGTGATGTTTGCAGATGCAGACTCAAACTATAAACTCTCCCTTCTTTTACAAGCAGCTACTTTTATTGGTAAAGAGGATGCGAACATCATCCTTGATGAGCAGATACACTCTCTTAAAAAAGCATTTTTTAAAGAGGAAAAAAATGATACTTTAGATAATTTAGCAACAAGATATGTTGTAAAACTTTTAGGTGAGCTCAGATCAGATAAAACAATCTACTATAAAGGCTATAGAGGTTACCTTAGCTATGGTGTTGGAAATACTTCTATCGTAGGGAATGGCTTTTTAACAACATACCCAGAATACGATTTTATCGTAGATGTAAGTTATCGTGGGACCATGAGTCTTCGAGCAAATAATAATGTAAATGTAGCTCAAATCTCTAAAGAGTGGGCAAATGGTGGTGGACATCCTAATGCTGCAGGTGGAAGAATTCAAGGCTTTAAAGAGCAATACCGCTACGATAAAGTAAAACAACAGATTGAAAGACTTATCAACGATAAAGAATCTCGTGCTGGTTCACTTGATTATAAAAAAGAGGATTAATCCTCTTTTAGTTGTTTAAAAAATATCTTTCAATTCCGTTTGCTAAACCTTGAGCAAGAGTTTTTTGATAGTTTTTATTCACCAAACGTTTTGCTTCTTTTGGATGTGAAATAAATCCAACTTCCACAAGTACAGATGGCATTTGAGCACCGACAAGTACCCAAAAAGGTCCATCTCTTACTCCAGCATCTTTTACATGTTTATACTTTTTATTTAATGAGGCTAGCATACCACGCTGAAGATCGATAGCAAGTTTGTTTGATGCTATAATATTATGCGAGTTAAGTGTATTTAAAAAAGCTGATTTACCATAAAAATTTGCATCACTTAAATCCGCAGAGTTCTCTTTTGCTGCCACTCTTTTTGCTCTTTCAGAACGCGATGTAGAAAGGAAATAACACTCTATTCCTTCTGCTTTATTAGCATTCTTTTTACTGACAGCATTTGCATGAATACTCACAAAGATATCTGCTTTTTTTCTATTTGCATATTTTGTGCGATTACTCAGTTTTACAAAGATATCTCTATCTCTTGTCATATATACTTTATAACCACGAGATTTTAAAATATTTTTTAATCTTTGTGCTATTTGCTGCACTACAATTTTCTCTCTATAATGTTTATAGCCTATTGCACCTGGATCTTTTCCACCATGACCTGCATCAATAACGATCACTTTACTTCTATCGAGTCTTTTTGGATACTCTTTTTTTGCCACTGGCTTAGAACTACTTTTCAGTGAAAGATTGATAATAAGCTTAGAAAGTTCTCTTTTAAAACGGATATTCACTTTGGAAGAATCTTCAATCACTAAACGCAGTGTATTTGAATTATACTGTGCAAGTTTAATTCTATCGATCCCTTTTTTCCGAAGGTTTTGTGATTTTGTAAGCATAGAGGCATGAATATCAAATACATACCTATAACGCTTTTTCTTTGGATCATAAAGAGTAAAATAATTTATCTGCTTCGAGGAAAGTTTCTTATCAAATTTCAAAACAAGTCTTCCGTTATCCCAACGAACAGATTTGAGTTTATGCGAAGATGTTACTTTAATCTTTTTCTTTGATTTAGTAGAAGTTTTTTTTGATTTTGGAGCTTTATATACCGACTTAGGTTTTCTTTGTTGCAGCTCTTTTTCATACTGAGAAACATCAATACGAAGCTTATTTCCACTTTTAACAATCCCTTTAAGTGCACTTAAGCGCAACTTTTGATCTTCATTCATTAAAGCACGAAGATAAAGATTTTTGTAGTCATTATAAGCACGGAATTGATTGCTCTTATTATTTGAATTTACAAAGCCATTTGCACGCTTGAGAATCTCATTGTTACTAAGGGCATGTAAAGATAATACTAATATAAAAAGGAGTGCTAGAAGACGAAGCATTTAGCTATTATTCGCCCTCTATAAGTTTAGTAAGAAGTTCTTCTACTGATATGATTTCATTCAGTTTGTATCCATTAGTTCCAGAGAAGAAAAGACCTGTTTCAAGGTTACCCTCATAAGCATCTGAGAGTCTATCTGCGATACAAAACCCAACTACTTTTGCTTCTTCACCACGGTTACAAGGTGCAACACAATTTGAGATACATTTGATAGCCGGACCCTCGCGTTTTTCAACAAGACGAGTAAGGTTTGTGACTACACCTTGAGCTGGATAACCAACAGGTGAACTCATCAATTGAATATCTTCTTTTTTTGCATCAAGCAGTACTTTTTTAAGATTTGCATGTGCATCACACTCATAAGTACCTATAAAACGAGTACCCATTTGAACACCACGAGCACCTCTACTCATCATATCTTCAATATCATTTTTGTCCCAAACACCACCAGCAGCGATAACCGGAATATCTCCCCATTTAGCAGCTTCTTCTACAACAGGAGCAACAATATTTTCAAGTTGGTTCTCTTCCATCTTACATTGCTCATAAGTAAAACCTTGGTGTCCACCAGATTTAGGACCCTCAACTACTACAGCATCAGGAATTCTATCGTAGCGTTTTTTCCAACGTTTACAAATAATCTTTAAAGCTTTTGCAGAAGAAACAATAGGAACAAGGGCAACATCAGGATAACCTTCAGTAAACTCTGGCATATTAGTAGGAAGTCCTGCACCAGTGATAATGATATCTATTCCTGCTTCACAAGCATCTTTAACAACACGACCGTAATCGTTAATAGCATACAAAATATTTGCAGCAAGTGGTTTGTCACCACAAAGAGTTCGAGCACTTTTTATAATCGCTTCAAAACCCTCTGGAGAGTAAAAGTTAGCCTCACTTAAAGGACGATCAGAAACTAGCTTTTTAGAATACTCTTTATTTTTATAGTACCCTGTTCCAACTGCTGATATAACACCAAGTCCACCATTTGCTGAAACTGTACCAGCAAGCTGGTCCCAAGAGATACCAACACCCATACCACCTTGAACAATCGGCTTAGGGATTGTGTATTTTCCAATTTTTAAAGATTCAAAACTCATTAGTTTACCTTCAATTTTGCAAATTTTCTTTTTCCAACTTGGAGTAGATATTCTCCAGTTACAAGTTGTAACTTTTCATCTGTTACTTTTTCTTGATTTATTTTAACGCCACCTTGCTTAATATCTCTTCTAGCTTGAGAAGTTGATGGCTCAATGTTACAATCTACCAAGGCTTTTGCTATCCAGATCTCGCCATCACAACTAAATTCGGCGATATCTGTTGGAATTTGACTTTTTGCATGTACTTTTTCAAATTCATCTTTTGCATTTTTTGCAGCAAGATCATCATGAAATCTTGTAGTTATTTCCAAGGCTAAAGACTCTTTCACTTTTTTAGGATGAAGTGAGCCATCGGCTACACCCTCTTTAATTTTCGCTATCTCTTCTAAAGATTGTGTACTTAAAAGCTCAAAATAACGCCACATTAAATCATCTGAGATACTTAAAATTTTACCAAACATATCATTTGCTTCATCTGTTACACCAATGTAGTTGCCTAAAGACTTAGACATCTTTTGAACGCCATCAAGCCCTTCTAAAATAGGCATCATTAAAACAGCTTGCTGCTTTTTAATCTCATAAGCTTTTTGCAGTTGGCGACCCATTAAAAGATTGAACTTTTGATCTGTTCCACCTATCTCTATATCAGACTGCAAGTGAACTGAGTCATACCCTTGAAGTAAAGGATACATAAATTCACTCACAGCTATAGGAGCTTGAGCAGCATAGCGTTTTGAAAAGTCATCGCGTTCTAACATACGAGCTACTGTGAGATTTGATGCAAGTTGTAGCATGCCAGCAGCACCTAGTGCTTCTAGCCACTCTTTATTGTAAACAATATCTGTTTTAGATTCATCTAAAATCTTAAATGCTTGAGAGGTATATGAAGCGATATTTTTTACAATATCATCATCACTTAGTACTTTTCTCGTAGCACTTTTTCCTGTTGGATCACCGATAGTAGCTGTAAAATTTCCTATAAGAAACTGTACACGGCCACCATATTTTTGAAATGTTGCAAGCTTTTGTAAAAGAACAGTATGTCCAAGGTGTAGATCTGGTGCAGTTGGATCAAAACCAGCTTTTACAGTATAAGTTTTACCCTCATCATAGTATGCTTTTAAAAGTTTTTCTATTCTCTCTATGTCGATTATCTCTGCACAACCTCTTTGTATCTCTCTTAAGGCTTTTTGTATCATCTATTATCTTCTCTTTTTCTAAATTTTATCTATCTGTACGCGTCGTCAGTACGGATCAAGTGTATCACTTTTATTTTGGCTTCTATTTTAGCGCGCAATGCATTAATATCTGCTTCTTTTGCTTCAAAAGCAATCTCACAGTACTTCGTATAATCAACACTCTCTTTTCCAAGTTCAATAGAATTGATGTCTATATTTAACTTCACCAAATAAGTTAAGAACTCAGCAAGTGCTCCTTTTTCATTATGTAATGAGGCTATAAGTTTATAGTTATAAAGTTTTTGTCCTGCCCACTTTACAAAAACCATAGGATTTTTTGCTTCTAAAAGCTTCCCAGCATTTTTACACATCTTATGGTGAACATGGGCCTTCCCTTTTTCTAAAAATGCCATCACTTCATCACCAGTTTTTGGGTGACAACAATAATCAAATACTACATCATTAATACTCTTGCTTGAATAGATCTCTAAGCCTGCTATCTCGTAGCGTTTTAACTTAAATCTATGACGAGTTATAAAGCCACGAAAACGATTGTTTTGACTTATCTCTGTAACATACTTATGTATTACATTTTTAAACTGTTCTATATCAGTAGGTATACTTGAAACACTATCACAATGGTGTGCCTCAAACCACTCCTCTACTCTTGATGGATTAAGGTTCATCGCAGTCGCTACAATCGATATGCTTGATTTTTGGTTTATCTCACGAATACGTGCATTGCAATTGAGCTTCATATTTGTTTGGGCTTTAGAGGTTTGAACTGCATCTAGCCAAGAACAACGAGTGATAACTTTTTCATCTGTGATTATTTTTACTATATCACCATTATTAAGCTCTGTAAGTAGAGAAGATTTTGTCTTATTAACAAGAGCCCCTACTGCTTTGTTACCCACTTCAGTATGCACCGCGTAAGCAAAATCAAGTGCTACTGCACCACGAGGCAGTGTAAAAGCATCTCCTGTTGGTGAGAACACAGAAATATCTTCTGAGTATAAATCATTTTTTATCAGTGCATAAAAATCTTCTACACTCTCGTTTTGATATTGTAAGTTATCGAGCCAGTCGAGTTTTACATTGTTTCCACCCGATTTATACTTCCAATGTGCAGCGACTCCAAGTTCAGCAGTTTTATGCATCTCGTATGTTCTTATCTGTACTTCAAAAATGGCAGTATTATAAAATACAGTTGTATGGATAGTCTGATAGCCATTATCTTTAGCTACAGAGATATAATCTTTAAAACGCGATGCAAGTGGACGAAAGTTAAGATGAATAAGCCCTAAAATATTGTAACACTTCACTGGGTCTGTTGTCAAAATTCTTACAGCCAAAAGGTCAAGTACCTCATCGATACTTACACCCTTTCTCTGCATTTTCAAGTAGATAGAGTAACGATGTTTAATTCGTGAGAGCACTTCAAAATCATCTTCACAAAAGCCATTTTTTATAAGGAGTTTTGTAATAGATTCTTTAAAATCGTCAAGTTTCATCTCTATCGCATGGTAGTTTGTATCGAGATAGTTATCGATGTGATGTTTCTCTTCAGGAAAAAGATACCTAAAGCTTAAATCTTCTAAGATATTTTTTAAAAAACTGATACCTAAACGGTGAGCAATCGGTGCATAAACAACAAGGGTCTCTTCTGCAATACGTTTTTGTTTATACTCGGCTAAGGCATCAAGTGTAAGCATATTGTGAAGTCTATCACATAACTTTACTACTAATATGCGAACATCCTCTATACTCGCTATAAGCATCTTTCTAAATGTAAGAGCGGATACAACAAGTTTCTCATCAGAGTGTGAGGGGATAAGCTCTGCATCACGAATGATGTCTATCTTGGTTAAGCCCTCAACAAGATGTGCAACATCTCTACCAAAAAGCCCACCAATCTCTTCTATACTTGTCTCAGTATCTTCAACCACATCATGCAAAAGTGCTGCTATTGCCATCGATTCATCATCGGTGATAGAAGATACGATAGATGCAACCAAGATAGGATGAATGATGTATGGCTCACCACTTTTACGAAACTGGTGCTTATGTGCTTCTATAGAGTATTGTAGTGCTTTTTCTAATTCGGGAGTTTTTTCAATTTGTGAAAAAAGGTAGGAGGATGCTGAGTCAACATCATGAAGATGTTTGACTTTGTCTATATTCACTTGACTCAGCGGCAAGTATTTACTTTTCTATATCTGTAAAGCCCTTAACTACAACAAGGCCTTCTGCAATTTCCATAAGTGCCAAATCTGATGATTTGATACTATTTGGATCAATATTTAATTTACTAGTTGCACCATTTTCAAGCTGGTCACAACGTCTTGCTACTGCGATCGCTAATTGGTATCTATCCATATTTGGATTTTCATTTAAAACTTTTGCTGTTAATTCTTCAACTTTCATTTTTTTCCTTTGAATTTATTTTACGATTGAGCAATTTGTCATATTGCCATTTAAAATGTCGAGAAGATTTCCCTCTATTGACATGTCACAAACGATGATTGGAAGAGAGTTGTCTTTTGCTAGAGCAATTGATGTGTCATCCATCACTTTAATATGATCTTGAAGTGCTTGATCATATGTAAGTTCATTTAGTTTTACTGCATCGCTATATTTTACAGGATCTTTATCATAAACACCATCAACTTTTGTTGCTTTTATAATCACTTCAGCACCAATCTCTACTGCACGAAGTGTTGCCGCTGTATCTGTTGTAAAGAAAGGGTTTCCTGTTCCTGCTGCAAAAATCACCACACGACCTTTTTCAAGATGACGTGTTGCTTTACGATTAATGTAAGGCTCTGCAATTTGTTCCATTTTGATAGCAGTTTGCATACGAACTTCAAGTCCTGCATGCTCACAAGCTTCTTGCATCGCTACACCATTGATAACAGTAGCAAGCATACCCATATAGTCACCCGATGTACGCTTAATAATGCCATCTTGTGCAGCTGTCACACCACGAATAATATTTCCACCACCAATTACAATACCAACTTCAATGCCAGCATCAACTAGAGACTTAATCTCTTGGGCAATATACTTTAAAATCTTTGTGTCAATCCCATGACCTGCCTCACCAGCAAGAGCTTCACCTGAAAACTTTACTAAAACACGTTTGTTATTAGTCATGCATACACCTTTTTATAAAAATCCGTGAATTATACTAAAAAATCTCTTTAAATCTGCTTTGAGTAAATTGACTATTTTGTATAAAGCATAATAAATGGCATAATTTCAGAGAAAACAACTGCTCTTCTGTTCTCATTAGAGTGTAAAATAAGGTCTAACATCTGTGCAATATTTTCATCTATATTTGGCACTAGTTTTCTAATGTCTTGAAGCTTTTCCTGCTTATTTACATTTGTAAAACGCTCATATGTAGAGTATGCTTCTTGTTTTGAGAGTTGATAATAAAGCTTACGACCAAGTTCAAAAACTTCAAACTCTTCATTTTTCCCAGTGAGTACTTTTGTATAAAAACCAAAATCAACTTCAATATTTTTCACTCTAAAATAAGCTTGAAGCATCATCATAAAACCAATGTTTGCATGGGTGTAATTTTTAAGTATTCTTGTATAAAAACCTTCAAAATGTTCCCCATCTTTACGATGTTTTTTATACTCAAGCATAATAGATTCAACATAGTATTTCGCATATTCTAGTGGAGCTGATTTGATAACACTGTGTCCCTCTGTTGACTCACCCATCAGTTTTCCACCAAGTAAAATATGCACACCCGAACCGTTCACACCCTCTACTTTTGCCTTACACCCCTCAAATCCAATATCGCCAAGTCCATGGATACCACACCCTTTGACACAGGCTGACCAGTACATACGCACACGTCCACCCTCAAGAGAGACATTCTCACTTAAATACTGTGCCATAGCAATTGCATCATTTTTGTTTTCAATCACACCAAAAGGGCAATGTTCTGTTCCTGCACAGGCTATAAGATGGTTAAAATATGGTGTATTGATATTTTTATATTCTAAGAAAAACTCTTCTGCTAAAAGATCTTCAAGATTTTTTACACCCATAATATAAAAACTTTGTTCCATATCAAAACGCAGTTCACCATCTCCATATATCTCCGAGAGTTCTCCGGCTCTTAGAAGTGCACTTCCTTTAAATATTCCCGATGGTACAACAACATGTACACCAAGAGTTCCATTACGAAGTTGGATTTTTCCATGATCTGGCTCTACATAGTCCATCGTAGTCATTGTCTCACCGGCACTTGCAAAGTCAATCCCTGCATTCTCACGGATAGCCTTTGCCATCTCATCCATACCAACAGCTTCTATGAGAAAATGAAGGCGATTTTTGTTACGGTTATCTCTAAAACCATAGCGTTTAAACAGATCGGTAATAGAGCTAAATGCAGCTAAAACTTCACTCTCATCCTTTAAAAAGATACCCGCTTTTTTTGCTATCACACCTACACGGCCACCAAGATAAAGATTGTACCCAAACATCCCATCTTTTTGAGCTAAAACAAAACAACAGTCATTACCATACACATTACAACGATTTGATAAGTTTCCAGTAATTGAGGTGTTAAACTTTCTAGGAAGTGTCGAGATCCACTCAGGATTTTTTAAAAAGATATCTTGAATTTTTAGAAGTGTCTTATGGGAAGGGATAACATTATCAAAAGCAAGATCATCAAAAGGATCAGCAACAATTCCACGAATGTTATCTACACCTGTCTGATATGCTGAAATGCCAACCTCATCAAGTCTTTTAATGATAATAGGCAAAGACTCTATACTGAGATAGCGTAGTTCACATTGCTGACGTGTTGTCAGGTCTATGTAATCTTCTCCAAACTCTTTAGCACATGCCCCAATCACCTTTGCTTGTGAAGAGCTCATAAACCCACCAGGTATACGAAGTTTTAGCATAAATTTTTCTGGAGTTGCTGGACGATAATAGATACCAAAGCATTTTAAAAAATAAGATTTATCCTCTTCTGGTACAGAATCAAAACCATTAGCTGCATACTCATCGAGCATATCATAAGCCTCTTGAGGTATTTTTGAGTCTTTTATCTTTTCAATTTTATTGATTTTTTTACTTCGTGCTTCGTAAGCTTGTTGTAGGGATTCCATAAGTGATTATAACTCCAGTCTGTATATTGATGGAATTATAATCTATTTTTAAGCAACTTTTCTAAAGAACTTGCTTATTTTTTAGCCAAAATAAAATATATATACTTTTGAGTAGTCCCTTTTGGTGTGATATGATTATATTCTTGACTCCCTACAAGCTCCAAAGTACTCGGAATTTCTTTTATCAGTTTATTAGCATTATATTGTACTATATTTAGCCCTGCACACTGAGTTGCTCCATTCACTCCAAAAGTGCTTAATATAATAGTAGCTCCCGTATCCAAAGAGTTTATCATAACTTCAAAATATACTTCTCTCTCTTTTTTAGTTCTTAAGAAATGAAATAGTGCCCTATCATGCCAAACATCATATTTCTTTTTAGGTATATAATCTAAAATATCACTATTAACAAATGTTATATTTTGACAAACTATTCTCTCCTTAACAATATCAAGTGATGTTTTTGCAGTATCCAGAAGAGTAATATTTTTATATCCTTCTTCTAAAAGTCTGTCGACTAAAAAAGAAGCACCACATCCAACATCTATAATTTTTGCATTAATATTTGAATATTCTTGAATAAGTTTAAGCGATTTTTCTGGTGAATCTTGATGCCAAAGTACTTGTTGATAATCAGAAGTTTTAAATATACTTTCCCAATATTTTTCTCTTAAAATTATTGATCCAATTTTAGTAGCTTGAAAAACAGCTCCCTGTGTTGTTTTAGCTGTAGTATAGTGAGTATGCCCAGTACACTCTACATCTTTAAATCCTGCTTTTTCAATAAGTTCTATTAATTCATTCTCCCTCATTGTTCCAGCCACACAGTTTGCCCAATCCTCTTCACCACTCTCACAACAAGAAGAGTTCTCCAATGAACAACAAGACCCCTCATCTATGGAAATATCTATCATATCAGCAAAATATATTTTCCCATTAGGTTTCAAGACTCTGTATATCTCAGCAAAAACAGACTCTTTACTAGAGCTAATATTAATTGCACCATTGGATATAACAACATCTACACTCTCATCCTCTAATTCAAGAGAATCAAAACTACTTTCTAAAATAATAACATTGTTTACACCCATTAACTTACTATGATGCATTGCAGTCTCAACCATTTTTGGAGTTATATCAACACCATACACTTTTCCACTTTCTCCAACAAGTATTGAAGCAACTAAAATATCAATACCTGCACCACATCCTAAATCTAAAACAGTATCACCTTTGTTTATTTCAGCATCTTCGAATGGATTACCAACAGCTGCACAAAACTCCCAAGCACGAGAAGGAATTTTTTCTATCCACTCCTGCTTATAACCATGAGCCTTTGCATTTTCTAAACCCTTATCCCATCCAAAATCTTTATTTGGGTTTTCTACTAATTCCGTATAGAGTTCTATAATTTGAGTATTACTAGCCATTATTCTGCATCCACAACTTTTTTAACAGTTCCAAGACCATTATCATATGGGTATTGTGCTCGTACCCAACCTTTAAGACCTGCACTTAAATTATAAACATGTGTATAACCAAGCTTTTTAAGTGACTGAGCAGCAAAAAGACTTCTTGCTCCCATTCTTGTGTATACAACGATTGTAGTGCCTTTATCTTTAATGGCATTAAGTATCTCAAATTCAAGGTTAGTACGAGGAATCGCTAACATCTCATCAGCATATATCTCACCCTCAGCTCTTTGAATAAATTCTCTTACATCTAGTAAAACAAAATCTTCTTCATTATCTATCATTCTCTTTAACACAACAGGAGCCATTTCAGGTATATCACGACGAGCTTCTGCCATAAGTTCATCTAACTCTTTATATCCTGTTCCACTACAAGCTACTTGTCCGTGTTCTGTCGGATTATTTGCTTCAGCAGCCATATAATGAAATACTGGTAAATCTGTACTATCTGCTGTTTGTGTTGTTGTATTTTCTTTTGGTATTGGACAAGAACCTGTATTACAAGCTTTTGCATCTATTGTAGTTCCACGAGTTGGTAATGTTTTTTGAGATTCTTTTTTTATTTCTGTATTATGTTCAGAACTTGCTAAATCACAAATACCTGTAGCACAACTCTCTGCAGTTGGAGCAGAGTCAAATATTTTATTACCCCATTGTGGAAAAGTAAGCATAATTACTGTAAAAATAGTAACTATTGCTAAAAAAGTTTTTCCTGAAAAAAATCCTTGACTATCACAATCGCAATCTATTGAAAGTTTGAGCTTATCATACCAAGCATAGAGAAGCACTAAAACAGTAAATACTACGATATAGTTATGATAAGGAGTTAACCATGAAAAAGATGATGCTAAAGAACTTGAACCTGCTAAAACTGCAAGAACAGGTGTTACACAGCAAAGAGATGCCACTATTGTTGCAGTAATTACTGTTATTATATTTTTATTTGCCATTATTCTGCATCCTCATCTTTACTCAATACCACAGTTCCTAAACCTGTCTCTACTGGATAGCCAGCTTTTGCCCACCCTTTGAGTCCACCTTTAAGATTTGTTGCATTTTTATACCCTAAGTGTCTTAATGTTTGAGCAGCTAATGCTCCACGACTTCCACCTCTACAATAAGTTACAATAATTGCATTTTTGTCTTTTACTTTATTCCCTATAACAAACTCTAAATTTCCACGAGTAATAGCATACGAATCATCTGCATATATCTCACCTTCAGAACGTTGTTCTTTTTCTCGAACATCTAAAACAACGACTGATTCTTCTTTATCTAACATTTTTTTCAGAGTAGAAGTTTTCATCTCTCCTACTTCTTTTTTTGCTTCATCTAAGAGTTTGTCAGTATTTGCAAATCCTGCCATAAGTGTTGTAGATGCAGTTAAAACTACTAGAGATACAAGTGATAATAGTGTTCTTTTCACAATAAATTCCTTAAGTTATTTAGCTAACTTGCTAAATTGATTTAAAAAGTTTACAGAATTGAAACTTAAATAAAAGTTAATTAGCTAAAAAACTAAATAGATTATTTTTGCTATAATACTACTTTAATTATAAGGATAATCAAGTATGCTC
>CAZFGS010000027.1:0-15902 GCA_964518545.1 uncultured Sulfurimonas sp. | reverse complement strand
GAATAAGTATGAAAAGTATAGTACTTTCTAGTGTTGTAACAGCACTTTTAGTTTTTAGTGGATGTAGTGATAAAAAACCAGCAGTTGATGAAAAAGCTCAAACTCAAGAGGTAGCTCAAGAAGTTGCAGCTGTTGAGACTGAAACTGTAGCAACAGATGATAGCATGGTAAATGCAAATGCAGGACACCTCAATATGTCTCAAATTGAAAGTAAATTACCAACTATATACTTTGCATTTGATAAATATAACATCACTTCTGATATGCAAAAAAAAGTTGATGCAGCAGTAGAGCTTGGAAAAAATGAAGCATTACAATACAGTGTAAAACTTGAAGGCAATTGTGATGAGTGGGGTAGTGATGAGTATAACTTCGCACTAGGTCTTAAACGTGCTAATGCTGTAAAGCAAGCTATCGTTGCTGAAGGTATTGATGCTTCACGTATCGCTATGGTAAGTTATGGTGAATCAAACCCAGTTTGTACAGAAAAAACACAAGAGTGCTGGGCTAAAAATCGTCGTGTAGACTTTAAACTTCTTCCTTAGTATAGTAATTATATGAAAAAAAGTATACTAGTTGTAGGTTTTACAACTCTTGTACCACTTCTTCTTCTCAGTGCTGAACCATCTGCGTTTGGTGCTGGTGATCTTAACAATCCTAAGCCTTATGGCTTAACTTCAAATGAAAAAGTTATTCTTGAAACAAAACAAAAATTACATACTATTGCAGTAAAGAGTAATAATCAAGCAAATGAAGTAGATTCTTTAAGAGAAAGATTAGATGGTCTTCAGAGTATTATTGAGAGTTTGAGTCGTAAAGCACACAACAATAAAATCAATCTTCAAAAATTACAAGAACAAAATTCACTAAAAAGTCAAAATAGTGATGAGTATGAAAAACGTTTAAGCGATATAGTGCAAAACAATAGTGAGAGTCTTGAAAAAACAAAAGTAATTGTAACAGAGATGAGCACACTTGTAGATCAAATAAATAAAGACTATGTTACAAAAGCAGAGTTTAACTCTTTGGTTCGTGATGTCAATAAATTTAAAGAGTTGATGGCAAAAGAGCTAAAACACGGCACACCATCTAGTGCTACAAGTAAAAAATCTAGTGCTGATCTTTATAATGAAGCAAAAAAAATGTTTGGTAAAAAGTATTATACGAAAGCTATAGAAGATTATGAACTTTTGATAAAACGCAATTATAAGCCAGCTTATGCTCATTATATGATAGGTGAGATGAATTATAGACGAAAGAACTATGCAAATGCACTTTCCTATTTTAAGAAAAGTACTTCATTGTATTCTAAAGCTTCTTATATGCCAACACTTATGTTGCATTCTGCTTTATCAATGGATAAAACAGGAGATAAAAAACATGCTAAAGCATTTTACAAAGCTATAGTTTCTAAATATCCTCAATCAAAAGAAGCAAAAGAAGCTAAAAAACATCTATAATAATATAATAGTACTTCTCTTTTTCAGCCCTATTATATAATATTATGATAAAATCCCAAAAAATAAAACAAAGGTTTTAACAATGGCAATTGAAGCAAATCAAATTGTATCTTTAGAATATGAAGTACGTGATGGTGATAAAGTAGTAGATAGTAACGTTGGTGGTGCACCATTAGTTTTTATGTATGGAAAAGGTCAAATTATTCCAGGTCTAGAAGCTGGTATTGAAAAGATGGAGATTGGCGAAAAAGCTGATGTTCTTGTTAAACCTGCTGATGCATACGGTGAGTACAATCCAGATGCAACTCAAGAAGTTCCTGCTGATCAATTCGCTGGTATTGATTTAGAAGTTGGTATGACACTTTATGGTCAAGGTGAAGATGGTGGAACTGTTCAAGTAACAGTAAAAGAGATTAAAGAAGATACTGTTGTAATCGACTTTAACCATCCTTTAGCTGGAAAAGATCTTATGTTTACAGTAACTCTAAATAATGTAAGAGAAGCTACTGCTGAAGAAGCGATGACTGGTGTTCCAGCTGAAAATAAACAAGAAGATGATGGATGTTGTGGAACTGGTGGCGGCAGCGGCTGTGGATGTCACTAATTTTATAACTGATTCAGATGCCTCTTCTAAGGCATTTAAAACAGCTTCACTTCTTAAAACACTTACAGTCAATGCTCTTATTATGGGAGAAGAGGGTGTAGGTAAAAGAAGTTTGGCTTCTTATATACTTCCTGATGCATCTGTTATGGATGCATCAAACTTCGAAGAACTACTCCTAGCTTTAGAGAGTGCTAATGAGATCATTATTACAAACATAGATACATCACCAAACTTAAGTAGATTGATGAATGCTATCTCTATGAGATCTCTCAGAGTGATAGCTACTGCAAAACAACCTTTTAACAGTGAACTTCTAGATGAACTCTTTAGTGTGAAATTTGATATTCCACCTTTAAGTGAACGAGCAGAAGATATAGCACCTTTGGTTAAAAAGTTTGCATTAGAAGCATCCACGCTCTTTGGTGGAAGTGATAGATTTGACACAAAAAAATTTAAACCTGATTTGTCTGAAAATGCCAGTTCATTACGAAGACAAGTGATGATTAGCTATCTTTTACAAGATATTAAAGATACTGAACTCATGGATATTGTAGAAAACTATCTTGCTCCTAAACTCGGATCAAATAGTGACTATAGAAATTTTTTGTATCTTTATGAGACACCACTCATTCGTGCAGGATTGAAAAAGTTTAAATCTCAACTACAACTTTCAGATAGATTAGGTTTAAACAGAAATACATTAAGAAAAAAAATAGCAGATAACAAAGAACATTTAGAAGGAGAATAAGATGAGTAAAATAGCAATGATTTTTGCAGGGCAAGGGAGTCAGGCAGTAGGTATGGGGAAAGATTTTTATGAGAACTCTGAAGTAGCTCGTGAGATGTTTGCAAAGGCTGGTGAGAGAATTGGAGTTGACTTTAAAGAGATTATCTTTGAAGAAAATGAGAAGCTTGGTCAAACAGCTTATACACAGCCGGCAATTTTATTAGTACAAATGATAGCTTATAAACTTTTTTCTAATGCTTGTCAAGATGTGAAAGCAGAACTTTTTTTAGGACACTCTTTAGGTGAATTTTCAGCACTCTGTGCATCTGGAGCTATTGATTATATAGATGCTGTAGAGCTTGTACATAACCGTGGTAAACTTATGCAAGAAGCTTGTGATGACATAAACGCAGGTATGATGGTGCTTGTTGGTCTTGAGGATGCAAGTGTTGAAAAAGTGTGTGCTGATGCCCAAGCTGAGGGTAAAAAAGTATGGCCTGCTAACTACAACCAAGATGGTCAACTTGTGGTTGCTGGTATGAAGTCTGATCTTCAAAGTTTAGAGCAAATTTTTAAAGATGCAGGTGCAAAACGTGCCCTTCTTTTAGATATGTCTGTAGCTTCTCACTGTGAACTATTAGCTTCTGCACAAGCACCTTTAGCAGAGTTAATGGAAAAGATGGTTTCAGATAATTTTTCGGCACCGATTGTTTCAAATGTTACAACAGAAAAATATGCAACAAAAGCAGAGGCTGTAGCACTTTTAAAAGAGCAACTTGTAAAACCTGTAAAATACAAACAGTCTATTTTAGCAGTGGCTCCAGAACTTGATATGGCTATAGAGTTTGGTAATGGTATTACACTCAAAGGGTTAAATCGTAGAATTGCTAAAGAACTTAAAACACTTAATATCTCTGATATGGCATCTTTAGAGAAAGTCAAAGAGGAGATCTGCTCTTAATATGAGAGTAACTCTTGCACAAATTGCCCCTAAATTAAATAGATCTAACTTAGGGGCAATCACTACTATAATAAAAGAACATAAAGAGTTGAGTGATCTTATTGTCTTTCCTGAACTCTCACTTAGTGGCTACATGCTTCAAGATAAGCTCACAGAAGATGCTTGGAGCATAGATGAACTTGATACACTAAGAGAGCTGAGTAAAGATGTAGATATTGTAGTTGGTGGGGCTATGAGAGAGGAGGGAAGTTTTCGAAATGCTGCTCTGTATTTCTCTGATGGCGTTTTTGTAAGTGAACATCACAAGGTTCACCTACCAAACTACGGAATGTTTGAAGAGGCTCGTTACTTTGAAGCAGGTAATGTTTTTGAGAGCTTTATGGTGAGAGAGAAAAGATTTTCCATGGTAGTGTGTGAAGATTTATGGCATAAAAATGTGCATCATGATTTAATGGAACAAAATCCAGATTTTATTGTCGCTCTTGTGGCATCTCCTGCAAGAGGTTTTAGCGATGATGGCTTAGAGATAGAAGATAAATGGTATGAGATTATCAAAACAGTAGCCGCAGAGTGCAAGGCAACACTATTTTTTGTGAATCGTGTTGGTTTTGAAGATGGACTTGGCTTTTGGGGTGGCAGTTGTATTGTCGATGCAAGTGGAAACATAATAGAAAAATTAGAAAAATTTAAAACAAAAATAGAAACATTTGAGGTGAAAATATGAAAATAGCGATCATGGGAGCAATGCCAGAAGAGGTAGCACCAATTTTAGAAAAACTTGGTGAGTATACAACAACAGAGTATGCTGGTAATAAATACTACGAAGCAATATACAAGGGTGTAGAGCTAGTGATAGCTTACTCCAAGATAGGTAAAGTGTTCTCAACACTTACAGCTACTACAATGATAGAACACTTTGGAGCAGAAAAACTTCTTTTTTCTGGTGTTGCAGGAGCGATTAGCTCAAGTTTAAAAGTGGGTGATTTAATCGTAGCGACAAAACTCTCACAACATGACCTAGATATCACTGCATTTGGTCATCCTTTTGGTTATGTTCCAGAAGGTGCTGTATTTGTAGAAGCAGATGCACAGATGATAGCTATGAGTAAAGAGGTTGCACAAGAGATGGGTAAGAGTGTACAAGAGGGTATTATAGCTACAGGTGACCAGTTTGTAGCCAATGAAGAACGTAAAAACTGGATAGGAAAAGAGTTTAATGCAGATGCACTAGAGATGGAAGGGGGAAGTGTTGGCGTTGTTTGTAATGCTTTAGATGTTCCTTTTTTCATTCTTCGTGCCATTAGTGATGCCGCTGATATGGATGCAAGCTTTAGCTTCGATGAGTTTTTAGAAACAAGTGCAGTCGAGTCTGCAGAGTTTGTGATGAAAATGGTAGATAAGGTAATTACTGCTTAATGGGTGTTAAACTCTCTAAAAAAATAATGTCGCGTTTAGGCAAGACAAATGCTGAATTTAAACTCATAGAAGAGGGTGACAAGATTCTTGTTGGACTCTCTGGAGGAAAAGATTCTCTAACTATGATTCATGCAATGAAAGAGCAACAACGTCGTGCTCCTTTTGAGTTTGAGTTTATTGCTGTAACTATTGGCTATGGGATGGGTGAGAACTTCACTGCCCTTGCAAAGCATTGTGAAGCCAATGGGATTAAGCATGTGGTTCGTGATACTCAAACTTACGAACTTGCTAAAGAAAAAATTCGAAAAAACTCCTCTTTTTGTAGCTTTTTTTCCCGTATGAGAAGAGGGTATCTCTATTCTGTAGCTAAAGAGCTAGGCTGTAACAAGGTAGCACTAGGTCACCATATGGATGATGCGGCAGAGAGTTTTTTTATGAATTTTATTTACAATGGACAGATGCGAAGTTTGGCTCCAAAATATACAGCAGAGAATGGTCTTGTGGTAATTCGCCCCCTCATTCAAATGAGAGAACGCCAACTGATCGCATTTGTACAAGATAATGAGATTGAAGCTATAGGCGATGAAGCTTGTCCTGCCATGCGTTTTGATGTAAAGATGCCTCATGCTAGAGCGAGCATGAAAGTGATGCTTGCTAAATTAGAACAGGAGTTTCCTCAACTCTTTACTTCGCTTAATGCTGCATTTAAGAACATAAGTGTCGATAGTTTTTTTATGACTGAGAAAGAGGAAGATACTTTAGTAAATTCTTGATTTGATATTATATTTGTCATAGTATATATCAATCATTTTTTTAATCTCTTCATCTGGAAGTTGTGATTTGTTTTTAATGCCAAAACGGTTTAAAAAGCCAAAAGGCAAGACGGAATCCTTATATTTTGGATTTTTTAAGTAGGAGTATATTGCTTTTTTTATCTTTTTTTCACTACTGTACTTTAATGTATATTTTTTCATAAACATCTGTAGCTGAAAATCATTTACATGGCATGTCAAACAATTTGATCTAAAATCTCCACTATAGAGAAAGCTAGATAGAAGAGAAAAAATTAATAAATATTTTACCATATCAAAATCACCTCTGTTCCAATATTTACTTGAGATTTTATCTCTATCTTTATTTTATATTCATCAGTAATAGATTTAATAATATTATAGCCAATCCCAAAACCACCCTGTGTTTTATCAAATCTTGTGTATCTTTCAAAGATTTTTTCTATCTCATCTTTACTCATACCTTTCCCTTGATCTAGTATACTCAAAGAGGAGTGTGTGAGCTTTATCTTAATAGTTGTATTTGATTTTGTATATTTTACTGCATTTGAAAGGATATTATCGAGTAATCTTTCAATTTTTTGTTTATCAGCGGTAAAGTATATATTTGGAGTAATATCTTGTTGTAAAATTATCTTTTTATTTTTAGCAAAATTTACAAAGTATTGAATTCTTTCATTGAGTATATCTGAGAGATTTAGGTTTTCATTTTTTATCGGTGTTTTGTGATTTAAAAGAATATAGACTAAGTCTTGGTAGATATTTGCGATACTAAAAGAAGCTATCTTAATGCGTTGGAGTTTTTTAAGCATTTTTGGACTACACTCATTATCATGAAGTGTTTCAATATTTGCAAGTATAGTAGTGATTGGGGTATTAAGTTCATGTGTAGTATCTTTTATAAAGTTATCTAATAGTCTAAGATTATCTCTTATAGGTTTTAGTACAAGTTTTACAAGAAAAAATGATGTGATTATAGTGATAAAAATAATGAAAAGAGCTAAAGGAACTAACTCGTCTAATATATTTGATGCTGTTTTCTTTTTTTCTATTAGTATGAATGCTGCCCCAAGATAATAAGGTTTTAAACTACTGCGTAGATAAGCATTGTTATCTTCAATAAAAAAACTTTTATGAAGCTGCTTAGGATTTATAGAAAGTGTAGAAAATATAAGATTATTGTCTATATCATAAATGGCACTTTTAAAATTTTGAAACCTTGGGTATTTATATCTATTTTTACCATCTACATAAATATTTGCAAGAGCATCTTCAAGTTCCAATGAATACTTATGAAGTATATCTTTTTCTTGTTGTGTCTGTTGCTCTTGCTTATAAAAATAGTAAGATGTGAAAAGGGTTGCTATTAGTAACAAGGTTGAACTTAAGTATAAACTCAGTACATTAACAATCGTTTTTCTTTCACTCTTATACAAATTTATATCCAACTTTTTTAATACTTAAAATACGCTCTTTTCCAAGATGTTTTCTTAGTGTTTTAATATAGGTTCTTAGGCTCATATCACTATGGTTTTCTTCATAAGACCATACATATTGAAATATTGTTTGAAATGTTATACACTCATTTTGGTGTTTCAAAAAGAGTTTAAGGAGGAGTGTTTCTTTTGGATTGAGAGAGATTTTTTTATTTGCTACATGGAGTTCATTGGTTTGTGTATTGAAGTTCGTATCTTGAGATAATATAATGATCTCATTTTGTGATTTATATTCGCGTTTTAAAAGAGCATGAATTCTAAAGAGAAGTTCTTTAAGTATAAAAGGTTTTTTAACATAGTCATCAGCACCTACACTATAACCTTGTGAAAGGTCCTCTATGCTGTTGAGTGAAGTTATAAATATAGCAGGAGTTGATATATCAGCATCTCTTAAAATTTTTAATAGTTCAAAACCATTTATGCTAGGTACATTTACATCAAGTAGAAGTAGGTCATAAGATTGTGTATAGATACTCTCAAGAGCCTTTTCCCCATCATAAACAGTGTCTACATCAAAGCCCTCATCTTGAAGGTACTCTTCTACTGTTTCAACAAGTATCATATCGTCTTCTAGGTATAAAATCCTCATGGATAATTATACCTAAAAATGACTATGCATACACAGATAAAATGTTTGTTGTATCTGTAGTAGTCTCATCTTCTTGATTTAAAATATCTAAAAGTGATTGTGTATATTCTTGATCACTCATTGTTGTCTTATCTAAAGACTTCATTTGTGAGATTGCATCCATTCTCTCTGTTTGAGTCATTGATCCAAGCTGGTCTTTGAGTGTATTTTGATCTTCAGTTGAAAGAGATTGCATAATATCTTTCATCCCACCTTGGCCTTGACCAACACCTGAGCCATCCATCTTTCTCATTTGCATCTGCATTTGCTCCATTGAGCCTGCACTATTGACATTCATAAGATCTCCTTTTTGTTATAAGATAGGAAGAGTATAAAATAAAATAGTGAATTAATTGTGAAAGTTTATAGAGAGGAATGAAATTTGCTTGTTAGTATATAATTGATCTATCTATCTTCGTATATAACAATAGTTCCTGCAAGTAAATCATGCAAACCTCGTTTATCTTTACGAAATGCCACCATAATAAACCCGAGTAAAAAAGCAAAAGTTGAAGCTATATAGCCAAAAGAGCGAGTGATAGCTTGGGTGTTTGTGATATCTGCTAAAGTTGAAACATCTACTATTTTTATATGAACAATTTTTTTCCCAGGTGTAGCACCTCTCCATCGTTTCCAAAAGAGCATAGTTACCATAAGGACTGTTATTTCAAAAAGTAGTTCCCATTGAAGTGAAGTTTGTGGTTGTGAGTCGAGTGCATGAGTATTGCCACTCATCGCCATTTGTAAGTTTTGTTGGTATTGTACGAAGTCAAACCAGTGGCCATCACTTAAAAAGTAGATGACTATGCCAACTGGCAAGGCTAGAAAAAGGGTGTCTAAAAATGAAGCGATAAAACGGATCCAAAAACCCGCATATCTAACTTCGTTAGACATGATAATTTGGTGCTTCTTGTGTGATAATTACATCATGAACATGAGATTCTTTAAGACCAGCAGATGTGATCTCTACAAATTCAGATTTATCCCAGAACATCTCGATAGTTTCGGATCCACAGTAACCCATAGATGCACGAAGTCCACCCATCATTTGGTGAACAATTCCTGCGATAGAACCACGAAATGGTACACGACCTTCAATTCCCTCTGGAACAAGCTTGTCAGCTGCAGTTCCCTCTTGGAAATAACGGTCGTTTGAGCCTTTTTGCATCGCTCCTATTGAACCCATACCACGGTATGATTTATATTGGCGTCCTTGGAACATGATAGTCTCACCTGGAGACTCTTCTGTACCTGCTAAGAGTGAACCAGCCATAACACAGCTAGCACCAACAGCAAGAGCTTTAGAGATGTCTCCAGAGTATTTAATCCCACCATCAGCGATAACAGGTACTCCGTGTGGGCGAGCAGCTTCTGCACACTCATCAATTGCAGAGATTTGTGGAACACCAACACCAGCTACGATACGAGTAGTACAAATAGAACCAGGCCCGATTCCAACTTTCACAGCATCCGCTCCAGCTTCAATAAGTGCTTCAACTGCCTCTTTTGTAGCAATATTACCAGCGATGATATCTACTTCCATACTCTCTTTGATCTTGCGAACAGTATCTAGGATACCTTTAGAGTGACCATGTGCAGAATCAAGTACAAGTACATCTACTCCAGCATCTACAAGTGCTTTAGCACGGTCATACTGACCAACACCAATAGCTGCACCAACAACTAAACGACCAAATGCATCTTTGTTTGAGTTAGGGTACTCAATACGCTTTTTGATATCTTTGATTGTGATAAGACCTTTTAAAAATCCCTCTTCATCAATAATAGGAAGCTTTTCAATTTTGTGTTGATGCATAATATCTGCAGCATCATCTAAAGAGATCCCTTTCGTTGCTGTGATAAGTGGCATAGCTGTCATCACTTCGCTTGCTAGTTTACGCATATCTTTTTCAAAATGCATATCGCGGTTTGTAAGGATACCAAGAAGTTTGTTATGACCATCAACAACAGGAACACCAGAGATTTTAAACTCATTCATGAGTGCTTCTGCATCTGCTAAAGTTGCATCAGGATGAACAAAGATAGGATCGATGATAATTCCACTTTCACTTTTTTTCACTTTTTTGACTTGTTTACATTGTGTCTCGATATCCATATTTTTATGGATAATACCAATACCACCAAGTCTAGCCATAGCGATAGCAGCACGGTATTCTGTTACTGTATCCATAGCAGCTGAAACCATAGGGATTTTAAGGGAAATATTACGAGTTAGTTTAGTTTCTAATGAAACCTCTTTTGGTAGTACTTCAGAGTATTGTGGTACTAAAAGTACATCTTCAAATGTTAGGGCGCGTTTACGAATTCTCATGGTTATCCTTTGTAGTTAATTTGTTTTTCTAAGCTGAGTGAGCCATCAAATAGTGTTTGTTCATCATATGCTGAAGCGATAAGTTGGAGTCCAACTGGCATACCATCATCATTTTTCATAATTGGCAGTGAAAGGGCAGGGAGTCCTGCAAGGTTGACTGAAATGGTATAGATATCACTTAAGTACATATCCATAGGGTTTTCAAGCTCTCCAAATTTATTTGCAACAGTTGGTGCAACAGGAGAGAGTATAAGGTCTACCTCTTCAAATATTTTTGCATACTCATCTTTGATGATATGTCTTGTTTTTTGTGCTTTGACATAGTAAGCTTCATAGTATCCACTGGAGAGTACAAAGTTTCCTAGAAGTATACGGCGTTTCACTTCATCTCCAAAACCTTCACTTCTTGTATTGATGAAAGTCTCTTCAAGGTTTTTGCCCTCTACACGGTTACCATAACGGATACCATCATAACGAGCAAGATTTGTTGTTGCTTCGGCAGTTGCTGTGATATAGTAAGCGGAGATATCAAACTTAGCATCCATCATCTCTTTTTCAACTATAGTATGTCCAGCAGCTTTAAGTGCCTCTATAGCTTTTGTGTAAGCATCTTTAATATCTTGGCTTGCATGTTCAACATACTTTGGAAGTGTAGCAATAGTAAGTTTTCTCTCACTATTGAGATTTGGAACTACTTTATCATCTTTTTGTGCATTTGTAGAGTCTTTCGAATCGCTTCCACTGATGATATCGTAGAGAATTGCTGCATCTTCAACATTTTGTGTCATTGGTCCAATCTGATCAAGACTTGAAGCATAAGCTCCTAAACCATAGCGAGAAACGCGACCATAAGTTGGTTTCATCCCTACAATTCCACAAAATGCAGCAGGTTGACGAATACTTCCACCAGTATCGCTTCCTAAAGCTGCGATAGCCAGACCAGCACCAACAGCAGCAGCACTCCCTCCAGAACTTCCACCAGGAACACACTCAGCATTGTGAGGATTTTGTGTTTTACCATAAAAGCTAGATTCTGTTGTTGAACCCATTGCAAACTCATCCATATTGACACGGCCAAAAGGACTAAGTCCAGCTTCACTCATCTTTTCAATCACCGTTGCATTGTAAGGTGCAATATAGCCTTGAAGTATCTTAGATCCTGAAGTAACAGACCAGTCTTTAACTTGGATATTGTCTTTGATGGCGATAGGCACACCCTCACCAACACTCTTTACATCTATGTAAGCATTGAGTTCATCTCTTGCTTCGATTTTAGCTTTTAATTCATCTTTAAATTTGTTAAGTTCATCTTTGCTCAGTGATAGAGCTTCTTTTAATGTAATCACTAAACTTCCTTTTTAAATTTTTTCACTGCGAGTATGCCAAGTGCTATTACTACAAATATGACACCAATAGTTGCCAAAATGAAGTTAAAACCTACAGGCTCTGCAAAATTAGGCATTCACAACCTCTTTACAGCGTTTACATGTGCAATCTGCTTCACTTGCTTGGAATTTCCAACAACGTGGGCATTTATATGCTGTTGCTTTTGTGATTGTAAAAGTGTCTTCATCCACTTTGAAACTTCCAAGAATCTCCTCTTCTGGTTTATCTTCAAGCACACCACTTACAACAAACCAATCTTCTGCATCAGTTGTATCCATATCAAGTGCTACTTTTGACTCAGTATATATAACAAGCTCTAAAGTTGATTTGATAATTTTTTCTTTTTTCAGTCCATCTACAACAGCACCAAAACCTTCACGAGCTTTTGTCATATAGGCTGCATTGAAACTACTTTCACCACTTTCAATACCACTATATGTCATCTCAAAGATTGACTCAGCACCATTAGTTACAACTTTTGGAGCATTTTCAACAATCTCATCCGCTGTATATGTAAGGATTGGAGCCATCAGTAAAAGTAAAGAGCGAGTAATCATCGTCATAGCACTTTGACTTGAACGACGACGAGCAGAATCTTGAGCATTACAGTAGAGATTGTCTTTAGTCATATCGATGTACATACCACTTAATTCATTCGCGATGAAGTTGTTAAGTGTACTTATACCATTGACAAAGTTATACTCACTGAATGATTTATGAACATCACCAAGAACTTGACTTGCAACATTTAAAATCCACTTATCAAGTGCACCCATCTCTTCATATGGAGTAAGAGTTTCAAGGTCATTAATGTTTGCAAGCATGATTCTAAATGTATTTCTTAGTTTTCTATAGTTTTCAGATATCTGTTTTAAGATACCTTGAGAGATTTTAAGGTCTCCTTGGTAATCAGATGAAGCTACCCAAAGACGAAGAATTTCACTTCCATATTCTTTAAGAACTTTCTCTGGAGCAATTACATTTCCCTTGCTCTTTGACATCTTCTCACCCTTATCATCTACTGTGAAACCGTGAGTTAAAACACCTTTGTATGGTGCTTGATGCTCAACTGCACATGAGAGGAAAAGTGAAGATTGGAACCAACCACGATGTTGGTCACTTCCCTCTACATAAAGATCTGCCTGATATTTACCAGCATCGTAGTTACGAGATTTTAGTACAGAGTTCCAAGTTGAACCTGAGTCAAACCATACATCTAAGATGTCGCTTACTTTTTCAAGCTCTTCTGCTTTATAACCAGCACCAGGGTAAAGGAGCTCTTCTATACTCATTGAGTACCAAGCATCACTTCCTTTCATCTCAAAAATCATCGCTACATAGTTGAGTACTTTTTCATCTAAGATCACTTCACCAGTCGCTTTAACTCTAAAAAATGCGATAGGTACACCCCAGTCACGTTGACGGCTAATACACCAGTCTGGGCGATTTTCAACCATAGAAGTAAGACGTTTTCTACCAGTTTCAGGTATGAAAAGTGTTTTTTCCACTTCGCTAAGAGCATTTTCTCTTAATGTTTCACTTTGCCCCTCTGGTGTTCCATCTACAGAGATAAACCACTGACGAGTTGCACGGTAGATAAGAGGTGTATGACTTCTCCAACAATGTGGATAGGAGTGCATAAACTTACCAACTTTAAGTACTGCATCACCCATAAGTACTAAAAGATCTTCGTTTGATTTAAAGATATGACGACCAACAAAATCCTCACCATTTGGGATAAGCCCATCACGAACTACAGTGTCATCATAACATCCAGTCTCATCAACCGGCATAACAACCTCAAGGTTATAACGAAGTCCAACACGGTAATCATCTTCACCATGCCCTGGAGCTGTATGAACACAACCTGTACCATTATCAACTAAAACATGATCACCGAGTACTAAACGCGACTCACGATTGTTAAGTGGATTAATCGCTATTAGGTTTTCAAATGCACTCGCATCAAACTCTTTTGCAATTGTGCCACTAACAACTTCATCTTCAACAAGGCTATTTAATAGCTCTTTAGCTACGATAAAACCATCAGTAGTAAGAATATATTTTTCTTCAGGATTTAAAGATATACCAGTATTTGCAGGGATAGTCCATGGTGTTGTTGTCCAGATAACTGGAGCAGCTTTACCTTCGATACCTAGTTTTGCTTTGGCATCATCATTGAGCTCAAATGCTACAAACATAGAATAATCTTCTTTATCTTCATACTCTACTTCAGCTTCTGCAAGTGCAGTTCTCTCAGCCCAAGACCAGAAAACAGGTTTACTTCTCTCGATAAGAAGCCCTTTTTTTGCAACAGAGCAAAGTGTACGGTAGATATTAGCTTCAAAGCGGTAGTCCATAGTAACATAAGGTTTTTCCCAGTCAGCTAAGATACCAAGAGTTTTAAACTCCTCTTTTTGGATATCAACAAACTTACGTGCATGTTCACGACAAAGTTTACGAATCTCATGAGTCTCTAAAAGCTCTTTTTTCTTTTTTCCACCAAGTTTTTTCTCAACTTGTTGCTCGATTGGAAGACCATGACAGTCCCAACCTGGAGTAAAACGTACAGATTTACCATCAAAGTAGTTATGTTTAACGATGATATCTTTGAGTACTTTGTTGAGTGCATGACCAATGTGGATATGCCCATTTGCATAAGGGGGACCATCATGAAGTGTGAAACTAGGTGCATCTTTGCGGTTTGCTTTCATCTTTTCATAGACTTTATTGTCATCCCATGCTTTATAGCGTTTAGGTTCATTGTTGATTAGATTACCACGCATGGCAAAATTTGTCGTCGGTAGTAGTAGTGTGTCTTTGTAGTCCATCTCTGCCTCAAATTGTATTAAAAAGTTTTGCATTATATCTCTAATGTGTTTAAAAGCTCATAAAAGCGTTATAATAACCCAAATAAATATAAGGTAAAACTCGTATGAAACTCCATCTTATCTTCATCGGTAACAAATTTGTATATAACAGCTCTCTTCAAGAGTATGTTTTGAGAAAAATAGAGCAAAAAGTACATTTTATAGACTCCATCACTTACTTTAAAGAGAGTGACAATTCTCTCTTTTTATACTTAGAAGAGGAGCTTAATTCTGATGATAAAATTATTATCGTGACTACGAAAAAGCACTTTTCTACTGTAGGAAAACTTATATGTACAGTAACAAGTGATAATCAAATACTCAAAGAAAATATGCTTATACCTCAAAAAACATCTCTTTTTGAGGAGGGAAGTTATCTTTTAGAGTATAAAAACTCTTTTACAAATGTATTACAGATTGATGAAGAACAAAAGATGCCTGAGGTATTGATGCAGAGTCATATATCAAACGCGACACTTCATGTTTTTGATGAGGTGAAAGAGACACTAAGTGCTATATTAAACCCTATAGCTCAGACATATGATGTACATATAAATGTTACTAAGCTTATAGATGGATGGCTCAGAGTAGATATATCAAGTAATAAGTATGGAGATATATCGAAATTTATAGAATCAGTAAAGCAACTTTTACCAAAAAATCTTATAGCTGCATCAAATGTTGTAGCATATATTATAGAGAGACTCTCAGCCGTAAATAAACGGGTAAGTTTTGCTGAGAGTTGTACGGGTGGACTACTCTCTTACTATTTTACAAAAAATAATGGAGCATCAACAATTCTTGATGGCTCTTTAGTGACTTATTCTAACTCTTTAAAAGAAAACTGGCTTGCTGTGAGTCATGAAGTGATAGAAAAAGAGGGTGCTGTGAGTGCTGATGTTGTCAAAGAGATGAGTGAGGGTGTCCTTAATGTAAGTGATGCAGATTATGCACTCTCTATAAGTGGAATTGCAGGTGATGGTGGCGGAAGTGAATTCAAACCTGTTGGAACTGTATATGTTGGTGTGCGAAGTAAAACACAACATAAAGAGGTACACCTTCATCTTCATGGAGATAGAAATTATGTACAGCATCAAAGTACTCTACATGCTATAAAAATGCTGATTTTGATCGATAAAGAGATGTTTTTCTAAATTTGTGTAAAAATATCTTGACATATAAAAATGATTTGTCTATAATTTCGACCTCTTAACATTAAGAGACAAAATGT
>CAZFGS010000026.1:0-16006 GCA_964518545.1 uncultured Sulfurimonas sp. | reverse complement strand
TTTTGCTTCACAGTATTTACAATATCTTTTTTTGTATTTTCTTTTTTCTGACATGGTGTTACCTTTTATTATTTATTTTTCTAAAACGGAATTTCATCTTCATCTATATCATAAGATGGTACATCAGCAGGGTTTGGCATTTGGCGACTTTGCTCAGCAGCTTTGTTGTAACTTGTTTGTGGAGCTTGCTGCTGTGCAGGTTGTCCATAACTTTGTTGTTGCTGCTGTGGAGCTTGGTACGATTGTGCTTGACCTTGAGTTGGTGCATTATATCCACCACCCATGCTTTGGTTATTGTCCGCTGGAGCATTTGAAGGGGCATTGTATCCACCTTGATTGTCCCCTTTAGAGTCTAACATCTGCATAGTTTCTACGATAACAGAGTGTTTTGATCTTTTTTGTCCGTTTTGGTCAACCCATTGTTCAAAGTTTAATCTTCCCTCTACTAGGATCTTACTCCCTTTTCTGAGGTATTGGTTAGCAACTTCAGCACTTCTACCGAAAAAAGTGATGTCTACAAAACATACTTCCTCTTTTTTCTCACCATTGCTAGTGAATTTACGGCTAGTAGCAATTGCAGTCTTTGCAATCCCCATACCCGCTTGAGAGTATCTAAGCTCGATGTCACGTGTTAAGTTTCCAACTAAAATTATTTTATTGAACATAAGTTTTCCTTCAATTTTAAGCTTGTGTTTGAGCTTTAATTACTCAGCTGCTGCTTCAGTTGCTACTGGAGCTTCTTCTGCTTTTGGAGCTTCTTCTGCTTTTGGAGCTTCAGTAACTTTGTTAGCTTTTTCAACGAGAGCATTCCATGCTGTAACTTCACGGTTTGTATCGTATTTGATAGTTACAAAACGAAGTAAGTCTTCGTTGATACGGAAACGTCTTTCAATTTCAGCAATTGCAGCTGGAGCAATTGTATAATAAACAACATGGTAGTAACCACGCTCATTTTTTTCGATAGGGTATGCTAATTTTCTCATCCCCATTGCATTTCTTGCTGCAATTTCACCACCGTTAGAAGTGATAATTTCCTCGATTGCTGTGATGCTAGCTTGAATTTCTTCTGCTGTAAATGTAGGTTTTACGATTACTAGGTTTTCGTATTTTCTCATATAGTATGATCTCCTCTTGGTATTTGCCTTACGGCTTATGTTTCCCTTTCGGATCTAAATATAGTGTCGATACTCGACATTACAAAGAGAAAGGAACTCGCGATTATACATAAAAGATACTTAAACTTTACAAAAAATTAAGTATTGTTCCTTATGTATATTAAGTTATGGGGAAATTCTAACGAAAGAGAGTTGAAAAAATAAATTATATGACAATATGTAATAGAATTCTTCAAATTTAACCTTCTTTTGATATAGTTACAAAAATTTAGAAAAGATTTATAAGTTATGGCAAAAAGAAAAAAGAAAAAAACAAACTCAAACATACTTACATATATTGCATGGACATTAGCAATTGTTGCATTGATTCTGAGCTCCTTAGTTGTAGGGTATTACTTTGGATTTGAAGATGGAAAAAAACAACTTTCTCAACAAGAAAAACTACAAAAGCAAAAAAGATTAGCACTTCTTAAAAAATTAGAAAAAAAATCTTCTCAAAAAGGAAGTGTCAACAAAAGACTCAAAGAGGTTCTAAAAAAAGAGTATGTTTCTGCTTCACATGAATTTGATACTAAAAATTTGGCAAAGCCTCCAAAAGCACCAAAACGCGAGATAAAGCACACAACAAATAAACCTAAACTTGCTATTATCATAGATGATGTTGGAACAGCTAGGCAAGTAAAAGCTATTAAAAGCTTGCATATACCATTAACTATGTCGTTTCTGCCACCAAGTAATGCAAGACCAAATACACCTAAACTTGCTTCAAAGGAGCGGTTTTATATGGTGCATCTTCCTATGGAAGCACAAAATTTTACAGCTGAAGAGCCATTAACTCTCAGAGTACATGATTCTCAACAAAAGATATCTCAAAGAATCGCGAAACTTAAAGAGCTGTTCCCTCGAGTACACTATATAAATAACCATACAGGTAGTAAGTTTACATCCAATGAAATAGCAATGAACAGGTTGATTTTTGCATTAAATGACAATCATATTAATTTTATAGACAGTAGAACAACTGCACAAACTAAGGCACCGATGGTCATGAAAAATTTTGGACTTCGTTATGTTGCAAGAGATGTTTTTCTTGATCATCATATGGATAAAGAGTATGTTTTAAAACAGATAAAACAAGCTATAAAACAAGCCAAACTCCATGGAACTGCCATCGCAATTGGGCATCCTCATCCAAATACACTTGCTGCTCTTAGAGAATCAAAAAAACTTTTAGAAGCTGTAGATTTGGTCTATGTCAACAGACTCTACTAAAGTGATTTTATGAAGAGTAGTATATGATTTATAGTGTAGATAAAGATATAGAATCATTAACATCTATGAGGCACTATCCAAAAGAGTTATACTATAAGGGAAAGCTTGAACTGCTTGAGAGAAAGAAGATCTCTATAGTAGGAAGTCGTAAACCAAATCAATATGCAAGACAATGTACACATGAACTAGCAGCTAAGTTAGCACAAGCAAATGTATGTATTGTGAGTGGTGGAGCTATAGGGACAGATATTATTGCACATAAGGCAGCTGGTGCAAAAAATACTATTATGGTAGCTGGAACAGGACTTGACAAATGTTATCCTGCTATCAATAAAAATGTGATTGAGCAGATAGAAAAAGATGGTTTAGTTCTTAGTCAGTTTAAAGCTGGTACTCCATCTCAAAGGTATAATTTTCCTCTTCGTAATGAACTCATTGTCGCTTTAGGGGAAGTGCTTGTTGTAATGTATGCAGATGAGAACTCCGGAACTATGAGAAGTATCGAGTATGCTCAAAAAATGGGTAAAGAGATCTATGTACTCTCTCACAGAATAGGGGAGAGTAGTGCAACTAATAAGCTTTTAGAAGAGGGGAGTGCAAAAGCTATCTATGATATAGATAGTTTTGTGAAAAAATTTGGAGAGTATCAAACCCAAGAGGGTGATGCTTTTATCAATTTTTGTAAAACAAACCCAAGTTATGAAGAACTTTTACAAAAGTTTCCATCAAGAGTTTTTGAGGCTGAACTCAATGGTGAGATTGAAGTTGTCAATGCAAAAGTCTCTTTAGTGTTACCTTGAGACTATACTAAAGCTTAGAGAATAAGCATCGCATCACCATAAGAGTAAAATCGGTATTTTTCTTTTATAGCTTCTGCATAAAGTTCTTGAGTTTTTTCTAGTCCTACAAAAGAAGCAACTAACATCAAAAGGGTTGATTTTGGAAGATGAAAGTTAGTTAGGAGATGGTTCACTCTGCTTGGTTTATTATGTGGATGTAAAAAAAGATTTGCTTCACCTGCAGGAATTTTGCCATGCTTTTGATAAAACTCTATGGTACGTGTTGAAGTTGTTCCTACACTTAATATGGGTACATCTGAGTCTAAAAGTTTTTGTGCCTCTTGTGATATACTGTAGTATTCGGAGTGCATAGGGTGCTGAGTAATGATTTTGGCTTCTACTGGCTTAAATGTTCCACTGCCAACATGGAGTGTGACAAAGGCATGAGGGTGATTTTTACATATTCTGTTGTGTTGTTCTTGTGTAAAATGGAGAGAGGCAGTAGGTGCAGCAACAGCTCCCTCTTCACGAGCAAAGACACTTTGGTATTCATTTGCATCCTCTGCATTATCTTCTCTGTTTATATAGGGTGGGAGTGGGATATGTCCAATCTTATCGATGATAGGAAGAAGTTCTTCAAAACGCAGAAGTTTCCCTGTTTGAGAAAATGTAACAGTCCGACTGCCATCTTCATGAAGCTCTTGTGTGGTAGCGATAAGCTCTTCATCAAAAAGAACTTCTGTACGAACCTTTACTTTTCCTCGCATGTAGACATTTATATCGTGAGCATTGAGGGCTCTATTTATAAGAAGTTCTATTTTTCCGCCACTTCTTTTTTTCCCAAAAAGACGAGCTTTAATAACCTTGGTATCGTTAAAGATTAAAGCAGCATCTTGTGGAATAAACTTTTCTAAATCGTAAAAGTGACTATGGGTGATAGTATCATTTGCACGATTGTAAATTAAAAGTTTTGCATGATCTCTAGGGTGTGCTGGATGTGTTGCTATGAGCTCTTGAGGAAGAGTAAAGTCATAGCTAGAAGTAAGGAGCTCTTTATTGCTCACTTATCTTCTCTATATTTTTTTCTTCTTCTTCCTCATCATCCTCTTCTTCAAGTGGTGGTGCAGGATTTACCATTTTTACTATAAGTATAGAGATACCATAGAGGATGATAAGTGGACCAGCCATAAGAAGTTGTGTCAGTACATCTGGAGGTGTAAGCAGGGCTGCAACTATAAAGATAATAACAATTGCATATTTAAAAAATGCAGTCATCTGTCTGTCGTCTACAAGTCCAAGAAGTGCTAAAAAGTAAGCAAAAACTGGAAGCTCAAAGGCTAAACCAAAACCAAACATAATCTTGGTGAAAAAGCCTACATAGTCTTCAATGTTGATAAGTGGAGTGAATTTAAAACTACCAAAGGTGATAAGAAAATCAAAGCCAAAGGGGGTAACGACATAGTAAGCGAACATAACACCTACTACAAACATAACTGTTCCACCTACGATGAAAGGGATAAGCATCTTTTTCTCATTAGCATAAAGCCCTGGAGCGATAAAAAGCCATATTTGAGAAAGTATAATAGGTAAAGCACCAACGATAGCAGCGAAAAATGCAACTTTAAGTGCTACAAAAAATGCACCACCAACTTGGCTTGTAGTAATCATACCATCTGCAGCATGGACAGATTTTTTACCTACTTCTATAAGAGCAGTGTTGAGTGGGTCAACCATCCAGTTTAAAAGTGGTTCATGGAAGAAAAACATCACAAAAAACATAACAATAAGGCTACCAACAGAGATAGCAAGTCTTTTTCTAAGTTCTATAAGGTGGGGACGAAGTTCATCAAACATCTGTAGTATCTTCTTTTTTCGGTTTCTTTTTAAATGTTACTGTTTGGGGCTCTTTTGGAACTTTGGCAGCAGGCTCGTCATCATCATTGAGAAGATCATCGCCTAGGTTTGCCATCGTGGAATTTATGGTTCCTTTGACATCAGTTACTTTTTCAAGTGTATCAGTAGCATCAAGAAGTTGTTTTTTATAAGCGAGTGCCTCTTGTTTAATCTCAGTAACATTCATCTCCTCTTCAAGAGAGTTTTTTACTGTTCCAATTGTATTTTTTACATTTCTAAAAAATTTAGCAATCTCAACCATAGTGCTAGGAAGTTTGTCTGGCCCTAAAAATAAGATAGCTATAACGGCAATAATAAGAATCTCGGTAAAACCCATACCAAACATAGCGAACCTTTAAAAAATTATAATTTTAGGATTGGATTTTATCTAAAATAACTTCAAGAAGAGATAAAAAGAGTAATCTCATCAGCTAAAAGGTACTCATCGTTATAAAATATACCTTTTTTAAGCGATAATTTTTTCTCTTGAAGCAAGATATTTGCTCTTTGAAGCTCCTCTTTTGTCAAAATCTTACTATCAACTCCAACACAAGAACGAAAACCTAAAAAAATCTTTTCTATTCTTAAGTCCTCCTCTTGGAGTTGCTCCTCTTTTATCTGTAGAGGATTTTGTATATATGCTTCTATATCTGGAGTGGGGTAGTAGCGTTTGGTATGGAGTTTTCCAACTGCTCCGGCTCCTACACCCATATAATCTTTATACTTCCAGTAGCCAAGATTATGTTGTGATTGGTAGGAGCCAAAATTACTAATCTCATACTGCTTAAATCCTTGTTTTTCAATCTCCTCAAAGATCCAAGTGGTCAAAGAGAGTTGCTCCGAAGACATTTGAGGTTTTGACTCAAAGGCTGTTCCCTCCTCAATCGTTAAGGCATAAGCACTGATATGATTGATAGGGAGAGAGAATGCTGTTTGAATGTCATACTCTAAGAGTTCTTTTGTATCTCCATAGCTTGCATATATAAGATCAAGGGAAAGATTTTTATAGCCTATGCTTGCAGCATTTTTTAGGGCTTGAATCGCTTGATTTGGCGTGTGTGCACGGTTGAGAACTTTGAGCTTTTGCTCATTAAAACTTTGTACTCCAAAACTGATGCGATTGACTCCAAGTTTTTTCATCCCTTCAAGCCATTTTATGGAGGCAGAATTAGGGTTTGCTTCGGAAGTGATCTCTATATCTTCTTTCAAGTAAGGTTTGAGAACTTCAAATATGGGTGCATAAAGTTCTGGCGAAACAGTTGATGGCGTTCCACCACCAATAAAAAGGGTTTCTATAGATTGCTCATTTGTATGAAATCTTTTAAGTTCATATTGAAGTTGTATCAAAAGAGATTGCATATACTCCTTTTTGAGGTGAAACTTATCTACATAAGAGTTAAATGCACAATAGGAGCACTTAGAATCACAAAAAGGGATGTGAATATAGAGTAACATTTAGTTTATCTGAGAAAGACTAGCAAGTGCAAGGCCAAAAAAAGTAAAGATAATCAAGGAGATAAAAACACCATAGATCCAGATAACCCATTGATGATAACCCCCTATCTCTCTCATCGTCTCTATACGTTTTTCCTCATCATTTATGATGTTTTCAATAGTTCCTTTTTGAACCTTATAAACCTTGTATACGAAGTAAGTACTATAGCCTCCAGCAAGGATAGCAATAATGAGACCAAGAGGGAAAATCATCCCTAGAGTAACAGAAACAAGAAAAAGGATAAGTGCAGGTGTATAGGCTTTTCTATACAGAAGATACAAAAAACCACCAAAAAATCCCCACCAGTTCCAATGCCATTTCATAGTATCTACACCATTAATCTGAAACTTAGAAAAAGCATTTTGATACCAAAGTACTCTCTCTGGTTTTCCTACAAAGGCCTCAAGCATTTTGTATTCGTAGTTGTCGTTTTGCATCTATATCTATCCCTTTAAAGATTTATAATATCATTTATTATAACGATAAAACTTCTACAAAGCAAGCTATTTTAGTAAAGATTAATTACATCTTATGTATAATCGCGTTAATTTAATATAGGTAAATAGATGAGTAAAAAAGATGCATATCGTCCTAATGTGGCGATGATTATAGTTTCTTCCAATTATCCTCAAGAAAAAGAGATATTTATAGCTCAAAGAAATGATCTGGTTGATATCTGGCAGTTTCCCCAAGGTGGGATAGACCAAGGTGAAGAGGTCAAAGAAGCACTTTTTCGTGAGCTCGAAGAGGAAATAGGAACTGGGAATGCTGAGATAGTGGGTGAGTATCCAGAGTGGATCAGTTATGATTTTCCAGAGAAGATTGCGAAGAAGATGAAGCCTTATATAGGGCAGACACAGCGCTATTTTTTACTAAAGCTTGCAAAAGATGCAAAGATCAATTTAGAAACAGAGCACCCAGAGTTTAGTGATTATAAATTTGTAAGTGTAAAAGATGTACTTCATCATACAGCACATTTTAAAAAGCCTGTATATGAAACAGTGATAAATTATTTTAAAAATGAAGGACTACTGTAGATGTTAATAGTTCAAAAATTTGGTGGAACAAGTGTTGGTGATTTAGAGCGCATTCAAAATGTAGCAAATCGTGTAAGTGCAACAGTGAAAGATGGTAACGATGTAGTAGTTGTTGTCTCTGCAATGAGTGGTGAGACAAACAAGCTTGTAGGTTATGCAGAGCATTTTTCAAGTGAACCAGCTCGTGCAGAGATGGATATGCTTTTAAGTTCAGGTGAGCGTGTTACTGCATCACTTCTTTCTATAGCTCTTCAAGAGATGGGACATCAAGCAACTGCAATGAGTGGACGTAAGGCAGGAATTGTAACAGATAAACATCATACAAAAGCTCGCATTGAAGAGATAGACCCTAGCTCTATGCAAGAGGCACTCAAAGAGGGTAAGATTATTGTTGTTGCAGGTTTTCAAGGTGTAAATGCTGAGGGTGATATTACTACTCTTGGTCGTGGAGGATCTGATCTTTCAGCTGTAGCTATTGCAGGAGCTCTTAAGGCTGATCTGTGTGAAATATATACGGACGTGAGTGGAATCTTTACAACTGATCCTCGAATAGAACCAAAAGCAAAAAAACTGGAAAAGATCTCTTATGATGAGATGTTAGAACTTGCATCACTTGGTGCGAAAGTTTTACAAAATCGCTCAGTTGAGATGGCAAAAAAACTCAATGTAAATTTAGTAACACGAACAAGCTTCTCTAACGAAGAGGGCACATTAATTACAAAGGAAGAAAATATCATGGAAGCACCATTAGTAAGCGGAATAGCATTAGATAGAAATCAAGCACGTGTATCATTACAAGGCGTGAAAGATCGACCGGGTATCGCTTCTGATATTTTCAATGCACTTGCGAAAGCTGAAGTAAATGTTGATATGATTATCCAAAATAAAGCAGTAGATGAAACGACAAATATTGACTTCACCGTACCTGTTGGAGATCTTTCTGATGCAAAAGCGATTGTTGATACATTTGTACAAGTGGGTGAAATAAATGCAGACTCTTACAATGAAGAGATCTGTAAGGTTTCTGTAGTTGGTGTTGGTATGAGAAGTCATACGGGTGTTGCGGCAAAAGCATTTTCAACGATGGCAGACAGTAATATTAACATCAATATGATCTCAACTTCAGAGATTAAAATCTCTATGGTGATTGATGAAAAATATGCAGAATTAGCGGTTCGTGGTCTTCACGATGCCTATGAGTTAGATAAATAAGCAGATGCCAGATTTTGATCAGCCAGATTTCGCACAATGGAGTTTAGATGCCATTCGTGAAGAGGGGGGAAGTCTCTCTTGGCTTGAAGAGTTGCGTTTTAACTGGACCACTACGACAGCTCATGCACTAGAGCAAATCCTTAGTGGAAAAACAATCATCCTTATTACAGATGAAAAACGCAAGTGGCTTGAGAACTACATCCTTACAAATATAAATGGTATCTCCATGGAGAGACCACCCATAGCAGTGATAAGTATCGATAGCATCTACCCACATTACAACAATGTAAGTGGAGGGGAGATGATTGATATGGTTGATGATATGATCGCTCAGAGTTATAAAAATGATTACTTCTTTTGGTACATCGGTAAAGGTGAAGATAAACGCAGCGATATCGCAAAACGCCAAGACAATAGTTACTTTTGGATTTTTGATGAAGATTTCAATAATGCATTTACTCTCAAGTCTTATGATAATCTCTTAGATATTAAACTTTTACAACTTTATAAACTTTTCAATGCATCTTTAAATGCCACAATGTTTGGAGAGGTAGATGCAAGCTCTTAAAAAAGGGCATATCCTCATCTCGAGTGATGTGGAAGCTGAATGTGAAAAGCTTGTAGAAGAGCTCAAACCTTTTCGTTGTGTTGTGTTCTTTGAGGAAAACTTCAAGATAGAACATGCAAAAGCAGTCGTAGCGGAAGCCTACATTAGTGAGTCACAAACAAAGTACATCATCTTAGGAGCTTTTGAGTTTACCTCAGTAGCTCAAAATTCCCTTTTAAAACTCTTAGAAGAGCCTCCAACTAACATAGAATTTATTATCATATCTCCAACGAAGTCTAATCTTTTAGCAACAGTGCGTTCACGTCTTCCCATCTTAAAAGTTGATACACACCATCAAAATGTAATGATAGATCTGAATTTTTCTCGTATAGATTATGCAGAGGTTTTTCGCTTTTTAAAAGAGCACTCCCGTATTAAAAAATCTGAAGCAAAAGAGCTTGTAGAAGCGATTTATCATCGAGTAGTTGTAGTTGATAAATTGATATTGAGCGAAGCTCAATTGGAAAACTTTGATAAAGCATACAGACTGATAGATCTTAACTCTCGAGTACAAAGTGTTTTAGCGATGCTTATTATGAGTTTTGTAAAGGAGCGATAGTGCAGGTTCAAAAACTCTCTCATGATATAGATATAAAAAGATATCTTCAAGACTTGGGTGTAGATGGGGGTGGAATCTCTATTCTTACATCTAAGGCAAAACATCATATCTTGTATATTAAAGAGCTTCATGTTGGAGCAGCCAATATCTTAAAACAAGATGCACTCTCAATAGGGGCCGATCTTGCAGTACCAAGAGGGACAGTTATAGCAGCTGTGCCAAAAGTGGACTGTATCTTAATTGCAACACAAAAAGAGCTTGAACACCTTGCAAAAAAAGAGCTTGCTCAACCCTTTGGTTTAAAAGCAATAGCACAAGAATTTCAAGCGATAGCAAAACAAAAAACAAATTATAAAATGCGAGTGATGGGTGTTATCAATGCTAATGATGACAGCTTTTTTAGCAAGAGTAGATTTGTAAGGGATGAAGCGATATTGAAGATAGAGCAGATGATAACTGATGGTGCAGAGATTATAGACATCGGTGGTGTTTCATCTCGTCCTGGAGCTGATAATGTTAGTGCTACAGAGGAGCTTTCTCGAGTTGAGCCTATATATAAACTCATAAAAGAGCTAGAGCTTTATAAAAAGGTGACCTTTAGTTGTGATAGTTATGAGCCAAGTGTAATACAAAAGGCACTTGAATCTGGCTTTTCTATGGTAAATGATATCACTGGTTTAGAAAATGATGAGGTGGCAAAGTTATGTGCACAACACAATGCGAGTGTTGTGATTATGCATATGCAAGGTAATCCTCAGAGTATGCAAAACAACCCTCATTATGAAGATGTTGTAGCAGAAGTGTATAGATACTTAGAAAAACAGGTGCAAAAAGCAAAAGATTTTGGCATTGAAGAGATTATTGTTGATGTTGGTATAGGGTTTGGTAAAACACTTGAGGATAATCTGCATCTTATAAAGCATCTTGAACATTTTAAAAGATTAGGGTGTGAGATACTTGTAGGGGCTTCAAGAAAATCTATGATAGACAAGATCTCTCCATCTACGGTAGAAGAGAGACTATCAGGAACATTAACAATACATCTTGAAGCTCTGAGAAATGGAGCTTCTATAGTGAGAGTGCATGATGTATATGAACATACACAGGCGATCAAAGTGCATGAGGCACTTCAAAGGGTTTAGAGCATTATGCCTCTAATCATATAAAAGAGTATCGCAGCGAGTATTGCAGCAGCTGGTACAGTGATAACCCATGCGGCAATAATCTTCTTAATAGCATCGCGTTTTACATACTCTACTTTTTTTGCTTTTTTGATATGTTTTTTTGTTGATCTGATCAGCTTTTCTTCTGCTGCGATGAGTTTATAAAGCTCAACAATTCTTTCATACTCCTCTTGAGACTTGTTCTCTTTTTTCTCTAGTTTTAAGAGTTCTGATTTATAAGCATTAAGATTTTCTTTCTCATCTGCGATAATGATTTTATCTTCTTGTATTGTTGATTCACTATCATTTAAATGAAGGTATTCACGTAAAAAACCAACACCAAAAACACCACCGATTGCGATATGTGTTGAACTTACAGGAAGTCCAAGTTGTGAAGCGATAATAACAGTTATAGATGCAGCCATAGCGATAGAAAAGGCTCTTATCTGATCAAGTTCTGTAATCTCGCTACCCACTGTTTTGATAAGTTTAGGTCCATAAAGTGCAAGTCCAAGAGCAATCCCAAGTGCACCAACACCCATCACCCATAAAGGGATACTAGCTTTAGAAGAGATACCACCGTTGACTACAGCATCATTGATAGCGGCTAAAGGACCAATAGCATTTGCTACATCATTTGCTCCATGAGCAAAACTAAGAAGTGCTGCTGCAAAGATAAGAGGGATTGTAAAGAGAGTATTAACTGAGTCTTTTGAATTCTCTAAGAGTGTAGAACTTGATGCAAGTTTTGTTTTTACAACAAAATAAACACCAATTGCTACAATAGCACCTAAAATAAGTGCTGTTAGAAGTGTAGGTTTTTTTGTCATCTCTATAGAGACTAAAGGAAAAAGGTTTAATAGATCTACCACTTGAGGCCAGATTTTTTTCAGACCTTTAAGTGTAAGATAGGTAATAAATGCCCAAGACATAAGTGCAACAAAAATTGGTACATAAGTCTTGGCTGCTGATACCTTGTCTTGTTTAAATACAATAGACTTTTTGATGGAGTATAAAAATGCAGCGGCAATAAGACCACCTAATACAGGAGATATAACCCATGATGCAGCGATCTTGGCCATAGTTAACCATGAAACAATGCTAAAACCAGCTGCTGCTATACCTGCACCCATTACACCACCAACAATCGAGTGTGTAGTTGAAACAGGCGCTTTCATCATAGTAGCAAAGTTAAGCCAAAGCGCAGCAGCGAGTAAAGCTGCCATCATAGCCCAGATGAAAGGATCGGCATTACCACCAAAAGCAGAGATGTCTATAATCCCTTTTTTGATGGTTTTTACAACCTCACCACCAGCAATAAGTGCACCACCAGCCTCAAATACAGCAGCAATGATGATAGCCATCGTCATTGTCATTGCTTTAGAGCCTACTGCTGGTCCCACATTGTTAGCAACATCATTTGCACCAATGTTCATTGCCATATAAGCACCAATAAGTGCTGCTATTGCTAGGAACATATTGTTAGAGATACCACCGTTGTTTAAAAAACTAAATGTGAGTACACCTATCATAAAGAAAAGAGCAAAACCAAGTCTTGTAAAATCAGTTCCACTTTTTTTTAGTGCTTCTTCTTCAATCTTTTTGATTGTTTGGATTTCCATTATTTCCCCAAGTAAAAATTCTTACAAAATTATAAGAAATTTTTACTTGATATATGCTTTTATAATCTCTTGACGCTCTAATGGTCTGTCTCCATAACGCCGACCAGATGTAGCAACATCATTTAATTTTGCAATAGTTTGCATTGAAGCTTGATTTGCAACTTTTCCAAAAATGGTGTGATGACCGTTGAGCCAAGGTGTTGGAGCTGTTGTGATAAAAAATTGACTACCATTTGTTCCACGTCCTGCATTTGCCATTGCTAGAACTCCAGGCTTATCAAAAGTTTTGTATTTAAACTCATCTTTAAATGGTTTATGCCAAATACTTTCACCACCGCGACCACTTTCAGTAGGATCTCCACCTTGAATCATAAAGTTATGGATGATTCTATGAAAAGCAATTCCATTGTAGTAACCATCTTTTACATGTGTTACAAAGTTCTCTACTGCAAGTGGAGCAACATCAGGATAAAGCTCAAGCTCTATATTTCCTTGTGTAGTTTCTAGAACTACATGGGGTGCATCTTGTGCAAAGAGGTTGAAGTTGAGTAATAAGAGTAGTGTGAGTAGTATTTTTTTCATTATTTTCCTTTAGTTTTCGTCTAGTTCTAAACAAACAGAATTGATGCAGTATCTTTGTCCTGTTGGTTCTGGTCCATCTGGAAAGACATGCCCTAAGTGTGCATCACAGCTAGCACATCTTACTTCGATACGGATCATTCCGTGTGTCATATCTTTGATCTCTATTACAGCATCTTCGATAGCTTCATAATAGCTTGGCCAACCTGTTCCTGAATCGAACTTTGTTTCTGCTTCAAAAAGTGGAGCATCGCAACATATACATTTATAAACACCTTCACCCATATAGTCATAATATTTTCCAGAAAATGGTGCTTCAGTTCCATGTTGACGACATACGGCAAATGCTTCAGGGCTTAGTTGTGCTTTCCATTCTTGTTCAGTTTTTTCTACTTTCATAGTTATCCTTTAATGTTCTAATCTCATCACACTCTTCATCATAAAGGATGTACACACTCTCTTGTGCCAGTCTAAATGCAAACTCAAGTTCACTAAGTTTTGTAAAGCATATGTCAAACATAATGACATGTTTTGCATGCAATCCTACAAGATCACTATAGGTTGTTAAGCATAAAGAGTTAAAGTCTTGATCAATTAGATTTTTAGAACTATCTAATAAAAGTGCTTTATCCTTTATAAAAAATTCTAAGTCATCATTTAATTTCTCTTTACTTAAGTTATTGGTAATGACTAAGATATCTTTTGCTTCATTGTCTTGAAGAAGTTTTGCTATAAGCTGGAGTGCTTTTGCATGGGGGTGTGTTTTTAAAAACTCAACTTTTCTTTCATCTTTTGCGAATGATTTTGTAAAAGTAAAGTTACTATCTTGAGCATTTGCATCTACTAAAAGAAGAGGTTTGTTGTTTTGAATATGGCGAAGGTAGTTGATAAAATCATTTTCTAAAAGATCTACATCATCACAAAGGATGAAATCTGCAGCATTAAATCTTTTTTTCATTAGAATTTCATCGATAAAGAGTGTTTGATGTAAGGGATCTTTTTTTAATTTACTAAGATGAAGATTAAGGAGCTCAATAGGTGTAAGTACAGAGATACTAGCAAGATCAACTTCAACAATTGCATGTTCAATAGTCTCTAAAAGTTGTTTTTTAAAGATATCTGCTGCTAGTTTTGTAGGTTTTACAATTATGAGTGTTTTACTAGGATTTTCTAATTTGTAGAGTAAAGCTTTTAAAAGAAGAGCAGAGCTTTTACCCGTTGCACCCTCTCCACTAAGGATCAGAGTGTTACGAACATCTTCATCTATAAAGTTGATCTGCTCTTTTGTACAAAAGTACAATTGCAGATTATTATCCAGTATTGTGTATTGAATAAAAAGATTTCCTAGTATATTATCTCGACTGGTAAGCTCTTGTTTTGGTACCTGCTCAAGTTTGGTGACAATCTCTTGAGCTTGGGTGTCATTGAAAATGATTTTATCTTTTGGTAGCAACTCTTTAAATGAATCATCTAAATGCTCATACTCATCAGCATTTAGGTTTTCCATCAGTAGAAAATTATGTATAGGTACACCATCGTGATGTATAAGTTCATTAAACTTAGTATGGATGATCTCTTGTGTGTTTTGGTATGCTAAAGAATCTTTCGATGCTTCTTGGTTTTGAGCTTTTTGAACAGTTGCATTTTTGAGTTCATCATAAGACCACTCTTTTTTTTCAAAGATATATAAGCCACGAGATGGATCAAGTAAGATCAGGGGGATATAATATACTTGAGCATGATGATAAATAGGAACATGTGTATAGAGATCAAGATCATTAATAACCGCAACAGTTTTGAGTTTTTTTACAAGAATAGAGTCAAGTAAAGAGAGAGTTTTTTCTTCTTTTTTAAAGAGATTTGTAAGAAAAGGCAGGTTCATATTGAAGATAAAACATAGCCAGAAATCCGGCTATGCTTTAATGATTTATTTACCAGCTGCAACACGGTCTTTAAGACCTTTACCAGCTTTAAACTTAGGAACCATTTTATCTTGAGTAGTGTATGTTTTATCAGTACCTGGAACTTTACCACTTTTACCTTTTTGAAGTGCAGCAGTAAAACTACCAAAACCTACTAAAGAAACATCTTCTTTCTTTACTAGTGCAGCTGTTACTGCTTCTGTGAATGCCTTGATTGCCGCTTCAGCTTCTACTTTAGTCTTGTAGTCACCACTTGCTTGTACTAATTCAACGAATTGAGCTTTATTCATAAATTTACCCTTGGATTAAAATATTTCCGAACATTCGCACGGAGCTTAGTCTTCACGAAATAATTCAGCTAAAGACACTTTATAATTTATTTGCTTAAATTTTTCTTCTTTTTACTAAAATTAGCTAAATAATGTGATATTTTTGTTTCTTTTAGTCCAATTGTAGCCCTTTTAAGGAGCTTCTGAAGATTTAGTGAGCTTTTATGCGAAATAATTAAAGCTGATAATTCTTTCATTTTTTGGTATTTATCTCTATTTGAATGTATAGATAAAAAGACATCTTCTAAACCATCGCGTTCATTTTTTGTAAGTGCACTCATCTACTTACTCCTGTAGCTTATTTATTTTTCGTACAGCTCTTATGATCTCATCATCTTCAAGTTTTCCTAGCATCTTTATCACTACAGCAGCAGCCTGTGGTTTAGCACGCCCAAGCTTCCAGTCTTGATAGGTACGCATAG
>CAZFGS010000025.1:0-17395 GCA_964518545.1 uncultured Sulfurimonas sp. | reverse complement strand
TAATTAAATCTTATTTGGTATATAATAAGGTTTTTAAAATTCACATTAAAGTGAGAGAATATGAAAGATAATAGCCGTAGAGGTTTTATGGGTAAAGCATTTGGTGCTGTTGCAGGTGTTGGAGCAGTAGCTTCATTGTATGCAATGAAAAAATCTTGGGATCCACTTCCAAGTGTAAAAGCAGCTGGTTTTACAACTCTTGATATGTCCGCATATAAAGAAAATGAGTTGGTTACTGAAAAATGGAGAGGGAAGCCTATCTTTGTCCTAAAATATACTGCAGATATGATGGCAAGCCTTGATGAAAAGCAAAAATCTCGTACTATTAAAGTTGGTAGTAGTGACTATATGGTTTGTTTAGGACTATGTACACACCTTGGATGTATTCCAGGATATAATCCAGAGGAGAAGAGTTTTCTTTGTGCATGTCATGGTGGTATGTATGACTTTACTGGTGATGTAACAAAAGCACCACCACCACGTGGACTTGATATTCCTCCATTTAAAATTGATGGAGAAAAACTGGTTCTTGGTGAAGAAGGTCCTGAGTATAAAACAATGAAAGAAACAGGCGTTACGCTTTAATTTAAGGGAAAAAAATGGCACATTTTACAAAAGCAACAAGTGTTCATGATTGGTTAAATCAACGTATGGGTCTCGATACAGTTACACGTGTTATGGCAACTGAGTATTGGATCCCAAAAAATATTAACTTTTTATGGGCAATGGGTATGGTTCTTGCGATCACTTTCGCATTACTTTTAGTTTCAGGTATCTTTTTACTTATGTATTACCAACCAAATGTAAATCTTGCATTTGACAGTGTAAACTACACAATTATGCGTGAAGTAGATTTTGGTTGGTTATGGAGACATGTTCATGGTGTTGCGGCATCAGTGGTTTTCCTTATCATCTATATTCATATGTTTACAGGTATCTATTATGGTTCTTATAAGAAGGGTCGTGAGATGATTTGGATCTCTGGTATGCTTCTTTTTGTAGCATTCTCAGCTGAAGCATTTTCAGGTTATATGCTTCCATGGGGTCAAATGTCTTACTGGGCTGGTATGGTTATTACTAACCTTTTTGCTGGTGGTTCATTACATGCAGATGGTTTAGTTGAGTGGATTCGTGGAGATTATGTTCCTGCACAAGCATTTTTAACTCGTTTCTTTATGCTTCATGTACTTCTTATCCCTTTAGCTATTATGGGACTTATCGGTTTACACTTCGGTGCACTTCGTATACCTCATGTTAATAACCAAGATGGTGAAGAGATTGATTTTGAAGCAGAAGCTGCAAAATATAAAGCTGGTGACAAAGCCGGTTCTAAAGTAATCGCATTCGTAAATGACTTTATGTCTAAAGATATGATGGTTGTTGGTGTTTATTTAGTATTCTTTTTCTACCTAGTATTCTATCACTATGGTTTTGCAATGGATCCTGTAAACTTTGACCCTGCGAATGGTCTTAAGACTCCAGCACATATCTATCCTGAGTGGTACTTCTTATGGTCTTATGAGATCTTACGTCCTTTCTCGACAGATATCGGTCTAATGGCATTTGCTTTTGCTCAAGTGATCTTTGTTATGTTACCGTTCTTAGATAGAAGTCCAAATGCAGTTCCTGCATCTCGTCGTGGTCTATTTAAATACTGGTTCTGGGCAATGCTTGTAGATATGATTATATTAACAGCAATGGGTAAATTACCACCAGAAGGTGCATTTAGTACAATCGGTCTATATGCAGCATTAACTTTCATTGGTCTTTGGATTTTACTTCCAATTATCACAATGTTTGAAAAAAAAGCGTAAGGAGTAAAACGTGAAAGAATTATTTATATTAGTAGTAGTAACAGTTTTTACTCTTGTGACATATTACCTTGTTGAGCCATTTGCTCATCATCAAATGCATAAGCATGTTGAGAGTGAAAATTTTGCATATGCAGATCTACCTGCACTTACAAAAACAGGTGATGCAGCACGCGGTCAAGAGTTAGTAATGGGTGCTGGCGCTTGTGTTGGTTGTCACTCTATCAAAGTTGCAGGTATGGAACCAGCAATGAGTCCTGCAGATGCAGCAGAAGCCTATGGTGTTAACCCACCAGATTTATCAAATATGGGTGCTATCTTAGATGAAAAATTCTTAGCAAGCCTTATTAAAAATCCTGCACATGCCTTAATGGTTGAGCATAAATTTGATGCAGCTAAAGGTCAAATGCACCCAATGGTACCTTTCTATGGTGCTGGTGGAGATATTGATCAAGAAGTGGCAGATATGGTTGCATACTTAAAATCTATCGCTGTTAAAGGTGAAGATTTAACTCCAACAATTGCATTTGAAAATGCTTGTGGTAGATGTCACGCTGTTAGATATGAAAAATGGACTCAAGTTGGTGAGAAACCAAACTTTAAACATGAACAAGATTCTTTAGCATTTGATATTCAAGTGTTAAAATATCAAGATGCATTGAAAAAGTATATGGGAACATTACCACCAGATTTAAGTATTTATATCCGTTCTCGTGGTGAGCACTACATCAAAACTTTTGTTGAAAATCCACAAAATTATCTTGCTGGAACTGCAATGCCTCGTGTTGGTGTTAATGCTGAAGCTGCAGATAAAGTGATTGAGTACCTAGAAGATTCTGGTGATACTAAACGCCATGAACGTGAAGAAGTTGGTAAAAATGTAATGATCTATATCATTATCTTTGCTATCTTTGCACTTCTTTGGAAAAAACAAGTTTGGAAAGAACTTCACTAAAACTTTCTTCTCTTAGAGTACCATTCTTTGGTACTCTAAGCTCTCTTTTAAACTTAATCTCGCTATAATCTTCTTATGAGATTTAGAAAATTAAAAAAACAATCTAAAGTAAAATCAAAAAACTCCCAGAACGATAAAAAGCATGTTCTTTATGCAAGAAATGTAGATAGAATTAAATCTTTTATCACTGATATGTTTATGATCTATACACCTATTTTATACCTTATTACTTATGTTGTTATGGATGGAAAAGATGAGTTCCAATCTTCAACAATTGGCCCTTTAGTAGCAGTTGTATTGTATGGAGTGATATCTATCATCCTTGTATATAAGTTTGGTCAGACCCCAGGAAACAAAGCATATAGTATGAAAGTTGTAGATGCACAAACATTGAAAAATGTCACTTTACTCCAGGCATTCATACGTTTTATCAGTTTTTTATTCTCTGCAACATTTGTTCTTGGGTTATTTGTAGGATTTTATAGAAAAGATAGAAGATCGCTTCATGATCTACTTTCCAAAACAGCAGTGATAGTTGTTGATGAGTAAAGCTAAATTCAACTCGCCAAGATATAATGACACCACTAATATATAGGAATAAAAATGCTAATAGACAGTTATGATAGAGTAGTTGATTATCTCCGTGTTTCAGTTACTGAACGCTGTAATTTTCGATGCCAATACTGTATGCCAGAGAAGCCTTTTTCTTGGGTTCCTAAAGAAAACCTTCTCTCTTTTGAAGAGTTGTTTGAGTTTATGAAAGTTGCTATTGATGAGGGTGTAAATAAGATCCGTATTACAGGTGGTGAGCCACTGCTTCGTGAGGACTTAGACAAGTTTATTAAGATGATTTATGATTATAAGCCAAGTATTGACCTCGCGATGACTACAAATGCTTTTTTACTTAAGGGTACAGCACAAAGACTTAAAGATGCAGGACTCAAACGTATCAATGTAAGTATCGATACTCTAAAACCTCAAGTTGCACAAGATATAGCAGGTAAAGATGTTCTCAAAAATGTTTTAGAGGGTGTAGAAGAAGCACTTAAAGTTGGTTTAAAAGTTAAAGTGAATATGGTCCCGATGAAGGGGATGAATGCTGATGAGATTATAGATGTATTAGAGTACTCAAAAGAGCGAGGTATGAGTATACGTTTTATAGAGTATATGGAAAATGCTTATGCAAAAGCTGGTCTTACAGGTCTTAAAGCTAAAGAAGTTTTAGAGATGCTTGGTGAAAAGTATGAGTTTAGTGATGATGGTTTTGATGGGGCTTCCCCTTCAAGATACTATACGATGAAAGATGGCTACCGTTTTGGTATTATTGAGCCTTATGGAGATGACTTCTGTAAGCAGTGTAATCGTATCCGGCTAACTGCTGAGGGGAATTTAATCCCATGTCTTTATTTTGATGAGGCGATGAGTATTGCTGAGTCTATTAAACGCGGCGATATTAAAGGTGCAGCAGCAGTTTTAAAAGAGGTTGTTCGTACCAAACCTGAGAAAAATCGCTGGGGTGGTGATGATGCAGAAGTTTCATCTCGAGCATTTTATGAGACAGGTGGCTGATGATTTATCTTGTTGAGCATTTTTACTCGATACAAGGGGAGGGGAAGTATGTAGGTACTCCCAGCCTATTTCTGCGTTTTGGCGGATGCAATATGCGATGTGAAGGTTTTGGCTGCAAAGAAAAAGCAGATGATGGTGTTGAAGTTGTAGGTTGTGATACTGTCTATGCGGTAAATAAAGAACATTTTGCACATAACTGGGTAAGTATCTCAAAAAGTAGTGAACTTGTCAATATATTAGAACTGTATGAGCTTCCTGAGGGTGTAGATATTGTCTTGACAGGGGGTGAACCTCTTATTTATGCAAATGATGATATTTTTATCAACTTTTTAGAGGAGCTACACAAAAGAGGTCATCGTATCACCTTTGAGACTAATGGTTCTTTAGGAGTTGATTTTGAAAAGCATCCTATCTATAAAGAGTGTGTTTTTGCACTCTCTGTAAAGCTTCTTAATTCTGGTGAGAGCTATACTAAAAGAATTCGTGGTGATGTTATCTACTCTCTTGCAAGTAACAGTGCAGAGGCATTTTTTAAGTTTTCTATCGATGCAGATTCTATAAACTTAGCATTAGAAGAGGAGATCGATGAGATCCGTTCACACTCCCCTAAAACAAAAGTTTACTGTATGCCAGTGGGTGGCAGTAAAAAAGAAGTGCAAAAGAATACAGAACCCCTTATAGAGTTTTGTAAGGCTAAAGGGTATAATTTCAGCGACAGATTACATATAAGAATCTGGGATGAGAACAAGGGAGTATAGATGATAATTAGAAAAATGTTTAAATTTGAAAATGCTCATATTGTTCGAGGGTGTTCCACTGAAAAATGTCGTAGTTCAGTACATGGACACTCCTACAAAGTTGAACTTTTGTTTGAATCGAACTTTTTAGATAATGGGCAAATGGTGTATGATTTTGGTTTGATGAAACAAAATATGAAAGATATTGTAGAGAGTTTTGATCATGCTATTACATTGTGGAGTGAAGATAGCCACGAATATTTAAGTGATATGAAAAAACATTCACAAAGATGGGTAGAACTTCCTGTTTCACCATCTGCAGAGCAGTTTAGTCGTGTGATCTTTATCTGTATTGAGCGATTGCTACAACTTACCTCTACATCCAATGGTGAACGCGAAGTGAAGCTTCATTCGGTGATTGTTCATGAAACACAAAGTGGTTATGCTCAATGTTTTACAGAAGATGCTCATTCTCAAAGTATGGGCTTTATTCATTTAGAAGATATCTGTTTTTCTCAAGCTGTTCTTGAAGATTTTAAAGATAAAAATCTCTTTGAAAAAATGAAAAATAATGAAAGTTTTATCAACCCTACAACGGTTTAAAATTTTCCCTTTAACAGCTCACAAGATCTTTGAAATTTTTACTTGTGAAGCTAAATTTAGTACTAATAAACTTCACACTCTCCCCTTGTTTGACTTCAGAACACTCTTCAGAAAGAATGATAAAACCATTAGCATGTGCTAGAGGAGAGATCATACCGGGTGCAAAATGCTCACAAGGGCTAAAATCCTCTCCATTAAAGATACCGGGTATAAGCGTTCTTCTCCCTTTTTTAAGTGTATAATCCTCTTTCATTTTCGTCTGCATAGGATTGATAAACTTCTCTTTTGCCCCACTAAGTGCATAGATGATACTTCTCCCAAAAAGCTCAAAATTGAGTGCTGCTGCAAGAGGATTTCCTGGAAGGTTCAGTATCATTGTATTTCCAATTTTCCCAAATGTTGTAGGTTTTCCGGGTTTAATTTCTACCTTATCAAAGAGTATCTCATATCCAAATGCTCCAAAAGCCTCTTTAGTGAAATCTGCATCACCAACACTTACACCACCACTTGTAATGACTAGATCACACTCTAAAGCACTTTGTATATGAGCTTTTATATCCTCAAGGGTATCTTTAGCGGTACCTATAAATTCCACTTCACATCCAAGCTCCTGTGCACGTGAAAGAAGTGTAGGGGTATTAGTATTGTAGAGTTGGTAATTTTCAACTTGTTCAAAGTGCATCTTGAGCTCATTCCCTGAGGCAAAAAGAGCTACACGAGGCTTTTTATATACTTTGATGTGACTAATACCTTGAGAGGCAAGGAGGGTAACTTGATGTGCATCGATTCTTTGCCCAATACTAAGAAGTTGTGTTCCACTTTTTATATCTTCTCCTGCAAGGCGTATATGTTTTGAGAGAGTAAGGTTATCTGGAAGTAGTACATTCTCTTTATCAACTTGCACATCTTCGATAGGAACAATGCATTGTGTTCCAAGCGGAATCTTTGCCCCTGTCATAATCTTAATAGCAGTACCGTTTTGTAACTCTTGAGTATAGTTGTCACCTGCAAAGATAGTATGACAGACATGAAGTGTTTGAGAACTGTCTGAAACTTTTACAGCATAGCCATCCATAGCTGAATTGTCAAAAGGGGGAAGGTTGTGTGTCGCCGTGATATCTTCTGCTAAAATAGACCCAAGAGCCTCTTCAATAGGAACTATTTTTATAGATTTTTGTTTTGTTTGGGTATAAATGAACTCTAAAGCTTTCTCAATTGTTACCTGCATTTGTATTGCCTCTTTGTTTAGTTAGTATATTTTACTATAATTTCGTTATGAATGAAATGTATAGTATGGGTTTAGACCTACATAGTCTCGGTGGCGGTGCTCTTTTAGCGGTTATTTTTTTAAATCTTTTTTTACTTATTAGTTATCAAGACCTTAAAAAATACAAACGACTTAATTCTATAGTACTTATGCCCCTTAGTGCAACAGTCTTAGGATTAATGATTTTTACCGGTGTTATTATGATGGCGGCAAAACATCTTGATTTTACGATAGAAAATATAGTGATGATAGTCATAAGTGTTGCTTTGTTGATTTTAGAGATAAAAAGAGCTAAGGCACTTCGCTATCTTAATGAGAAAAAAGAGAGAGCTTTTGATGCTTATAAACCTTTTGCAAGAAGAGTCTATCAGATAGAATTTATCTTGGTACTTCTTATGTCCCTCTGGATGTGGATAGTTTAATATGGTCTATGTATTTGATGAAAGAGCAGGAGAAGATAGTTTTACAATCAAAGGGGAGCTTTATAAGTACCTCATAAAAGTGCGTCGTCATAAAAATGGAGATGAACTTAGTTTTCGAAATAAAGAGAAGATAGAAACACTTTATACATACAGGTTAGTGGATGTAGAACCAAGAAATGCGACACTGGAGCTTAAAGATAAAAAACTTTTTGAGGTAAAACCTGAAAAAGAGTTACATATAGCCTGGTGTGTTATCGATGCAAAGTCAGTAGAAAAAGTACTTCCCTCTTTATGTGAGATAGGGGTGAGTCGTATCTCATTTATTTTTTGTGAACGCTCGCAGAAAAACTTTAAAGTTGATATGAAACGCTACGAACGCATAGTAGAAGCTTCTATGCAACAAAGTGGAAGAAGCTCTTTGATGGCATTTGATACTTATAAAAATATTGAAACTTTTATAAGTGAATATCCAGATACGAAAGTGTTTGATTTTTGTGAAAATATTTTAACACAAGAGAGTGATTTTTCTAGAGTGCTCATAGGGTGTGAAGGTGGGTTTTCTTTAGATGAGAAAGCATTTTTACAAAAACAAGAAGTTTTTAGGCTTCAAACACCAATGATACTGCGTTCTGAGAGTGCAGTAGTAGCAGTAGCATCAAAGATACTTTTATAATACAAAATATTTGGGTATAATTTCATCCTCAAAGTTCCGCACCCATACGGAATGAAAAAATATATAGTTTTACGTACTTTGACGTGAGACAAAAGGCAAAAAAATGAAAAAAGATTTACACCCTAACTTAGTAACTTGTACTGTAACATGTGCATGTGGTAACACGTTTGAAACAAAAAGTGAAGTTGATACAATGAAAATTGATATCTGTAATGAATGTCACCCATTCTTCACAGGTTCTGAGCGTATGGTTGATACTGCTGGACGTATCGAAAAATTCAACGCACGTTACAACAAAAAATAATCAAGAAATTTTCTTGCTTTCATTAATTCCAACTCCGATTGGAAATATTGGCGATATCTCACTAAGAGCTTTAGAGCTTTTAGGGGAAGCTGATATATTACTTTGTGAAGATACACGAGTCACAAAAAAACTTATTCACATCCTTAAAGAACGTTATAACACCCCTTTTAAAGAAAATCAAAACTTTATCTCGCTTCATTCACATAATGAACAAGATTTTATTGAAAAACTTTCACCTGAATTTTTTGAGCAAAATATTGTTTATGTAAGTGATGCAGGGATGCCAGGGGTAAGTGATCCCGGACAAGCTTTAGTAAACTATTCTTTAGATAATGGGATAGATTTTGATGTGCTTCCTGGTGCAAATGCTGTACTTACTGCCTTTGTAGCAAGTGGATTTGAAGAAACAAAGATGCTCTTTTTAGGTTTTTTAGATCATAAGGGGTCCTCACGAGCTGCAGGATTACAAAAAGCACTTCATAATGGCTACACAACAGTCCTTTATGAGTCTCCCCATAGAATAGAAAAGCTTCTTTTAGAGCTACTATCTGAAGCTCCCCAACGTAAAATATTTTTAGCAAAAGAGTTGACAAAAAAGTATCAAACATTTCTTAGGGGGACTGCTCAAGAAGCTCTTGAAAAACTCGATGGTAATTTTCGTGGTGAATGGGTTGTTGTGATAGAAGCTGCACAAGCACAAGCTTCTTCAGCTATAAGTGAAAAAGATATACTCTCTCTTGATTTACCAAAAAAAGTGCAAGCAAAACTTATCAGCAAGATAACAGGAGAGAACACAAAAGCTTGTTATCAAAGGTTACTTCAGTTATAATAATTGCATTGCAAATTTGTATATTAGGGTGAAGATATGTCGAAAATATATAAAGATGAAAATACTGAGGAATGGTACTTTCCTAAAGAGAGTTATATACTGAGTGAAACGGATGATAAAGGGATTATCATCTATGCAAATGAACTTTTTTGTGAGATAGCTAATTATACATTAGAAGAGCTCTTGGGACAACCTCATAATATCGTAAGAGATCCAGATATGCCACGTATCGCATTTAAAGGTTTATGGGACGATATACAATCCAAAGGATTTTGGAGAGGAATAGTTAAAAACCTCAGAAAAGATCGTGGGTATTATTGGGTGGATGCTACAGTTTTGAGAAAGGTTCATAATGATGGTTCTGTAACTTACCTTTCCATAAGAAGGGTGCCAAATAGAGTAGAAGTAGAGGCTTGCATACCACTTTATGCAGAGTTAAAGTCTCAAGAGTAGTAAATGTGTTTTTTTTTAGCTAAAATACTTTTATGTTAATTTATGCAAAACAACCAATCTATTATATTATAAACAAATACCCTCAAAAAATCAAAACTCTTTACCTTGCTAAAGAGATAGAAAAAAAAGAGTATTCTCGTCTGATGAAGATGGGATTCCCTATCAAGCGTATTCCTAATGAAGCTGCACAAAAAATGTGTAAAAATGCTTCTCATCAGGGATTTTTAGCTGAGGTAGATGACTACCATCTTCAACCCTATGATTTTTTCTTTGAAAAAAAATTCGTTCTTGTCTTAGCCGGTCTTACTGATGTTGGAAATATTGGGGCTATTGTAAGAAGTGCATATGCTCTTGGTGTTGATGCTATCATCGCTTGTGGTGTCAAATCTTTACCATTAGAGACAATCGTTCGAACAAGTACCGGAGCACTTTTTGATATGCCTTTTGCTATAGAGCATAATATCCATGATGTACTCAATGATCTTAAAATGTCAGGATTTAGCTCTTATGGTGCAGATATGAATGGTCGTGATATTCGTGATGTTTATATAGAGAGAAAAAGGGTACTCGTTTTAGGTAATGAGGGAGAAGGACTTACTTCTCGTGTTGTTTCTAAGCTTGATAATGTCGTAAGTATAGCAATGAAGCATGAATTTGATTCTTTAAATGTTAGTGTAGCAGCTGCTATTTTGATGGATAGGATGAGAGTATGAGTGAAGATTTAAATCGTTTAAAAGAGATAGGTGCACAGAAGATTTATGAAGATACGCATATAGCTTTAAAGCATGTCCAAAGTGTAATTCATGAGAGTTTCGAAGGTTTAAACAGGGTACAGTTTTTAGGTTTTATCTCTATACTTGAGAGAGAGTATAAGATTGATTTAACACAGCTAAAAACGAGTGGAATCACTTACTTTGATAATATGGATCCAAAAGAAAAGACCAACCAAGGTATTTTTGTTTCTCCAAAAAGAACAAAAAAGTTTACCTTAGTCTATATCATTATAGCCTTAGCGCTCTTCGCTCTTGTTGCTTTTTTCTCTTTAGAAAACCAAGATGTCTCTGATGTGACAAAACTAGATGACACTACTATTGAATCTGTACAAAAAACGATAGAACCAAAAAATACTATAAAACCTCTTACCCTTACAGAAGATACAAATGAAACAAATGAGACAAAGCTAGCAGATGTAAATATGACGGTAGCTACACCACCAGTAGAAGAAGAAAAAACAGAAGAAGAAAAAGCTATAGTACCTCAGTCATTACAGATAAAACCACTTTCTAGATTATGGATAGGGTATATAGATGCAAAAACAAGAGTAAAAAAACAAACAGTGATTAAAAAACCGCTTTCACTTGACCCTACGAAGGAGTGGTTACTCTCTTTAGGGCATGGCAATGTAGAGATAGAGATTGATGGAAAGGTTCAGAAATTTCATTCTACTAAAAGTGTGCGTTTTGTTTATGAGAATGGAAGGCTTAAACAACTAAGCATTGATGAATTTAAAAAACGCAACAAAGGTCGTCTATGGTAAAAGTCTTACTCTCTTTTTTATTACTATTTAGCTTCTCTTATGCAGAGGAAATGGTTGAGCAAGATCTTTTAAGTACAAAGATACAAAGTTTTTTGGACCCGGAAGTTTATAAGGAAAATAAGGCCTTTATAGATCTCATTTTTGAATCAAAAGCAAACTTTTATGTAAATGACCGAGTCGATGTGGTAGCAATTATAAAAACATTAAAAGAAAACGGACTACTAAAGCTTTTTTTTACTAAGCCACAAGCATTAACACTTCATTTTAAGACAAATGGTTCCCCTTTGTTTTTTGTAAAGTTGATGGGGGATTCTCTGCGAAATATTGGTTACTACAGATATGTTACAGTTGGCTCAGCTCGAACCTCTTCTGAATTTGTTTGGAGTATCAATCTTACATCAGAGTATGCAACGGATCCATTAGTTTTACAAAATGAGCTTAAAAAAAGTGGATGTACGATTGTAGATATAGTAAGAAAAGACTCTAAAGAGTGGACCTATGTTATCGATATGGGAAATGGGTATCTTAATCTAGAAAAACTACAAGATAAACAAGAGTTACGATTGAAGCGTTCTTTATATGCACATTGGCTCAACTGTGAAAATATAGAGATGATCCGTATTACAAGTTCAAGACGTAATAACTGGTACCCTTATATCGCTTATTATGATTCTTCATTACATCTTCTTAAGGTGATTAAAGAGGATGAAAAAAGTAGGGCTATAAACCTCGTTATCCCAAAACGTGCAAAATATATAAAAATCTCAGATTTGTACACTTTAAAAAATGTAAAAGATGAGCTTGTATTGAAGCCCACAGGGGAACGCTAAGCTCTCTTATCTTATTGTAATTATTTTTTGCTAAAATGTCATCAATAAATTTAGAGGGCTAAATATGTTTGATGAGATGAGATTTAACAGAGTTGAGAGATTGCCGAAGTATGTATTTGCTGAGGTTAACGACATTAAGATGGCAGAGAGACGTGCTGGTAAAGATGTTATAGATTTTTCTATGGGTAACCCAGATGGCGATACCCCAGAGCACATCCGTGCAAAACTTGTTGAATCGGCCCAAAAAACAAAAACACATGGTTACTCCACTTCTAAGGGTATACCTAAACTTCTTAAAGCGATTGCAGACTGGTATGAGCGTCGTTATGATTGTGTACTAGATCCTGAGACTGAATGTGTAGCTACTATGGGTTCTAAAGAGGGGTATGCACACCTAACTTATGCTATCACTAACCCTGGTGATGTGGCTGTTGTTCCTGATCCTACTTACCCTATTCATGAGTATTCATTTATCTTAGCGGGTGGGAATGTTATCAAATTTGGTATAGAGTTTGATGAACATTACCGTGTAGATGAAGATAAGTTTTTTGAATCTTTAGAAAAAGTGTTTAAAGAGTCTTCTCCAAAACCAAAGTTTGTACTTGTAAACTTTCCGCATAATCCTACAACAGCAACTGTAACTCCAGAGTTTTATACTCGTTTAGTTGCAATGGCTAAAGAGAAACGTTTCTATGTTATCTCAGATATCGCTTATGGAGATATCACTTTTGATGGTTATAAAACGCCATCGATTATGTCTGTACCAGGTGCAAAAGATGTTGCAGTAGAATCATTTACTCTTTCTAAGTCGTACAACATGGCAGGATGGCGTGTAGGTTTCTTTGTAGGAAATCCTAGACTTATAGGGGCACTTCAAAAGATTAAATCGTGGTTAGATTATGGGATGTTTACACCTATTCAGGTAGCTGCTACAGTTGCTCTTAATGGTGACCAACAATGTGTACAAGATATTACAGATAAATATGACCACCGTCAAGAGGTTCTTATCGAAGCATTTGAGAGAGCTGGATGGCATATCAATAAAAATGAGGCAAGTATGTTTTCATGGGCTAAGATTCCAGAGTGTGCAGCACATCTTGGTTCTTTAGAGTTCTCAAAACGCCTTCTGACAGAAGCTGGTGTTGCAGTAGCTCCTGGTATAGGTTTTGGTGAATATGGTGAGGGGTATGTGCGTATCGCTCTTATTGAAAATGATAACCGTATCCGTCAAGCAGCACGCAATATCAAAGAGTTTTTAAAACAGTTTCAAGAGGAAGCAAAATAGATGATTAAAGTTGGAATAATTGGTGTAGGAACTGTTGGAGCGAGTGTTGCAAATATCTTAAAAGATAATGCAGATGTTATCTCTGCTCGTGCAGGTGTAGATATCATAGCTAAGAGTGGTGTAGTAAAAAATCTTTCTAAAGACAGAGGGGTAGATATTACTCTTACAAACAATGTAGATGATGTACTGAATGATCCTGAGATTGACATCGTTGTTGAGCTTATGGGTGGAGTTGAAGAGCCTTTTGAGGTTGTAAAACGTGCACTAGGTGCTGGAAAAGCAGTAGTTACTGCAAATAAAGCACTTTTAGCATACCATCGTTATGAACTTCAAGACTTAGCAAAAAACATCGCATTTGAATATGAAGCGAGTGTTGCTGGTGGGATACCTATCATCAATGCACTTCGTGATGGACTCTCAGCAAATCATATTGAGTCTATTATGGGAATCATGAACGGTACTTGTAACTATATGATGACAAAGATGACCAATGAGGGTGTAAGCTACGATGCAATCCTTAAAGAATCTCAAGAGCTAGGGTATGCAGAAGCTGATCCAAGTTTTGATGTGGGTGGCTTTGATGCTGCTCATAAACTTCTTATTTTAGCTTCTATTGCATATGGTATTGATGCAAAACCTGAAGATATCCTCATAGAGGGTATCGATAATGTAAGAAGCGAAGATATTGAGTTCGCCAAAGAGTTTGGCTATGCGATTAAGCTTCTTGGAATTGCAAAAAAAGATGGCAATGAAGTGGAACTTCGTGTACATGCTTGTCTTATTAAACAAGAGGAGATGATTGCGAAGATTGACGGTGTGATGAATGCTATCTCTGTTGTTGGGGACAAAGTGGGTGAAACACTTTACTATGGTCCTGGTGCTGGTGGTGATGCTACGGCATCTGCTGTTGTTGCCAACATCATTGACATTGCTAGAAGTGGTAAATCTACTCCAATGCTTGGATTTGACAGACCAATGGAGGGTGATAAACTCACACTAAAACCAACTGCAAACATTGAAAGCAAGTACTACTTACGTGTAAATGTTTCAGATAAAGCTGGTGTTTTGGCAAAACTTACGAAGATTTTTGAAGCACACTCTATCTCTATAGAAACAATGCTACAGCGCCCAAGTGTAGATGCCAATGCAAACCTTCTCATCTCTACGCATTTAGCAAAAGAGAGTGATATTCAAGCGATGATGGCAGAGCTTGAAGCACTTGACTTTGTGAACTCCACTCCTGTTATGATCAGGATAGTATAAAACGCGATGAAAATTCTCATCACTGGTGCAAGTAGCGGTTTAGGTGCCGAACTTGCTCGCCAGTATGCTTCTTTAGATAATGAGCTCATTCTTCTTGCAAGACGAGCTGAAAAACTCTACTCCCTCCGAAAAGAACTCTATGAAAAATGTCAAGACATTAGTATTATTGTCGCGGATGTAACAGAGTTTGAAACACTTCAAGCAAAGATAAAAACCATAGACTCTCTTGATATGGTGATACTCAATGCAGGTATCTCTCTTGGACACAATCAAGATAGAACACCTATAGCTGAATTTAAAAAACTTTATGATGTAAATGTACTTTCAAATCATGCTCTCTTAGAGATACTTTTGCCTAAATTTGAAAAGCAGAGGAGTGGAAAGATTGTCTTTATCTCTTCACTTGCTTCACTCTTTTCTATGCCAAGTTCAAAAGTCTACAGCTCCTCAAAAAGGGCACTTAACGCTTATGCTGAAGGGATTAGGTATAAGTATAAACCAAAAGGTATCGATGTACTTACAATCTTACCCGGTTTTGTAAAAAGTGAACTCACTGATAAAAATGATTTTGATATGCCTTTTTTACTTGAAACGGAGGAGGGTGTCAGAAGAATAAAGAGTGCCATAGATGCAAACAAAAAGTTTTATCCTTTTCCCCTTAGATTTTATTTAATTATTCGACTTTTAAATCTACTTCCAAGCTTTTTAAGAGAGAAGATTGTAAACTCCATAAGCAAATAATAGGATCAATTTTTTAACAGGAATCTCTTAGAGTCTCTTGTTAAAAAATTTACTGAGAAGACGGGATCATTATGGAAAATATAGAGACAATAGACAGTGTATGTACATACTGTGGAGTAGGGTGTGACATTGCCGCTCATGTAGACACAAAAGAGAATAAAATAGTCAAAATCTTTGCCCATCCAGATGGTGTAGTTTCTCAAGGAAAGCTCTGTATCAAAGGAAAATACGGTTTTGATTTTGTTTCAGATGAGAAGCGTCTTCGTATCCCACGTATTAGAAAATCTTGGCTAGAAAAAAATCCTACCATCAAAGAGCTCGTTGCTCCGAGTCTTGTTGATTTGGATGAGACTTGGTATGAGACAGATCTTGAAAACGCGACAACTGCCTGTGCTATGAAGATGAAAGAGACACAAGAAAATTATGGAAGAAAGTCTATCTGCTCTATCGGTGGGGCTCGGACATCTTGTGAATCCTCATACCTTTTTCAAAAGTTTACTCGTCATACACTTAATTCTCCTCATGTAGATAATTGTGCTCGCGTTTGTCACTCCCCGTCACTCTCAGGTATGCGTGTAACTATTGGTGAGGGAGCTGCAACTAACCCTTACAATGACATCTATAATTGTGAGTTTATGATCGTGATTGGCTCAAACACAACCGAAGCACATCCAATCATAGCAAATCGTATTATTGATGTTGCTCGTGAGCATGATAATTTGGCTGTTTTTGATGTTCGTGAAATCAAACTACACCGTTTTTCCAAATATAAAGGGATTATGCCACATGAGGCAAATCTGCTTACTTTAAATATGCTTGCCTATGTAATTATAGATGAAGAGCTTTATGATGAATCATTCTTAGCAGATAGAACAGCAGGCTTTGATGATTTTAAAGAAAAGATCATGAATGATCCTTATGCAAATCCTGATTATTATAAGGAGATAGAGGGGTATGAGTATCTTTCTAAAATGATTCGTAAAGTGGCTCGTGAGTATGCACTTAAAAAGTCAATGATCTTTTGGGGACTTGGAATTACTGAGCATTTAGATGGTAGTTATGCTGTTATGGCGATGGTGCATTTAGCACTTATGACGGGTAATATTGGTAAAGCTGGAGCTGGACTTATGCCACTTCGTGGGCAAAACAATGTCCAAGGAACTTGCGATATGGGAATGCTTCCATATTACGACCCAGACTACCAAACACCAAAAGAGGTAGGACTTATGACTCCTCAACTTGTCGATGAGATGTTAGAAGATAGAGTCAAAGTGGTACTAAATATCGGTGAAGATTTAACGCATATTCATCCAAATTTAAACAAGATAGATAGAGCATTTGAGAAGCTCGATATGATTTTTGTGCAAGAACTTTTTATGACAGATATCGCAAGCCGTGCAGATATCGTAGTGGGTGTAAAATCTGCTTATGAAAAAACTGGTGTCTATGTAAATGCGATGAGAAGACTTCACCTCTCCCAACCTCTTGTAAAATCAGACCTGCCGGATGATTGGGAAGTTTTACAACTCTTAGATAATAAAATGGGTGGAAGTGCTGATTATAAATCAAGTAAAGATGTTTGGAAAGAGGTACAACGTGTTGCCTACAGACGTTTCTCTGGTGCAGACTATCATAGACTTGAAAAACACCGTAAACGCGGTCTTCAATGGCCAGTACATACAGAAGATACACCGATTTTGCATCAGCTGGATTTTCGTACAGATGATGGGCTAGGACACTTTAAATATAACCAATACAAACTGCGCGGGATGATTCAAGAGATCCAAGAGAAGAAACTGCAAGGCTATCATCTAAGTACAGGGCGTACTCTCGCACACTACAACAATGCTGCACAAACTTCAAAAAGTGAAAAGCTTATGAATCGCTATGATGAAGATATACTTCTTGTGTGTGAAGCTGATGCCGATGATTTTACGAGTGAAAAAGTGATACTTAAAAGTGCTTATGGAGAAACAACTCCACTTACTGTAAAAATTACAGACAAAGTACAACCAAAAACTCTCTTTGTAACATTTCATCATGCAAAAAGTAAGATTAATGCCCTTTTTGGTGATGCAAGAGATGAGGTTATCTTAACGGCTGCATTTAAGACTAT
>CAZFGS010000024.1:5444-17927 GCA_964518545.1 uncultured Sulfurimonas sp. | reverse complement strand
CATATTAAACCTTATCATAAATATTAGTAGATACTACATCAGAAACTATTATAAGTACCTTATATCACAAAAAATTAATAATATTTTATTATAAAACTTTATAATTGAAACTTTTTGTATAACTTCTCATCCAAATTCCAAAGTGATTTTTCTTTTAATCCATCTACAACCGACTTTGTACAATCAACATCATCAGGCCATTCACGAGTAAAGCCGTCAAGTTTATTTTTATTTGTACCATCTACACCTACCATGAGTCCAGATATAAAAACATCACGAAGTGCATCCATGTTATTGGTCACTCTCCAAATAAGCATATATGGATTTGTCACATCATTATTTTGTTCATCAACAAATATCACTATGCGTATATATGTACTGAGTATTACTAAAGCTTCAAAGTACTCTTTTGCTGTTTTAGTTTTATTGAGAGTAATTACAGTCACTGGATTTTTTGTATGTCTCATATACTGTTGTAATTTTACGGCATCAGGGATAAGCTCTTGCACTCTCTCTAAAAGTTCTGTATCACCAAGTAAATTTGGCTCATCTACTTTGTTTGCAGCTGTTGCATCGATACCAAGCTTTCCACCAACAAGTGTTTCTGGAGAAGAATGATCTAGTGCATCTAGAATCCCCTCTGTAATAAACAGAGATTTAGGTGTAAAACGATTCAATACATATGTGGCAAAAGATTCATAGTTTTCAAGCTGTGGTGCTTTTTCATCTACAAAGACAGCATGTTTTACAAAAGACATCTGCCCTGCTCCCCAAAAAGCATGCATAAATTGTTTTGCATGCCCTTTATAGAGTGGTTGCATCTTTGCTAAGATAAGATTATGAAAACCTGCATTCTCTGGCATATGATAATCAATTAAATCTGGTACTGTTGTTTTAAGAAGAGGAAAGAAAATCTTTCCTGTTGCCCAACCCATATACTTATCTTCCAAAGGTGGTTTTCCAACAACAGTTGCAAGAAAAGTTCTCTCTTTTTTCATTGAGATAGCACTTACTTCCATCACTGGATACTTCTCTTCTAAAGTATAGTAACCTGTATGATCTCCAAAAGGACCTTCAACACGAAGTTCATCTGGATTTACCCAGCCCTCAATCACATAATCAACATCTTTAGGAATATAAAGTGGTGTTGTAAGAGATTTTACAAGTTGCGCTGGTTTTTTAGTGATAAGACCATACATAAGGAGTTCGTTTACTCCATAAGGAAGTGGTGCAGTTGCACACCAAGTGTAGAGCGGATCTCCACCTATGGCAATACTAACAGGCATCTTCTTACCAGCTTTTTGATACTGATCAAAAAAGTGTGAAGAGTCTTTATGTATCTGCCAGTGCATCCCTAAGTGATTTTTATCATATACTTGAAGTCTATACATCCCAAGATTGACCATCTCACCATCTAAAGATTGTGTATACACCTGTCCCATAGTGATAAAAGGACCACCATCTTGTTCCCAAGTGGTTAAAACTGGCATCTTGTAAAGGTCAACTTCATCATCAAGATATTTCACTTGTTGACATTCACCCTCACCTTTTAAGCGCTTAGGAAATATATTTTTAAGAGAAAAAAGCTCTTTTGCCATATTTACTTTTTCCATAAATCCAGCAGGTGGTTTCATATGTAAAAGATTTGTAATCTCATCAGCAACTGACTCAATAGTACGACCAAAAAGAAGCTCACAGCGTTTGTAAGAGCCAAACACATTCATCAGTACCGGCTCTTCAAATTTTGTACCTGTTTTTTTATCGACAACATTTGTAAAAAGAAGGGCTTTGCCACCATCCTCTTTTTTCACTTCAGCATAAGCCAAATGTGGAATTTCTAAATAGATATCTAACTCAGCATCAATCGTTGTCAGTTCATCATTTTTTTTTAAAAGTTTAATTGTTTTTTTCATATTTTATAATCTTTGTGGCATTTCATCTTTAAATGCGATTTTTTCTGCATCTTTAAGTAGCTCTAGAGCACCATTGTCTATCATTTTTTGAGCGAGATCTGTTCCGAGATTTTTTACCTTGTCACGTTTTACTATAACTTTTTCATTCATAATTTTTGTTCCATCAGGAAAACCAAGCATCACACGAAAGGTCACTTCATCACCATCTACGACTGCATTACATGCAACAGGAGCAGAACATCCAGCACCAATACTAGAGATAAAATCACGCTCTATCTGTGTACAAAGATAGGTATCTTCATCTTTTAAACTCTCAGCAATTTCACGTACTTTAGTATCTCCACACACTATCTCAATCCCAAGAGCAGCTTGCCCCATAGGTGGTATCATCATATCTAAAGAAAGTTTTTCTACATGGGGAATATCTTTAAGCAGATCTAATCTATCAAGTCCAATAAATGCAAGGATAATAGCATCATACTGCCCTTCTGCAAGTTTTCGCAGACGTGTATTTACATTTCCGCGAAGATCTTTTACTTTTAGGTCTGGCCTTTTTTGTAAAAGTTGCATACGACGACGAAGTGAAGTTGTACCAACAACTGCACCTTGAGGAAGATCCTCTAAAGAGTTGTAAGTGTGTGAGAGAAAAACATCACTTTGATCTTGACGCTGAGTTACAGCAACAAGCTCTAAACCCTCAGGTATGTATGTAGGTACATCTTTGAGTGAATGCACTGCAATATCTGCTTCACCCGCTAGCATTGCATCTTCAAGTTCTTTTGTAAAATGCCCTTTTCCACCAATGAGTGCAAGTGGCTTATCTAAAACCTTATCACCATTACTTACTATCTTGTTTAGAACAACTTCAACATCAGGATAGCTCGCTTCTACTCTCTCTTTTATATGATAAGCCTGCCAAAGTGCTAAATCAGAAACACGTGTTGCAATAGTGAGTTTAGTCATAATTTATAGAACCTTTTTATATTTTTTCTTCGTATTATCTATCTTATCGTCAAAATAAACTGTTGGCGTTCCACCAACCATGAGTACTTCGGCTGTATCCATATCTTTATTGATATGCTCTAGTACCTCTTTTGTTTTTATATCTTTAGGTGTTATATTTGTTCCCATAGCCTTATTGAAAGATTTAAGTATCTTTTTAACATCTCTTTCTCTTGGGTTGATTTTTACTTTATAGAGCTTTAAAACAGCATCTTTCACACCTTCTAGTTCTGCTGCAACTGCCGCTTTTACAAGTACTGGTGAAGCTGGATGAATTCTATCTAAAGGAAAGTGATAATAATAGATAGCAAATTTCTTTGGTTGTTTTTTCATCTCCTCGATTGCTTGAGGAACAAAACCTCTACAAAATGGGCATAATGGATCCGAAAAGAAAACTACTCTATGTGTTGCATTTGCATCTCCATAGATAAGATTTGCCTTATTGTAATACTCAGCTTTAAAATCTGGTTTTACATAATCAATCATACTCTCACCTGAAGAGAGATCAGTAAGCTCTTTTGTAATCACTGTACCATCTGAAAACCAGATCATACGCTGTTTTACATTTCTACTTCTACTGCCCTCTTTCACGGTAGCTTTTACTTTGATGATATAAGCATCAAATCCCTTAGGTTTAGGAATTTTTACTACATCTACAACTTTGACATCTATCTTCGTTATTTTTGGATTATCTCCAAACTGATCACTTAAAAATTCTTCTACTTTTTCGCTAGTTGTCTGTGCATAAAGAAAACTACTTGTGAGTAGTACTATGCTCAATAATTTCAACATCAATGACATCTGCATCCTTTTGAATATTTGTTTGTTCATTGTAAGAAGTATTACAATTTCCTGATTTTACATTATAACGGTTAACAATCATACTTGTTATCACACTAAACTGAAGTAAAACACCTAAGATATCTGTTAAAAAACCTGGAACGATAAGTAAAATAGCTCCAAAAAGTGTAAAAAGATTTAATCTTTGAAACTGCTCTAAGTCTATGCAATTATAAGAAACAGCCGTCATATTTTCTACAAGAGTTTTTCTAAAATTTATTAAGATAGATATACCTACAAAGGCTGAAAACATAATCTCGCCAAAGGTTGCCAATCCACCAATTGCTGAAGAGATATTCACTGAAATGATAACTTCAAGAAAAAGATAGATTACAAAATAGAGCATCTTATAAAAGCTCCATCACTGCATCATATATTTTATCTGCATCTACTGTTGTCTTCTCTTTTGTGGCTCTCTTAAAGATTTGAACAGAACCATTGACAAGTTCCTTCCCAATCACTACAGTATAAGGAAAACCAATCAATTCAGCATCTTTCATCTTGAAACCAAAACGCTCTTTCCTATCATCAAGCATCACTTCAACACCATCATCTTGAAGTTGTTTATACAGTGCTTCAGCTGCCTCTACCTGAGTTTCATCTTTAATGTTACTTATCATGATATTGACCATATAAGGGGCTGTCTCTTTTGTCCAGATACAACCACTCTCATCATGATGTTGTTCTATTACAGAAGCAACTAAACGCGATACACCCATACCGTATGTTCCCATAATAAAAGGCTGAGCTTTTCCATTTTCATCTAAATACTCAGCTTTTAAAGTCTCAGAGTATGTCGTTCCTAGTTTAAAGATATGTCCTACCTCAATCCCTTTTCTAAAAGAGAGAGTACCATCACAATGAGGACAAATATCACCCTCATTTACCTCGGCTATATCTGCAAAATAAGCAACATCAGAGATAATACCTAAATCAACACCTATAAAGTGGTAGTCTTTTTCATTTGCACCACATATCATATTTGTAGCATTTTTAAGTTCTACATCAATCACATGTTTTGCTTTATCTTGATCGAGTGGTCCTATAAATCCAGGAGTAAGTCCAAGCTCTTTGAGCTCCTCTTCACTTACATCTTCTATATCGAGAGCTTCTGCTGCATTTACAGCTTTTACTTCCTGAAGATTATCACAACCTCTCATAAAGAAAAGAACAATTTCACTCTCCTCTTCGTAGATCAGTCTTTTTGCAACACACTTCACTGTATAGTATGGATCAACTTTGAAAAATTCTGCTAAATCTTCGATACTTTTGATATCTGGAGTTAAAAACTTGTTAAACTCTGCTTCTGGTGCTTCTGGGATGTTTTCACGACCTGAGCGAAGGGCAGCTTCTACATTTGCTCCATATTCACATTGGGAGCAGATGGCAATTGTGTCTTCACCACTATCTGCTATCACCATAAGCTCTTTAGAACCACTTCCACCAATTGCTCCGCTATCTGCTTCAACCACTCTAAAATCAAGCCCCAAACGAGTAAGAATCTTTTTATAAGCTGCTTCCATAGCATCAAATTCACGATCGAGATCTTCGGTAGATGCATGAAAAGAGTAACCATCTTTCATTATAAACTCACGTCCACGCATAAGACCAAAACGTGGTCTTGCTTCATCACGGAATTTTGTTTTTATTTGGTAAAGATTGAGTGGAAGATTTTTATACGATGTGATGCGGTTACGAACTAAATCAACCATCATCTCTTCATGTGTTGGTCCAAGAACAAACATATTGTCTTTTCTATCACGAAAACGTAGTAGCTCTTTTCCAAACTTCTCAATCCGACCAGATTCTGCCCATAAATCAGCTGGAGTTACAAAAGAGAGTTCTACCTCTTGAGCTCCTACCTTCGTCATCTCTTCGTTGATAATATTTTCTATCTTTTTAATCACACGTTTAGCCAAAGGCATATAGTTATAAAGACCAGCTGCTACCTGAGATATAAATCCTGCACGTGCTAAATAGATATGACTTGCCAATGTTGCATCATTTGGTGCTTCTTTGGATGTTGGTATAAATGCTCTAGTTCTTCTCATATTTATCCTCTTTTTTCTTTCATCATTGCACTCATAGCATTACTTAGCATTGTTGATGCCTTATCTTCTGTGCCACAGCGCATATTTTGTGTAAAATCGTGTAAAAAACGCTTCAATACCTGCTCACACATCTTTTGTGCTTGTTGCTCATACTCTTTTGGAATATAACCAGCATTAACAACTCTTTGAGTCTCTTCCTCAGCTGCTATTTTGGCACGCTTGTAAAACTCTTTGATAACGGGCTCAATATCTTGATTACTTAACCATTCAAAAAATTCAACAACACCCCGACCAATGATAGAGTGTGCTCCACGAGCAGCCTCTTCACGAGCTGAAAGATTTTCATCTACTATGGTTTTTAAATCATCTATCACATAAAGGTGAATTTTTTCACCTTTTGAATAGCTAATATCACGAGGAAGTGCTAGATCAAACCAGTATCTATCAAAATTTTGTGCTTGTATAATTGCATCAGTGATGATAGGTTCAGGTGCACTTGTAGCAGTAAAAAGCACTTCAAATTCATTGACAGCTTTTTCAAGTTCTGTAAACGGTAAAGTTTTTACACCACACTCTTTTGCAAGTTTTTCAGCTTTATGATGTGTTCTATTCATAATATACACGTCAGCATCAGCATTTACAAGATGTTTTGCTGTAATTTCACTCATCTCACCAACACCAATAATCAGTGCTTTTTTACCCGCTACATTATCTACTAATGATTTTAGCTTATTGACTGCAACACTTGCCATAGAAACAGGTTTCGAAGATATATCTGTCGCATTTCTTACATTGGCAGCACATTTAAAAGCATTTTTCATTGCACGTGCAAGTTTTTTGCCACAATAACCTTGATCATAAGCAAATCGAAAGGCATCTTTGAGCTGTCCTACAATCTGTGTTTCACCAAGCACCATTGAATCAAGTGAGGATGCCACCATAAAAAGATGATGGATTGCCGAAGCATCATCAAATATATCGGCACGCCCCTCTAACTCCTCTATACTTAAACCTGCTCTTGCACTGAGCATCTTAAAAATATGCTCAGTTGCAGTAGGGATATCAGAACAGTTACAAAGTACTTCCATACGGTTACATGTAGAGATAAGAATCGCTTCAGAGATAACATCAGAACTTGTCAGAAGTCTCAGGCATCCGTGCATATTGTCATCATCAGGATAAGAGAGTTTTTCTCTAATCTCTAAGGTGGAGTTTTTATGAGTAAAGCTTATGTTTAAATAGTGCATTAGTAGTTTCTTTTTATCATAGTTTCTAAGATAGCGACAAGCTCTACATCTTCACTCATTATATTTTGAGCCTCAGTTGAGAGTTTTTGTGCAAGTTGAAATGATTTCTCTACAGTTTTATACTCTTGCATTTTCTGTTGTATCCATTGAGTATCTTCTTGAGAGATTTTTTTTGCATGAAGTGAGCAAAGTCTTGCTTTTTCATCTTCACCAAGATGATGGTAAAGGTAGATATATGGAAGTGTACATTTTCCCTCTACAAAGTCATTCATAGCTGGTTTTCCCAATGTCTTCTCATCAGAAGTGATATCTAATATATCATCAATAATCTGAAAAGAAAGACCTAGATTTCTTCCATATATAGCATGTTTTTGAGCATCTTTTTTAACTAGTAAAGCAGAAGCTTTTGCGGCTGCTTCTATAAGTGTTGCTGTTTTGAGATAAAGCATATCGAGATATTTTTCCTCATCAGAGTTAAACTTCTCTGCCATCTTTACATCCATCATCTCACCCTTGGAGAGTGCTGTAACAGAAGCAGCTATGGTTTGTGCTACCTCTTTGTCAAACGCCACAAGCTCTGTAAAAGCTTTAGAGTAAAGTATATCTCCAAGCATTACCGCTGTTTTACTTCCCTCTGTTGCATTGACAGAGACCACACCACGACGTGTCATCGCATCATCTATTACATCATCATGAAGAAGTGAAGCTGCATGGATAAGCTCTACTATAGCAGCTAAAAGAGGAGCATTGTTATCTTCCCCTGCAATTTTTAGAATCAGCTTGGCACGAAGGCGTTTTCCACCACTAAGCATTCCAAAAAGATGAGTTACCTCATCATAATCAATCTCTTTTATAAATCTTGCTATCTCCGCTTCAACTCTTTGCATCTTCTCACTTTTGTTTTAATTCTTCCAATGCTATCTGCATCTTTTCATCTGAAAGCATCAAGTCAAAACTTGCTTTTTCAGTAGTAAAATCAAACTTTTTAAATTTAAGTAAAATATATGGTACATTATAAAAATCAGCTCCAGGAGTTTTTAACTCTACCCGAAAACTTTGATTTTTATGGTTTAAATATAAAATATTTTGAGCAACTCTCTTATCATAAGATCTAAAAATCACTAAGCCATCATTAATATACAGTGTCCACCTAAATGTAAAAAGTCTTTCTTTTGCACCGTATTTTACAAGAAATTTCTTTTGCTCATCCTTTTTTAGAGATATTTTTATAATTTCTCTAAAATCGTTGGCAGATATGACACTTATAAGAAGTGTCATACTTAAAATTACTCGTAAAAGTGCTTGCAACTACTCGCTCTTTGAAACGATGTCGCCAGTAAGTTCAATACAAAGAGATTTTGTTTTACTCTCCACTTCATCACGTCTTGAATGTTTAATCATCTCTACCTCTGCATAAAAATCTTCACCAAGTTTTTCAGCAAGTAAAATCTCCATTGCAGCACGTTGTGTGATAAAATTCTCTAAATCAAATCTTACAACATCATTGTTTGCAGTGAAAATAATATCCATTAATTTACTTTGAGGAGTTCCTAAAAACACATCATCTTCATCTTCAAATAAAGCACTATATTTACTCATTTTATTTCCTTTGTTTATTTATATTTTGCGATTATAGCAATACTTACTTAATGATTTGGGTGCCTACACCCTCTGATGTAAAAAGTTCAAGTAACATTGAGTGTTCTAAACGACCATCGATGATATGAGCTTTTTGCACACCACCATCAATCGCCTCTAAACAGGCATCTACCTTAGGAACCATACCACCATGAATCGTTCCATCTGCTTTTAAATTTTCCACTTCAGAGCGTGTTAAAGAAGCTAAAAGTTCTTTGTCATTATTTAAAACACCTTCAGTATCTGTAAGAAAGATGATTTTATTTGCTCCTATCGCTTTTGCAACATATGAAGCACATAAATCAGCATTGATGTTAAAGCCAGGATGACCCATCTCCTCACCAGCAGCGATTGGTGCGATAACAGGAACAAAACCCTCTCTGATTAAGTTTAAAATCACATCAGGTTTTACATCTATAATGTTTCCTGTAAGACCCCATTTATTAAAATCTTTTGCCTTAGCTGTAATGAAGTGTGCATCTTTACCACTCACACCTATCGCTTTGGCACCATAAGAGTTGATGAGTGAGACAATCTCTTTGTTTATCTCACCACTCAAAATCATCTCAGCGATTCGCATCACCTCTTTTGTTGTGACACGCTGTCCATCTATAAACTTTGTATCAATGTTAAGAGCATCAAGCATATCGGTAATCTTTTTCCCACCACCATGCACAATAACAGGCTTAATCCCAACAAGGTGCATAAGCAAGATATCTTCTGCAAATTTCTCTTTAAGTTGTGGAGATGTTTGAGCTGAACCACCGTACTTTATAACGACTATCTCTTTACGAAACTCTCTTATAAACGGAAGAGCATCTAGAAGTGTTTTGACTGTTTCAATTTTTGCTTGCAATATAATTTCCTATAATCTGAAATACTTTTTCATCTACTTCCACCTCTAAATCTAGAAGAGAGAGAGGAAGTCCAAAAGATGCCACTTTTACAAAATCTTTATAAGTTACTAAAAGTGCATCTGAGCCATCTTTTAACAAAACATCCTCGAGCTCACTTTTTACAAAAGAGTGATGATCTTCAAAGTAATTTTTACTCACTACATCAGGAAGATACTCATCTAAACGCTGTGGTCTTGCTATGGCTGTTAAGAGCGACATTTTATCACGTTTATCTTTAAGTTCTACTCTACGTTTAAAATCGACACCATCAACTAATACAAGAGCATCCTTTTTTGCCCAGAGTCTCTCACGAAAAGGACCTGAGGGTAAACAAGAATTATTAGAACTTTTTACATCAATGAGAATATCAAGTTTCTCAATGTAATGCTTGGAATAAGCATCATCTAAAAAGACAATCTTACACCCCATCTCTTTTGCCTTAAGTATCCCTTGTTTTCTATCTTCACTGACTATAACAAAAGCATGAGGAAGTTTATGAGCATATATCATCGCCTCATCACCACTCACATCTACATCTTCTAAGAGAGTGTTTTTATCTTTTATCACATAAAGCCCTTGTGATTTTCTACCATATCCACGAAGTACTACAGCTACATCATCATATCTAGAAGCTAATGCAGTGACAAGTGGTGTTTTTCCACTTCCACCTACACTCAAGTTACCAACACTAATAACTTTCACTCCAAAATTTTCAGTTGTTTGCATTTTAAAACGCAAGTACATTATAAAACAATAGAGCCATGAAAAAGGGAGAAGCAAAAAAGAAAAAAGTTTTTGAAAAAGATTTGGGTTGTAGAAATACTCCTCAACCCAAAATATAAAAGAGCTTTTCAAGGGAAATTATACTCTTGTTTTTGCTATTTTTTTGATCTTACTAATCACAGATTTTACCTCTTCATCACTCATACTTGCATAGATTGGCAAAGAAAGAACCTGTTGATATGAACGTAGTGCTACTGGAAAATCATTGACTCGTAGAGAGTACTTTGACTTATAGTATGTTAAGAGATGTAATGGGATATAATGCAGTCCAGTTCCCACACCCTCTTCTCTTAATGCTACAGCAAAAGAATCACGGTTTTTATCTATCTTTATGATGTATAGAGAGAAAGGGTTCTCTTCATTGTCCATATTTGGAACACTTACATGATCAACACCCTTAAGTGCATCACTGTACATCTTAGCAATCTCCTGCTGTCTTGCAATATTTGCATCTTGTTCTAATATCTGAGCTCTTATATAGGCCGCGTTTAATTGACTGAGTGAATAGTCATTCCCAATATCTGTTACATCGTAGATATACTCTAAGGCATCTTCATCACGAACAATTGCATGATTAGCCAGTAAACGAGCTCTTTCCATAATCTCATCATCATTTGTAACCATCATACCACCATTGCAAACATTCTTTTTCAAATGTGGAGAAAAATTAAAACAAACAATATCTGCACCTGTTGAGCCAATCTTTTGAGCATTATGAGTTGCACCAAGAGCATCGGAAGCATCTTCAACAATTTTGACATCATAGATGGTTCCCATCTTGTATACACGTTCTAAATCAACACAGGCACCACCAACATGAGTGATGATAACAGCCTTGAGTTTTTTACTTTTATTTTCTTCAAGATATGCTTCTAACTTCTCAAGATTGATGTTATAACCCTCTTCATCTATATCAATAAAAACAGGCTCTGCATCAAAGTGACGAACCACTTCTGGTACACTTGGATGTGAGTTTACAGAACATACAACCTTATCACCACGTTTTAAATCAAGTGCTAACATTGCCAAATGGAGTGCTGATGTCCCATGTGATGTGGCAAGGGCATAAGAAGCTCCTACATATTCTCTAAATTCATCTTCAAGTTGCATCACCTGATTTACATTTTCAGCATCTAAAACATCACTTACATTAGAGTGTGTCTCACGAGAACTTTCATACTTACTAAATGGTATCTTTAATTCTGTTTTCATACTATTTTCCTTTTATAAAGTTATATCTCTTGGATAATTAAAATCATGATTAAGTGTACGTGATGTCAGTTTTGCAATCACAGGCATTTTTCTCTTAAAATGATTTCTAAATATTTTTTGGATTATCATATCCAACATCCTCTCATCTATACCACGAGCAATAATCTCTTCACGTAAGAGTCTCTCCTCAACATAAAGTTTCATAGCTTCATCAAGTTGAGCATAGGTGTAGCCAAGATCTGCTTCATCACTTTGACCATCCCATAGATCTGCTGAAGGTGGTTTTTTAATGATGGAGTTACTTACACTAAGATACTCTGCTAGTTCAAACACCTCACTCTTGTACAGATCACCTATAGGGTTGATAGCCGAAGCCAAATCTCCATAGAGTGTTCCATACCCAAGCATCAATTCGCTTTTATTACTTGTACCTAAAACAAGGGCATTTTCACGAGCACTTATATCAAAAAGTGTTGCCATTCTCATACGAGAAGAGAAGTTACCTTTTCTTAAATTATCAAGATTAGGATGCATCTCCTCATAAGCTTTTAACATTGGTTCAATTGAACAAGTGATGGCCTTAAGACCAAAATCCCTACATAACTCATCTGCATCATCAAGTGAATTTTGTGAGGAGTACTGAGAGGGCATCTTAACACATAAAAGATTCTTTCCAAATGCTTTGTGTGCCAAAACAGCTACTACAGCAGAATCAAGTCCACCACTCAGCCCCACAACAACTTTTTTAAGACCAGTTTTTTCAACCTCGTTTTTCAAAAAAAGCTCAAGGTATTTAGCTATTTGCTTATATTTACTCATGTAGAAATTATAAACCTTTAAAAATAATTAACGATTTAGATTATAACTAATCTTAGTTAATAAATTCTATTTAAGTTAACAT
>CAZFGS010000024.1:0-5434 GCA_964518545.1 uncultured Sulfurimonas sp. | reverse complement strand
GTTAACATACCTCTTTTTGAGCCATCACCCGTAGTTCACTGCAACTAAATCCTGCTTCTTTTCGAGCTTCTATGTTTAAATCATTTGGTCGTAAAAAACCTCGTGGATAGTACTTCTTAATAATCTCAAAATATACTTCTATCTTTATATTTTCTTTTTCACATCCATAGGAAAACCACACATCCCCTTTTTTTACATGATCAATCTCTTCTTCTAAAATCACTTCAAGTGAGTCTATAATCTTATTTATCATCTCATTTTTTGGGAGTTTTTGAAGCTTTTTTAGTATCATCGGTGTAGCATCAAGTCCATTTGCTTCTAAATAACGTGGTACCACTGCCATACGTTCTACAAAAGAATCTTGTGTTTTTTGACTCGCCTCAAAAAGAGCATTGTGTACTTCAACATCACCATACTTTGCATCTAACTCTTTTAAAAGAGACTCCAGCATAAGAAAGTGTCGTATCTCATCATCTGCAACCTCTAACCAGTCATCATAGTAAGATTTTGGAAGATGATGAAATCTGTAAGCTGCATCAAGTGCTAAATCTATGGCCGAGTATTCTATGTGAGCTACAGCATGAAGAAGATTAATCTGTCCCTCTTTGGAAGTGAGATTTTTTCGTTTAGGAACATTTTGTGGAGAGATAATTCTACAAAACTTTTCATAAGAAGGATTTGTAAACTCTTTAACATCATACTCGTTTTCAAAAACACAGGTACCATTTTTATATACTTCATAAAAAGTTTGAAAACTTTCTATCTTCTTTTGTACACTAGATGCTTCTAAAATTAATTCTAATTCTTTATAAAAATTCATAAGTGTATCATGCTATAATCTCGCTAAAAAAGAGATGAATATGACCATAAAAGTGCAACCAATGGGAGTATACCAAACCAACTGCTACATCGTTACTATAGATGAAAAAGATTTTATCATTGACCCAGGTGTTGATGCTACAGAGTGGGTGAAAGAAAATGTCACAAATCCTGTTGCCATTTTAAATACACATGGGCATTTTGATCATGTATGGAGCAATGCCCAACTTCAAAAAGATTTAGGGATAAAACTCTACACTCCTCAAGGGGATGTGATGCTCCTAAACTCCAGTGCATGGATGCCAGACCTTCCACCATCAACTCCAGATGTAGAAGTAAAACCAGATGAGAGCATAGACTTTGATGGAGTTGAAGTGAAATTTCACCATTTTCCAGGACACTGTCCGGGATGTTCTATGATAGAGATAGGTGATGCTATATTTAGTGGTGATTTTATATTTGAGAGAAGTATAGGTCGAACTGATTTCCCATACTCAAGTCCTGAAGATATGAAAAAATCACTTCAAAAATTTAAAACCATTCCCTATGATAAAACTCTTTATCCAGGTCATGGTGGTACAACTACCATCAAACAAGAGCAACAACATTCTGATTATTGGATTAGTTCATTATGAGCCATTTTGATAAGCGAGCCGATAGTTGGGATAATGGTGATATTCGTGTCAATGGAGCACAAACAATTGCTAATGCTATAGAAAAAGAGGTAGAGCTTCAAAAAGATATGGAGATTCTTGATTTTGGCACAGGAACAGGACTTCTTGGTTTTGAAATAGCCAAAAAAGTAAAACAGGTTTATGGAGTAGACACCTCTACTGGTATGCTTGAAAAACTTAAAGAGAAAAATACTCCAGTGCTTAGTATCATCCCTATACAACAAGATATAGTTCAAGAACCTCTCAAGCAAAAGTTTGATGGCCTTGTAAGTTCAATGACTCTTCATCATGTGGAGCATCTAGAGAAATTTTTTCTAACAATATATACAAACCTTAAAAAAGATGGTTTTTTAGCCATAGCAGATTTAGAGAAAGAGGATGGAACATTTCACTCAGATAATGCAGGAGTATTTCATTTTGGTTTCCATCAATCGGAGCTTCTTGAGATTGTTACAAAAGTGGGATTTAAAGATGTAAAGATACAAAATATCAACACAATCAATAAACCTCATAAAGATTTTGGAGTCTTTTTACTTACAGCGAAGAGATAAGATTTTATATCAATTACTCATCACCAGGATGTGTTCCACTTTGGGCCTCTTCTTCCTCTAAGAGTTTGAGTTTTAAAACATGTTTGTCTGTTATAACAGTTTTAAACTCACCCTCAAAGACTTTGATATCTAAGACAAAAGCTTCTACATGAACATTACGTTTTTTTCCCTCTTTATGACGAACTCTTGCCACTACATTGACTTCATCATGAAATTTCACAGGAGAAAGAAATTGACAATCACTTCCAACCAGTACAACATTGCGTTCATTTACAGCAAGCATTGCTGCATAATCAGCTGCACTAAAGATAAAACCACCATGAATAAGCCCAATATCATCAGCAACCATCTCAGGAGTCGTTCTCAATCGTAACTCAATATAACCATGTTCAATCTTTAAGACCTCACCACAGAGATCTTGATTGATCCTCTCATGTGTTTTGACAATAACCTGTTCCTCTTCATCTTTATAATCGTGAAGTTCGAACTCATCTTCATTTTGGTTTTCTTCTTGCATTATTTTTTATCCTTTATCAGTCTTACATATATGCGTTGTGGTGCTGGATAGCCCTCTACAGTTTTTGTAGAATCATCAGGGTCTAAAAAATCTTCTAGAGATTGTCCCTCTATCCACTCTGTTTTTCTTTGCTCACCCTCATCAGTCACCATAGTCTCTAGTATCTCAAACTCACAAAATCCAGCTCGTAAACACCAGTGTTTTAAAGCTTTGATAGTTGGCACAAAGTAGATATTTGGAATCTTTGAGTATGACGATGCAGGGCAAAGTGCCATCTCCTCTTCCCCATCTATATAAAAAGTATCAAGTATCACTTCGCCTTGTTTATCTAAACCCTTATAGAGTTGCTTGAGCATCGCCACAGGATCACTTCTATGATATAAAACGCCAAGACAGAAGATAGTGTCAAACTTCTCTTCGTAAAACTCAACATGTTCTACACCAAGCAGTTCATAGACAATGTCACTCTTTACAAAATGATTTATAAAATCAAACTGTGTTTTATACACAGGTGAAGGGTCAAAACCAACGAGTAATGATGGCTCATCTTCCAACATTCTAAACATATAGTAACCATTGTTACACCCTATATCGGCAACTCGTTTGTTTTTTAAATCAAAATGTTTACGAAGAAGATTGTACTTGATATTACTTTTCCATTCACTATCGATGTAAAGTTCTCCTATTTGAAAAGGTCCTTTTCTCCATGGCATTAAAAGTTTTGCTGTTGTGTATATCTTTTCTTTCTCTAACTCAGCATCAATTTTAACTACATCACCTAACTCTATCTTAGACTCTACGCTTTCTAACTTTTCTAGTGCAGCCCTTAGTGGAGCTATATTTTTCCAAGTCATCCACTTTTTGCGCTCTTTTCTTACATCTTCTAAGTTCATTTTATACTTTATCTATCTAAATTTTACTATAATTGTAGCAAAAAAAGTTTAGGAATATTTATGCGTTTAGAAAAAAAGGCCACTGTAGTCTCCACAAGTGTTGCAGCACTCCTAGTACTACTAAAAATGACTGTTGGTATTTTAAGTGGTAGTATCGCTGTTTTAGCATCTGCTATTGATAGTTTTTTGGACCTTACAGTCTCTTTGTTTAACTACTTTGCACTCAACTCTTCAGAGAAAGATCCAGATGACCAGTTCCATTTTGGTCGCAGTAAGATTGAACCTCTTGCTGCTGTTATTGAGGGTGTGGTTATCTCTCTTTCTGCTTTATTTATTCTCTATGAAGCACTTACAAAGATTGTACACCCTAGAGAGATGACATATATGAGTGAAAGTGTTGGCGTGATGGTTATCTCTTTTATAGTAACAGCAGGACTTGTTACTTTTCTTTTATATGTAGCTAAAAAAACAAACAATATGGTGATTCGTGCTGATGCACTTCACTATAAAACAGATCTTTTTAGTAATGGTGCTATACTCTTTGCTCTACTCGCCATTCACTACACTGGAGAACAACTTATTGACCCTATTTTAGGTGTTGCAATATCATTTTATATGATCTACTCTGCGATTCCTATCATTAAAGAGGGGACATTGATGCTCCTTGATGCAGCCTTACCAAAAGAAGATATAGAAAAAATTCAAGAGATTTTAGAAGCAGAGCCTGTCATTCAAGACTATCATTACCTTAAAACAAGAGAATCAGGTTCACACATTTTCATCTCTGTTCATGCTGTATTTAATGTTAGTATATCTCTTTATGATGCCCATCTTATCGCTGATAATGTAGAGATGAAGATAAAAAAGTATTTTGAAGATAAAAAGGTGCATATTCTTATACACATGGACCCTTATGATGATTCGGAGATGAATGAGGATGAAGAAGAATGGTAGAAAAACCACAAAACACCAAATTTGGAAGAATTCATCTAACTCAAAAATCAAGAGGACTCACAATTTTATTTTTATTGATTTCAGAAACTACATGAGTGTATATCATAGTTGTCTCAACACTTTTGTGTCCTAATAATTCTTGAATACTTCTTAAGTCTACCCCAGCTTGTAGAAGGTGTGTGGCATATGAATGTCTAAATATATGAGAAGTTACTCTTTTGTTTAGATTTGCTTTTTGTGCTGCAACCTTAATGTTTCTACCCAATGTTTGTGGATGAACATGATGTCGTCTCTTCTCTTTGCTTCTTGGATCAGTAGAAATATTTTTCATAGGAAAGAGAAATTGCCATTTAGTTTCAAACTGAGCACGGGGATATTTTTTAGCTAAAGCATAAGGTATATAAACAGATCTGTAACCATTTTCTAAATCTTGTTTGTGAAGAGTAGTTACGAACTCTACTTGTTCTTTTAGTTTCTCTTTGAGTTTTTGAGGTAATGGAATAGTTCTGTCCTTAAGGGACTTAGAATCCCAAATATATATCTTATCAAATCCAAAATCTATGTCTTTTATGCGCAAACTCAAAGCTTCATTCATCCGCAGACCACAGCCATACATCAGATGAACTAGAAGACTATACTCTTTAGAAACATTTTGTAAAACAGTTTTGACTTCTTCTTTTGTTAAAACAATAGGTATATGCTTTCTCTCTTGTGCACGAAGTGCTTGAATATTCCACTCAGAAATATCGATACCTAAGACCTCTTTATACAAAAAAAGTAATGCACTAAATGCCTGATTTTGTGTAGTTGGTGCGACATTATCCTCGGTAGCAAGTTTTGTTAAGTATATCTCAATTTCTTTTTTCCCCATTTCTATAGGATGCTTCTTGGCATGAAATAAAATATAATGCTTTATCCAATGCACATAAGTTTTCTCAGTTGAATAACTATAATGTTTAAACTGTATTTTCTCTCGAACTAAATCTAATAACTTCTTTTTCACTCTCATTATCAACTCCTCAATTC
>CAZFGS010000023.1:5157-17985 GCA_964518545.1 uncultured Sulfurimonas sp. | reverse complement strand
GCGACCCCCGGCACCACAAACCAGTGCTCTAACCAGCTGAGCTAATCCCACCATGTTATTATGTTTTAAAATATAGATTGTAATTTGAAAAATGGTCGGGGTGAAAGGACTCGAACCTTCGGCCCCCTGGTCCCAAACCAGGTACTCTAACCATACTGAGCTACACCCCGACCTACACAAAAATCAAACAAACATCTGATTAATGAGCCGGAATTATAGTTAATTAACATCTAAATGTCAATAGTATTTGCTAATTTCTTTAAAAAAAAGACTTAATTAAAAAAAATGGGTGAGAGATATGTGCGAAAGTTGAGTAATTTAAGTATAATCTGTTTAATAAAAGTAGGAAAATATTATATGAAGATAGCAAGATTTAGTAGGATTGGTTTTATTTTAGCAGCAGCAGGCTCAGCAGTAGGTCTTGGAAATATATGGAAGTTCCCTTATATTGCTGGTGAATATGGTGGTGGAGCCTTTGTGCTTGTTTATCTTTTTACTGTTTTACTTATCGGGTTTTCTATTATGATTGCAGAGATGCTCATAGGCTACCTTGGTAGACGCGATACAGTGACATCTTTTGAAGAGTTGGCACCTGCAAACAAGCATCTTTGGAAGTTTGGTGGTTTTCAAGCACTTGCTGGTTTGTTTATTATGATTTTTTATTCAGTGGTTATTGGATGGATTCTTCATTATATAGTGACCTCTTTAACAACACTTCCTGCTAATGTTCAAGAAGCTGAAGCAACATTTACTTATATGCTACACAGTGATATATGGACGCAGTTACTATATCACACTATCTCTTTTGTGTGGATCACTTACATTTTAACAAAAGGTATTAAGGGTGGTATTGAGAAGATGAACTTAGTACTGATGCCTATGCTTATGATAATTTTAGCGGGGATGTTTATCTATGCTACGACACTTGGAGCTTTCTCTGAGGCTGTTGAGTTTATGTTTTTACCTGATTGGTCTAAGATTGACTCAAATGCCTTTGTGATCGCTGTAGGGCATGCATTCTTTACACTCTCTTTAGGTATGGGTGCTATTATGACATACTCAGCATCATTAGAGAAAAATTCTAATTTGGTAAAAAACGCTTTTTGGGTTGTCTTCTTAGATACACTCATAGCTATTGTTGCAGGTTTAATGCTATTTACTTTTCTTTATCAGTATGGTTCAGGTCCTGCTAAAGGTCCTGGTCTGGTATTTATCTCTTTACCTGCTGCATTTTATGAGATGGGAATTTTAGGAAATATTTTTGCAGTGCTTTTTTTTATTGCACTTGCATTTGCCGGTCTTACATCTTCTGTTTCTTTAGTTGAACCGATGGTACAGTATTTTATAGACAGATTTTCTTGGTCGCGTTTAAAAGCTTCTATCCTTATGGGGCTGTTCTTTTACCTTATTGGTATTGTAGCACTTCTCTCAAATATAGATGATTATAAGGATCTGCTCACTTGGGGAGGAAAAAACTTTTTTGATTGGGTAGATTATGTTACAGCTGCTATTATGCTTCCAATTGGTGGATTTGTTATGGCTGTATTTGTTGGTTTTATCATCCCAAAAGAAAGAGTTGTCTCTGTGATGAAGCCTCAACTTAAATGGGCATTTGATGCATGGTACTTTTCACTTCGTTATATCACACCTATCGCAATGTTTGTAGTACTTCTTTCTTTGATGGAGATAATCTAATGAATAAGATAGCCCAAGAGTGTAAAAAACTTCTTTTAGAGAACAATATAGATCAATTTTCAGAGATAGATTTTGATGTAAATGCAAAGATGCATACTTTGAGTTTTGAGTATATTATAGACACTTATATGCAAGCTTCAAAAGAATCTCAGCTAGTATTTCTTTCTGCTTTACAAAAGGCACTTCAATCTGACAATATAGGTGTAGAGAAGTTCTTTGAGGGGATGGGACAATTACTCTTAATGACACATCTTTCTGAAAAATTTCAAGGATAAGACAATGGGTTGGACATGTCAACATGATTTTAAAGGACATTGTAAACTTTTAAATGTAGCTTGTGTTCCCGGTATTAAGGGATGTATTCTTAATAAAGGAAAACATGAGTATATCTTTACAAGTGGAAGTTATGAAGAGGATAAAAAACGCCAAGAGGAGAAGTCTCAAGAGCTTGATTTTGCAGCTTTAGCTCGTTCAAACTAGTATAGATATCAATTTCTTTAATGTGGTAGTTAAGTAAAAGTCTTTTAGACTTTTACTTAGAATTGAATCATCCCATCAACGGGGCTTGATGCAGTTGCATAAGGACGCTTAGGGATTCTTCCCGCTAAGTAACTCATGCGACCAGCTTGAACAGCATGTTTCATCGCCTGAGCCATAATCATAGGGTCCTGTGCTTGAGCAATAGCAGTATTTGTTAAAACACCTTCTGCTCCAAGTTCCATTGCATATGCAGCATCGCTTGCACAACCGATTCCTGCATCAACAATTACTGGAAGATTTACAGCTTCACGAATGAACACAATGTTATAAGGGTTTTGAATCCCAAGGCCAGAACCAATAGGAGCTGCAAGAGGCATGATAGCATGAGCACCAGCATCTTCCAATCGTTTTGCCATGATAGGATCATCTGAAGTGTATGCCATGATTGTAAAACCATCTTTGCTAAGAACTTCACAAGCTTTAATAGTTTCTAAAACATCAGGGTAAAGAGTTTTCTGTGTATCGCCAATTACCTCAAGTTTGATAAGATCAATCCCTGTCGCTTCACGAGTAAGACGAAAAGTGGTGATGGCTTCTTCAGCAGTAACACACCCAGCTGAGTTTGGAAGAAATTTTACATTTGTTCCCGCAAAAGTATCTCTTAAGTTCTCTTTATCTGGGTCAGTGATGTTTAAACGGCGAACGGCAACAGTAATAAGTTCACTCCCCGATGCTAGTGTTGCTGCTTTTGTAGTCTCAAAAGAGTCGTATTTGCCACTTCCAACGATTAAACGTGAGCCTAGCTCATATTTTCCAATTTTTAAAATGTTGTCCATATAGTTTTTCCTATAGTTATATTAATATCTGATTTATAACATAAGCAATCTTAGAGATTACCTATGCCTTGTATCAAATCATCTGGTGTAAGAGAAAAATCAGCACCCGTGTAGTTTTGAGCCAGCTTTGTATGAGCTAATGAGGCAGATATACTTGCATCAAGGGGTGTATAGCCTTGTGCTAAAAGTGCTCCTATCAATCCTGAAAGTACATCACCGCTTCCCCCTTTAGCAAGCTTTGCACTCCCATGTGGATTGATGAAAAACTTTTGATCTTGACCTATAATGACATTGGCACCTTTAAGGAGAAGTACTGCATTAGGGTAGCTCTTGCAAAAGAGTTCAACATATTTAAATCGCTGTTTTTGAAGTTCCTGCACATTGATTTTTGCAAGATTAAGTTGTTTTAAAAGAGCACAAAACTCTTTTGGATGGGGTGTGAGTATAAGTTGGTCGCGTTTGAGAATCTCTTGTATACACTCCATGTGAAAAATATCAGCATCTACAATGAGTGCGAGTGTGTTATCTAGAAATTTACTCAATTCTTTATCACTAAACTCTCTGCCAAGACCCATACCACAAGCGATGGCTGTTGTAGTGGGTGGAAGGGTGTGTGTATACATAAGAGTATGGGGAAGATGCAGTGTCTTTTCATTCTCATAACCAACAAGGCTTACTAAACCTACTCCAAAGTTTAAAGCTGCAAGTCCACTCATAATCGCTGCACCAGATTTTTCACCACAAGCGATACTAAGATGTCCAAAGCTTCCTTTGTGAGAGTTCTTTTGTGCTCTATATGGGAGTTGCATATCTGCAAAATCTAGGAGTTTCCAAGAGCTATCTCTTTCGTAAACTAAACGGGAGAGACCAAGACCAATCACCTCAATATCACCTACAAAATCTTTAGCTTCATCTAAAAAGAGTGATTTTTTTAAAGCTCCCATAGTGAGTGTTGTATCTGCTATAAAAGTATCTTTAGCACAGTTTCCATTAGAGTTGATTCCAGAGGGGATATCGCAGGCTATTTTAAAAGCATCGGTAGCATTTAATGTTTGTATGAGAGAAGAGAATTCCGTATCAAATTCACCATTAAACCCTGTTCCTACTAAGGCATCGACAATGATGTCACATGCTTCTATAGTGTTTATGTGTCTTACACCAAGTGCTTGATTGCGTTTGGTTTGAAGAAGAGCCATAGGTGATTTTGTTTTTTTAGCTTGAAGGAGTGAAACATTGAAATCTTTGTGGAGTAAACGCGAGAGGGCAATCCCATCGGCACCATTGTTACCACTTCCACAGACAATGATGATTTTAGAGTGCTGAGGGAATTTGTTTCGAATGAAAGATGCTATCCCCTCAGCAGCATGTTCCATCAGTATATCTTCATTGAGATGAAATTGTGTGTAGCATCGCTGATCTAAAGAGCCAACTTCATCAAAAAGATTTTGCATCTTATCCCTCGATAATATACTCGTCAATCTCTACAATGTTGCTTTTTATGTCATTAAAAAGGAGTGTAGGATGTGCGGTTCTGTATTGAAAATAAAATTTATTTTTTGTAAGTGTTTTTAAGATTGCTGTGTTGTAGTAGTTTGCATTAGAACACTTTCCAAGGTAAAGAAAAGAAAACAGAAGTTTGAGATGAGGATTTTCAAAAGTAGCATGGGGTTGTGCTAAAAATGTAAAGCCATATTTTTGAAGGTTGATGAATCCAAGCATATAGAGTAGAAAATCTTCAAATTTTGTGTAAAAACCGTTTAGGTTCTCAATATCGTGGAAAAAATAGTAGTAGTTCTCAAGGAGGTCTTCTTGTGAGATACTTTGAGAAAGTTTACTTTTTTGATCTTTTTTCCCTGAAAAGTTTTTAGGATCTACTGCCATGTAGATATGTTTTCTCTCTTTGATGAGTTGTGTAAATGCTTGATCAAACTCAGGGGAATCATTAAATTTAATGTAGTTAAAGTGTTTATCTTTGTAGCGTAATTCAACCTCCTCTTCATGTGAATCTGAAAAATCCATATAAAGTGTTGGAACACCCTTGTCAATGGCAAAATTTCTAATTTTACAAGCTAAATTTGTTTTTCCTGAGCCTTGTTCACCAAGGACGAGAGTGTTATGATTGAGTACTCTGTCTTCGAGTTTTAAAGTGTTTATAGTGTCTACATATTTACCAATAGTGTTTCTCATAGTGACTCCTCTTATAAATTATATTTCTAAGCATTATATCTTAGTAAGATAAAAAAGGTATAATACCTTTATGAATTATAAAACAATTGCACAAGAAACCTTACAAATAGAAGCGGAGACTCTCCTTCATGCAATGGAGTTGATTGATGATGTTTTTGACAAGGCTGTTGATGTTATTTTAAACTGCAAAGGGAAGCTTATTATCACTGGTGTTGGTAAAAGTGGACTTATAGGGGCAAAGATGGCAGCAACTTTTGCTTCCACTGGAACGCCAAGCTTTTTTCTACACCCTACAGAAGCACTTCATGGTGATTTGGGAATGATAGGGGCTAATGATGTCGTGATTGGTATCAGTTACTCCGGTGAGAGTGAAGAGCTTAGCTCAATACTCCCACATATAAAGCGTTTTGGTTCTCCACTTATAGGGATGACAAGAGATAGAAATTCTACTCTTGGCTCTTACAGTGATATGGTAATAGAACTCAATGTTACAAAAGAAGCCTGTCCTATAGATACAGCTCCAACAAGTTCTACAACACTTACTTTAGCACTTGGTGATGCACTTGCTGTATGTTTGATGCGAGCACGCAATTTTCAAAAATCCGACTTTGCTTCTTTCCATCCTGGTGGAGCTTTAGGGAAGAAACTTTTTGTAAAAGTTTCTAACCTTATGCAGAGTAAAAACCTTCCTATCATAGCAAAAGATGCAAAAGTAAAAGATGCTATCTTAGCGATTAGTGAAGGGCGTTTAGGAACAGCACTTATCGTAGATGAAGGACAAAGACTCGTCGCATTGATGAGTGATGGTGATGTACGCCGTGCCTTGTTAAGTGAAAATTTTTCTCTTGATGATGATGCGATAAAGTATGCAACACTCTCCCCTACAGTATGCGAAGATGAAGATATGTTAGCTTCAGATGCACTTGTTTTAATAGAGACAAAAAAGATACAACTCTTGGTTGTCACAGATGAAGATAAAAAAATTAAAGGCGTACTTCATATTCATACGCTGATAGAAAAAGGAATCTCCTAAATGTCAATGAGATTAAACAAATATATAGCACACTACTCAACTTACTCACGTCGTGAGGCAGATAAGGCCATTCAAGATGGTTATGTAAGAGTAAACGGTGAGATAGAACTCAACCCTGCAACACAGGTTGAAGAGCGTGAAGATGTGGTGTACATCAGTGGAAAACAGGTAAGCCCACAAGAAAAGTATACAGTGATTGTTTACAACAAACCAAAAGGGGAACTTGTTACTAAGACGGACCCTAAGGGACGTAAAACTATCTATGATACCTTAGATAAAAAATATAAGCACTTTATCCCAGTAGGACGACTAGACTTCGCTTCTGAGGGACTTTTACTCCTTACTGATGCTTCTCGTGTAGCGACAGCTCTTATGGAGTCAGATCTTGAGAGAATTTACAAGATTAAAATCAAAGGGGAAGTGACTTCTGAGATGGAAGATGCGATGCTCAATGGGATGTATCTTGAAGATGCAACTGCTGGAGCACACTCTCACTCAAAAGTAAAATCGATGGAGTTTAAACCATTTTTAGGCTATAAAATCCAAAAAAATCACCATAACTACTCGATCTTGAAAGTAGCACTTGCAGAGGGAAAAAATCGTGAACTTCGTCGCTTTTTTGCACATTTTGGTACAGAGATAGCGGACCTAAAACGTCTCAGCTTCGCAGAGATAGAGCTCAATAACCTCCCAACAGGAAAAACACGTTTTCTCTCACGAAGTGAGTACTCGGCTCTTTTTAAATTTTTAAAAGCTGAAGAGAAAAAAGCAAGAGAAAGAGGAAAAAAATAGAACGTGAGTGATTTTACCCAGCTGCTTCGTCCAAAAACTTTTGATGATATGGTAGGGCAAGATCATCTTAGTGCCAAAGATGCCCCTCTTCGCATTTTATGTGAAAAATTCGCACTTGGGCACAGCTTTTTTTATGGTCCTGCAGGAGTGGGGAAAACATCCATCGCTCGTATCATCGCTTCAACAATGGAGCTCCCCTTTTATGAATTCAATGCCACATCACTCAAGATAGAGCAACTTCGTAAAATCTTTGAGCAGTACAAAAATGCTCTACAAAAACCTTTGATTTTTATTGACGAGGTTCATCGTTTAGCAAAAAATCAACAAGAAGTTTTGCTTCCAGTGATGGAAAACAACTCAGTATTAGTGATAGGTGCTTCAACTGAAAATCCATTCTATTCTCTTACCTCTGCAATCCGTTCACGCTCTATGCTTTTTGAACTCAAGGCAATAACAAATGAGGCTTTAGAGAGGCTGTTGCAAAGAGCAATGAAGAAAGAGACTTTGTCTATGGATGAGCAAACACAGGAGTACCTTGTTGCTACAAGTGGTGGAGATGCTAGAGCAATGCTCAAACTCTTGGAGTTTGCTTCAAATATTGAGACAAAAATAACAAAAGAGTTACTGCAATCTTTGCGACCAAGTGCACTTGCAGCTGGAAGTGCTGAAGCTGGTGTACATTATGACCTTAGTTCAGCTCTTATTAAATCGATCCGTGGGAGTGATGAAAATGCAGCTATTTACTACCTTGCACGTCTTATAGAAGGTGGGGAGAGTGCAGACTTTATCGCTAGACGTCTTGTGGTGCTGGCAAGTGAAGATATAGGTAATGCAAACCCTCAAGCTCTTACACTAACTACATCCTGTATGACCTCAGTAAGTAAGATAGGGTATCCAGAAGCAAGAATCATCTTAGCTCAAGCTGTCATTTATCTTTGTGCCTCTCCAAAATCAAATGCCTCTTATGAAGCAATTAATAAAGCATTGAACTCTGTAAGAGAGGGCACAATCTTAGAAATTCCTCACAATATAACACAAAACAATCAAGGCTATCTTTACCCTCATAGCTTCGGTGGCTATGTCTCTCAGCAGTATTTATCGCAAAATTTACAATTTGTACAGCTTAAAGAGATAGGATACGAGGGGAAAATGAAAGATTGGCTCAAAAATATAAAATAATTTAGAAAAGTTTTGTTATCATAGGATAATATTAGTCAACAGATAAGGATATTTTATGGACATTTCGGTTTCTTCAAATGTAGTAACGGTTACCGGTAACATCAAAACGGTAAACGATTTTCAAAACATAAAAACAAATATTGATGCGGTAGTAGCAAGTCAAAAAAGTATTGTGGTCAATCTTGTAGATTCCCTTTCTATCACATCGTCAGTTATTGGTTACTTTAACAAACTTGTGTTAAAGGATAAGATTGATTTAACACTTGGTGTAGGTAATGAACAACTTATCGAACTTTTAGAGGATCTTTCTCTTCAATCATTATTTAAAGTTAGGAAAATATAAATTATGAGTATAAAAAGTAAACTTAATCTTATCATCGCAATGGTACTTTCATTCGCTTTGATAATCATCGGTTTAACCATTATTAAAGCAGTAGATGACAAAGCAAAGATTATTCAGGCTCAAAAGCTTAATCTCCTTTCACAAAAACTTAGTCTACTCATTCATGAAACACAAAAAGAGAGAGGAGCGAGTGCTGGTTACTTAGGTTCTAAAGGGAAAAAATTTGTAAAGATACTTCCAAAGCAACGTCTCCTTACTACTCAAAAAAATGAAGAACTTGCAAACTATTTAAAAACTTTGGATTATTCAAATTTTTCACAAGAATTACGAGACAAGATTACAGCTTTTGAAAGCTATATAGGTAGAATCGATCAGATAAGAACTGAGGTAGATAGCTTAAGCATTAGTGTAAAAGATGAAGTAGCTTACTATACTAAAATGAATAAAGAGATCTTGGATATAGTCTCTTTGACAGCAAAACTTGCAGACACACAAGAGCTTGTAAAGGCACTTGACTCTTATACAAATTTCTTAAAATCTAAAGAGAGAGCTGGGATAGAAAGAGCAGTATTGAGTGCGACATTTAGTTCAGATAAATTCGGTAAGGGGATGTTTGCCAAATTCATAACATTGATTGCTGAGCAAAATGCATACATGGATTCTTTTTTGGCTATGGCTACGGATGAGTCTAAGGCTCTTTATGTAAATACTATGAATTCACCAGTTGTTGATGAAGTGAATAAAATGAGAGATATCGCTAAAGCTAAAGCAATTAACGGTAACTTCGGTATAGATAGTGTTGTATGGTTTCAAACAATCACTAAGAAGATCAACCTTTTAAAAAGTATTGATGATGAACTTGCAAAATACAATGACAGACTTTTAGCACAAGTAGAAGCAGATTCAAAACAAACAACAATGATAACACTTTTTGCCTATGTAAGTTTTGCCATTGGTATTTTTACAGTTATCTTTTTTATTAGTAGAGGGGTCAATAAAAGTGTTACAAGCTCTTTAGAAAAAATACAGTGTGTATCTAATAATTTAGATCTTACATGCAGTGTCGTTGTAGAAGGAAAAGATGAAATATCTCAAATCTCTAAAGCTCTTCATATAATGATAGTCTCTTTTAAAGAAAGTGTTTATAATGCACAGGATGTAGCGACAAGAACAACACAAGAGAGTACAAAATTAAGTAAGGTTGTAGATACCTTGGCAATGAACTCTACAAAAGAGGAGCAGAGAATCATCTCTGTCGATGAGCTTGTTCAAGATATAGGGGATAAACTAGATACAGTAGAAGAATCAGCAATCACAGTAACAGAGGATTTAGAACTTACTTTCAATGTTCTTGATGGCTTTATAGAAAAACTCAATACTGTTGTTGTCTCAATAGAACAAGGAAGTGAACAACAAGAAGATCTTGTCCAAAAAGTAGCATCTCTTACAGAGCAGGCAAAAAATATTAAGGATGTCTTGAGTATTATCTCCGATATCGCCGATCAAACAAATCTTCTTGCACTTAATGCTGCCATAGAAGCAGCACGTGCTGGTGAACATGGACGTGGATTTGCCGTAGTTGCAGATGAAGTACGTAAACTTGCAGAACGTACACAAAAATCTTTAAGTGAGATTAGTGCAAACGTAAATCTTATAACACAAAATGTTGTAGAAATTGCGGAGGAAACTCATCATTCATCATCAAATATGCAGGGAATTGCAACAGCAGCACAAGAGCTAATTTCCTCTTCAAATGAGACAAAAGACACTTTAGTAGTGACAAAAGAAAAATCAACAGATGTTATGCATCAAAGTACTTATATCGCTTCTAAAACAAAAAATCTTAAAGAGATTATGGATGAAATTGTTGAGATATCAAATGAAAACGGTTCACTCCGAGGAGATGTTGAGAATTCTGTAGAAACTTTAAGTGCAGATGCAAATAAATTACAAGAAGAGTTGAGTAAATTTAAAATATAATGAAAACAGCAGATAATAAAAAGCTTCTAGAACTCGAAGAAAAAGATCAATATAACTCATACCAAGAGCAACTAGGATTCGCTAAAGAGTTACATATATTGCGAAATGATTTTTATTATCAGATGGATGGGGATGTAGATAGCTTTTTACTCATAGATTTTCTATATCAACCTCTTGATACCTTAAGTGGTGATGCGTATACATCAAGAAAAATAGATGGATTTAGAACTTTTTATCTTGTTGTTGATGGGATGGGAAAAGGACTTTCAGCCTCTTTAACCTCTATGATTATGACCTCATTTACAAATCATATCATAGACAAGATGATACAGCATGATCATTTTGATCTTTATCTCCTTGTACACGAAACCCTCCAATATATAAAAAAAATACTTTTAGAAGAGGAAGTACTTTCTATAGACTTCATAGTGATAGATAGAGAACAAAATATTATTAATTATGCTAAGTTTTCTATGCCGCCAGTACTGATGCAAACGAAAGAGGGTGAGGTGATTCGTTTACGATCAAATAATCCTCCAATGTCCAAGTATCAAGACAATTTTAAGGTCTCTAGTTATGAAATAGTAAATATTGAAAAGTTTTTATTTTATAGTGATGGTATTGTTGAAAATACAACTATATGCGATGGCATACCATATGCAGATTTTATAGAGGAAGATTTTAAACATTCTTTTACAAAACGTGAATTTATAGATCAGATGTATCAAAAAATGTCAGATCAAGAGGACGATTTTACACTCACTTTTATCAATAGACTTGATTTCGATAAAGATTCTTTTATCGATAAAAAAAAGTTTGGTACCTCATTGCAAGAGGTTGAGAGTGCCAATGAATGGTATACTGCTCTATGGAGTACTCTAAGTGATGATACAAAAAAAACATATCAAGCAGGTGTTGTTTTTACGGAACTTTATATGAATGCTTACGAACATGGGAACCTAGGGATAGACTCTTTTACTAAACATCAACTTATAGAAGAAGATACATATATAGACACTTTGCTAGAAAAAGAGCAAGGTAATACTAAAAAGATCACAGTGACACTTGATAAAGTGACCCATAGTTATTCTACTTACATAGTAACAAAGATCACGGATGAGGGTGTAGGTTTTGACACCCAACTTCTCAGTGAAATTTTTAGAAATTCACAAGCTTTTAATGGTCGTGGCGTTTTTGTTTCACGTAAAAACTCCATGGGTATATACTATAATGTGAAGGGCAACACAGTGCTCTTTTTAAGTAAAATCTAGTTTTTACCCTCTTTTAGATACAATTTCAAAAATATTTTAGGATCTCATTATGTCAAAAAAAGCAGTCACAGATAAAGAAGCACTAGATTACCATGCATTTCCCCAACCTGGTAAAATCTCTGTAGAGGTAACAAAACCTGTAGCAACTCAAAAAGATTTGAGTATGGCATATACTCCAGGTGTTGCCGTACCATGTTTAGAGATTGAAAAAAATTCTGATAATGCTTACAAATATACAGCAAAAAGTAATCTTGTAGCAGTAATTAGTAATGGTACAGCTGTTCTTGGTCTTGGAAATATTGGAGCACTTGCTTCTAAACCTGTTATGGAAGGGAAGGGTGTTTTATTTAAATCTTTTTCTGGACTCGATAGTTTTGATATAGAGGTAGATACTGAGAGTGTCGATAGATTTTGTTCCGTTGTTTCAGCAATTGCTCCAACATTTGGTGGAATTAATCTTGAAGACATTAAAGCACCAGAGTGTTTTGAGATAGAAAAACGTCTTATTGAAGAGTTAGATATCCCAGTGATGCATGATGATCAACATGGTACAGCTGTTATCTCTACAGCAGCCATTTTAAATGCTTGTGAGATGACAAACAAAGAGATAGAAGATATCAAGATTGTTGTTGTGGGAGCTGGTGCTGCAGCAATCTCATGTGCAAGGCTTTATCGTCATATTGGTGTGAAAAATATATTAATGCTTGATTCTAAAGGACTGATTCATAAGGGAAGAAGTGACCTTAATGTTTACAAACATGAGTTTGCTTGTGATACTTACCTTGAACGTGAAAAAATTTTTACCGGAGCAGATGTGATTGTGGGTCTTTCAAGTCCTGGCTCTTTTGATGTAGATGATGTAAAACTGATGTGTGAGCACCCAATCATCTTTACCTTAGCAAATCCAACTCCAGAGATCATGCCTGAAGATACAAGAAAAGCTCGTCCTGATGCAATCGTAGCAACAGGAAGAAGTGACTTTCCAAATCAAGTGAATAATGTTTTAGGTTTCCCTTTTATCTTTAGAGGGGC
>CAZFGS010000023.1:0-5057 GCA_964518545.1 uncultured Sulfurimonas sp. | reverse complement strand
ATATAAAGAAGAGTTAGCCAAAAGAGTAAAATAACTCTAGTGTCATTCTTGTATCTTTAGACTCATCTTGGTGTAGAGAGTGCTGGAGGTATTTGAGTTCCACTGTTCTATATATCTTATAACTTAGATGCTTCTGTATAAAATTTTTTTAAGCCCTTTTGTGCCTTTGTATCTAAATCGTAAGAGATAAGCTGAAGATACTTCAGTATCTCTTTTGGGCTTATATTGGTTCTAAGAGAAGCTGCTTTTAAAATGTATTGGGGAATTTTAATAGTTCTTTTTAAGAACCCTTTCTCTATGTATTTATAATGTTTTTTATCTTTATGAAAACATAAGAGTGCAAATACAAAAGGAAGTTTATAGCGCTGGTACCACTCTTTTGCCAGATCTATGTAGTTGTCATTTTCTAAGGCATAACGAAGTGCTTTATCACCTATAAGTACTTCACCTTCAAGACCTAAAATCTCTACAAGGATGTTAGAGGAAGCTGATTCTTTATCTTTTGTATTACTTTGTGATGGAATGACCAAAACACTCTGTACCTCTTTTTTTGCGATGATACCAAGCCCTACATGGGGGGTGTTTTTTGCACTGATACTTGAGATGAATGCAGCATCAACACTACGAGAGTGAAAGGCCTTGTTTATCTTTGCTGGGACACTACGTTTATACTCCATTGCCATCTTAGCAGAGGAGTGTTGGAGGTGGCGTTTCATAAATACATGAAAAGGGAGGAGGTTGAGATATTCTATTTTTCCAAAAATCATAGTGAGATTATACATTACTTAACTTATCTTAGATATAATTCATCCAATATTTTACAAGGGGTAGAGATGGTTAGAGTCGAATTTTTAGGACCCATACAAAAGCCAAGCTTAGAGTTGGAGATCCAAAATCTTAATGAACTTGCAACAGTTTTACAGGAGGATGTAGAGTTAAGTGAGTGGTTGAAAAACTGTGCTGTAGCTGTCAATGACACCCTTGTAAGCTCTTTAGAAGCCCCTCTAAAAGATGGAGATAAAATTTCTCTTCTACCACCAGTGTGCGGAGGTTAGAGTTTGTTAGAGTTATATGATGGTTCTTTAGACGTGCCAAAGATTTTAAAAGAGTGGTATGAGGCTGAAGCAACAAGTAATTATGGTGCTTATATCCCTTTTGTTGGTACTGTAAGAAGTGAGGATGGGATAGATGGACTTAGTTTTGACATCTATGAGCCTATACTTAACTCTTGGTTTGATGCATGGCAGGAAAAAGCTAAGGCAAAAGGTGCCATTATTAAAATGGCACACTCTCGTGGTGATGTAATGCTTCATGAGTCCTCTTACATAGCAGCAGTGTTTTCTCCAAAACGGCGTGTCGCTTTAGAATTTATCGATGAGTTTGTAGAAGATTTTAAAGCTTCTGCTCCCATCTGGAAGTATGACCTGCTTGATGGCAAAAGAGTCTATGCAGCAGATCGCTCAACACCAATCAAGGGTAGTGGACTACTCGCAAAGGAAAACTAATGAATCTTTTAGCTTATGAAACAAGTCAAAATATGCTCGATCTTCTTCAGGTAAACGCGAACAGATACGAAAGAGTTCCGCTAAGTGATTCTTTGGGAAGGGTTCTTTTTGAAGATATTACAGCTGAGTTTAATGACCCTCAGTTTCCTACTGCTTCTATGGATGGATATGCGATAAAACATGAAGATTTGGCAAGTGGAGAGATCAAAGTACTTGGTGATAACCCAGCAGGACATGATGAAACACGAACAATTCAAAGTGGAGAGTGTATTAAAACCTTTACAGGCTCTATGATGCCTCACGGTGCAGACACACTTATTCAGATTGAAAATGTAACTTACGAAGATGGGAAAATTACAATCAACGAGAGTGTACCAAAAGGTTTTTCTGTTCGTCCTATAGGTGAGGGGTATCGTGAGGGTGATGTGCTTATTAAGAAAGGAACAAAGATCACTTTTGCTGAGATTGGGGTGATGGCAGGACTGAACCAAGTGATGGTGAAAGTTTCTGTTCGACCTCGTGTTGCAGTTATTGCAACAGGAAGTGAAATCCTTGATTTAGGTGAAAATGCAGACAACCCCGCACAAATTCGTAGCTCAAACAACTACACATTAGCAGCCCTTTTTGAGAGTGCCGGTGCAGAGGTGATTCAACTAGGTACCGCTCCAGATGATAGGGATGCTATTATGCAAACTTTTGAGAATGCACTCTCTTGTGCAGATATTTTGGTAAGTACTGGTGGAGTAAGTGTTGGTGATTACGATTTTGTCAAAGATATTGTACCGCGTTTAGGTGCAAAGGTAGTCTACAAGGGTGTTTCTATTAAACCAGGGCGTCATATTATGGTGGCACAGCGTGATGAGAAGTTTATTTTGGCTTTACCTGGATTTGCTTACTCCTCTACTGTCACAGGTATCTTGTTTGCTTTACCACTTATTGCAAAGATGCTTGGTAAAGAGAAACCTTATACAACTGTTGCTGCAAAGCTTCAAAGTGACTTTAAAAAACGCAGCCCTTTTACAGAGTTTACTGCTTGTAATGTTGTGGTAGAAGATGGTGAATATTATGTTAACTTTGAGGGCAAGAAAGTGGGAAGTTCAGCGATCCTTACAAATATGCTTCACAACTCAGCACTTATGGTGGCTGGAGAAGAAGATAAGTTTTTAGAAGCTGGAACCTATGTGAATGTTATATTATTGGAGAATTTTTAATGCAAAGTTATGCTATTGATGCACAAAAGAAAAAGGTAGAATCAAAAGAGATTCAGATGCAGGCAAATACAGTCTACTCATTTTTCAACTCTATTTTAATTGATGAGTTACTGACACTTAAAGAGCATATCATCTATGCAGATGAAAATGCACTCTCAGAGGGGAAAACACCTTACTTTATAGGGGAACAGCTTGTTCTTGGTGATGCACTTATCTTAGGTCGTAACGGTATGGAAGATGTTGATACGAAGATAAGCGAGGATGAACTCAAATCTTTAGTAAATTTTGATATACCAAAATTTTACCAAGACACTTTAAAGCTTTTAGCACAGAGTGATCTCAATCTTTACAGAACTTTTACACTACAAAAAGAGCAAGAGAATGTAACACTCAATCCTGAATGGGTACTTTATGCATTTAATATGGCAGATGAGAGAACAAAAGAGTACTTTTTAGAGCATCTTACTAAAACACTAGATGAGAAAAAGAGTGTAGATGAGTATTTGCAAAAGATGGCAGGGCTTGCTTTAAACGCAGCTGGTAACTAACTTTTAAAAAAGTGTAGCTTCTAAGGCTTTTATCTTAAAGCTTTTTCTATGGATAGGGGAGTAGCCATACTCTCTAATCTTCTCTATATGAAATTTCGTTCCATACCCCTTGTGTTTCTCAAAACCCCATTGTGGGTAAAGTTTAGCATCTCTTATAATATTTCTATCGTGGGTTACTTTTGCTAGTATAGAGGCAGCACTTACTTCAGCAATCTTTCCATCTGCTTTGACCATAGTATTTAAGTTACTTACTCCAAAGGTGGTGTTACCATCAAAGAGATACTCATCAGCTTGTAGATTTTTTTGAATCTCTAGAAGTGCTTTTGTCATACACTTGGAGATCCCCTTTTCATCAATCTCTTGAGGGGTGATAACTATGATATGATTGAGAGTGTTTGGGAGTATCTGCTCAAACATCTCTGAACGGCGTTTTTCACTTATCTTCTTAGAATCATTGAGACCATCTACTTCAATCTCTTTATGAAAAATACACCCAGCAACTACCAAGTCACCAGCACAGGGTCCACGACCTGCTTCATCAATGCCACATAAAATACCCATCTAATCTCCCAAAGCCCAAATATCAAAAGGGATTATAGCAACACTTGCTAGTGGATGTGATAAACTCCCCTCTTTATTCATACTTACAGCAGTGATTTTTTTGATAGAGTGGGTAAATAAAAAGGCTTCGATACTCTCAAGCTTTTGAAATAAACGCCGTTCATCTGCAAAGGGTTTACATAAAATAATCTCATCACTTTGTGGAAGATAAAAGTCAATTCCATCTTCGTAGTAACACTCTGTACCCGATTTTAAAAGTTCTAAAAAGATCATATTTTCAAAAAGTCGACCAAAGTTTTTCTCTACACTCAAACTACTTTTAAAAGAGGTGTCACAAAGATAGACCTTTTTTGTAGCTTTAGAATGATTAAGTTTTTCAAGAAGATGAATATAATTTTTTCTTTGGAGATTTTCAAAAGACTTGTAAAGTTTGTCCTTAGATATTTTACGAGTGAGTTTAAGTCTTTCATATATAGTATAAGCAGAGAGCTTTTGACTCATCATCTTTGCACACAGCATCATAATGTTAAACTCAACATCATCAAGAGTACTCTTTAGTACTTTTTGTAAAAAGAGGTTACGCTCATCTGCATAGATCTTATGCATCACAGGAAGCCCACCAAGTTGAAAAAAGTGATTGAGTGCCGTAGAATCATACTTATGTTCATAAGCTAAAAACTCCTCATAGTCCAGAGGGTAGAGTTGCAACTTCTCAAGATACTCTATATCATAATCAATTTCAGACGCGATGATGAGCTGTGAGACATTGACAAATTTTATCTGAGGGGTGTAGTTATCAAGAACTAGGACATCTATCTTGTTCTTATTACAAAAGGAGAGTAAGGAGGCATTGAGTTGCGCAACATCTATACGAACATCATTACAATCTATGTAGATATAAGAACTTTTTTTTAGCCCTAAAAGATAATGTTTGATGATTTTTGTCTTGCCACTTTGTGATATGCCAGTAATCTGATACGATTTTTCATCTAAAAACAGTTTTCTAAAGTGATATTTTTCTAAATGTATCTCTGTTTTATAGAACTCTTCAAGTAAAATTTCCATTTTTTTCCTAAATTTTAACTACTCAAATTATAACACTTCCTTTTTAAAAGGAAATAAATTTCATCAAAAATCAAAAAATACCCCCTAAAACCTTGAATATATAGAGTAGTTAGAGTATAATTCCGCTCCCTTAAATAGTTGGGCTAGGATCCAACGAGTTCTTTAGA
>CAZFGS010000022.1:0-18650 GCA_964518545.1 uncultured Sulfurimonas sp. | reverse complement strand
GGAACCCGAAAATGAAAAAATATATTTTTGGTGTTCGTAAAAATATCTATATTATAGATTTACAAAAAACACTTCGTTACTTCCGTAACACATACCAAATCGTTGTAGATGCAGCAGCTGAAGGAAAAACAATTTTATTTGTTGGTACTAAAAAGCAAGCTCGTAACTCAGTTCGTGAAGCTGCAATCGCTTGTGGTATGCCGTATGTAGACAACAGATGGTTAGGTGGTATGCTTACTAACTTCCCAACTATTCAAAAATCTATCCGTAAACTTGATGTAATTACAGAGATGCAAGAAAATGGTCAAATTGATCTTTTAACGAAAAAAGAAGCTTTAATGCTTTCTCGTAAAAAAGAGAAACTTGAGATGTATTTTGGTGGTATCCGTGAGATGAAAAAACTTCCAGATATGCTTTTTGTTGTTGATGCAGTAAAAGAGCACATCGCTGTATTAGAAGCACGTTGTCTTAACATTCCAGTTGTAGCTCCACTTGATACTAACTGTGATCCAGACCTTATCACATACCCAATTCCTGGGAATGATGATGCTATCCGTTCTATCCAACTTTTCTGTCGTGAAATGACTGCGGCAATTAACGAAGGTAAAGCACTTCGTGATGCACCAGCTGAAGAGGAGCAAACTGAAGAAGTAGCTCAAGAAACAGAAGCACCTGCTGAAGAAGCAGCAGCAACTACAGAGGAAGCATAATCATGGCAGCAATTACAGCAGCAATGGTAAAAGAGCTCCGCGGAGCTACTGATGCACCTATGATGGATTGTAAAAAAGTTCTTGTTGAAGCTGATGGAGACATGGCAAAAGCAACTGAGCTTTTAAAAGAACGCGGTATCGCTAAAGCAGCTAAAAAAGCTGATAGAGTTGCAGCTGAAGGTCTTTGTGGTCTTAAACTTGCTGATGATTTCTCTAAAGCTACAGTTGTTGAAATCAACTCTGAGACTGACTTTGTTGCTCAAAATGAGGGTTTCCAAAATCTTATAAAAGATACTGTTGAAGCTATCTATAATGACCAACCAGCAGATGTAGATGCTTTAATGGCATCTGAATTTGGTGCGAAGTTTACTGAAGAAGTGATCAAAATCGGTGAAAAAATTGAAGTAAGACGTTTCAATACATTAACTGCTGATGCTACTACTTCTTTAAATGCATATATTCACTCAAACAATCGCATTGCGGTTATCGTTACTGCAAAATGTGACAGTGAAAAAACTGCTGAAGCTTTAAGACCTTTTATGAAACAAGTTGCAATGCATACATCTGCTATGAAACCAACTACTCTTTCATACAAAGATTTAGATGCAGCTTATGTTGCAGCTGAAACTGTTGGTCGTATTGAAGTTATCAAAAAAGAGAATGAAGAGCTTGCACGTTTAGGAAAAACTCTTAAAAATGTACCTCAGTACATCTCTATGAGTCAACTTACTGATGAAGTTTTAGCACAAGCTGAAGCTGATATCAAAGCTACTCTTAAAGAGCAAGGTAAACCAGAAAAAATCTGGGATAAAATTGTTCCTGGATCTTTAGCTCGTTTTATCTCTGATAATACAAGTTTAGATAAAGAACAATGTCTACTAGATCAAAACTTTGTAATTGATGATAAACTAACTGTTGCTCAAGCAGTTGAAAAAGCTGCTAAAGCAGCTGGTGGTACAGCTGAAATCACTGAGTTTATTCGTCTTGAAGTTGGTGAAGGAATTGAGAAAAAAGAGGATGATTTTGCTGCAGAAGTTGCTGCACAAATGGGTTAATCTTTTTAGATTAACTTTTTCTTTTTTCAAAAAGGCTAGGGCTTAGGCTCTAGCCTTTTTTTTTGCCAAATTTTTACCTCTTACCTCTTATTAAGATTTTAGTTACATTGCACTATAATGGTTTTTATGAATCTAATATCTGCTAAAAACTTATCGCACTCTTTTGATTATGATCTTTTTTCCAATGTTTCTCTTGATGTAGAAGAGGGAGAATCTGTTGCCATTGTAGGGATGAGTGGGAGTGGTAAATCTACACTTTTACATCTTCTCTCGACTCTTTTAACACCAGATAGTGGTGAGATAGAGCTTTTTGGTGAGATGATCTCCCAAATGGATAAAAAACGTCTTGCAAGTATAAAACGCCATGAGCTTGGACTTGTTTTTCAATCACACTATCTTTTTAAGGGGTTTTCTGCTTATGAGAATCTAGAAGTCTCTGAGATACTTTCACAACAAGAGATAAACAAGACACTTGTAGAGAGATTAGATATAGCGCAGGTTATAGAGCAAAAAGTGACAGAGCTCTCAGGTGGTCAACAACAACGTGTATCAATTGCAAGGGTACTGACTAAACAACCGCGTTTAATCTTTGCAGATGAGCCTACAGGAAATCTTGATACAAAAACAGCACATGAGGTGATGGAGCTTTTCTTTGAATACCTTCAAGAGAAAAAAGCGGGGATGGTGCTTGTAACACATGATGAAGTTTTGGCAAATATGTGTAGCAAGGTATACAAACTTGAAAATAAAGAGCTTCAAAGAGTAAAATGATGCAGTGGGCTGTAATATTTAATGAAACAAATATAGTAGCTTTTCTACTACTTTTTTTTCGTTTTGCAGCCTTGTTTTTAGCAACACCCATCTTTTCACACAATAATATACCAATGAATATTAAAGCGACAATGGCATTTTTCTTCACCATTGTTTTTTACTCCTCTATGCCGCCTCTTGCCATTAGTATAGATATCCCTACCATAGTTTTAGCAATACTAAGTGAACTTTTTTTTGGGATGAGCATAGGTATTGTATTGCTTTTGGCATATAATATTATCACATTTGCAGGGGGACAGATAAGCTTTATGATGGGGTTTTCTATGGCAAGTGCCATTGATCCACAATCTGGTATCTCTATGCCAATTATCTCGCAGTTTCTTTCACTTTTAGCACTTATGGTTCTCTTCGCATTAGATTTACATCATTGGATGTTACTTTTTATAGATGCTTCTTTAAAAACCATACCTCTTGGTGGTTTTTTAATGACAGAAGATTTTTTTCACTATATTATTCATGCTACATCAAATATGTTTTTAGTAGGGTTTATGATAGCCTTTCCCATTACCGCACTCTCTTGGCTTGCAGATGTCATCTTTGGAATGCTTATGAAAACAATGCCTCAGTTTAATCTCCTTGTTATTGGGTTTCCTATTAAAATTATGGTGGCATTTGCTGTTTTAATTGCTACTATAACAGCTACAATGTTGATCTTAAAAGGTCAAATGCTCGAAGCTTTTAACACCTTAGAGATGTTTTTTTAGTTTTTTTTGATACAATAATGTCAATAGACTCTTCAAAGGAATAGTAAGTGAAAATATTACTCTTAAATGATAACCCTGTCGTCAATAAACTCGTTACTCTCAGTGCTCAAAAAACTTCGGATGAATTAGATGTAGCAACTTCGCTTGAAGAGATAGAAGGAAGTGCATATAACCTTTTAGTAGTTGATGACACACTTTATCATGATGGTTTGCTAGATGAACTTAAAGAGAAAATTACATATACCAAATCACTATACATCTGTTCTAGAGATGCAGATCCCATCGCTGAATTTACTTCAACTTTGAAAAAACCTTTTCTTCCAACTGATCTTGTAGAACTTTTTACGACACTTGCCAAAGGTAGTGAAGAGTTAGATATACTCGATGAGATTGAAGATTTAGAAGATTTAGGTGAAATTGAAGAATTAGAAGAACTTCCAAGTGAGACAGATGAAGAGGATGAGACTTTAGACCTAGATGATCTTGATGATCTAGATCTTGACACACTAGATGATGAAAGTGAAGATTTAGATGATTTGGATGAACTTATTTTAGATGATGAAGAAGAGAATGAGAGTGTTCTTGATGATGAAGAGGCACAAAAAGTAAAAGATCTACTTGATGAAACAAGTGAAGAGTTGGAAGATTTAGATGATGAGCTTACTTTAGATGATGATTTAGAGCTAGATGAAGATACTCAAGAAGAGGAACTAGACTTGTCTGACGAATTAGAACTTGAAGATGAAGATGAATTAGAACTTCCAGAGGAGTTAGATCTTGAGGAAGATACTCAAGAAGAGGAAGAGGAACTTACCCTTGAAGAAGAGCTAGAGCTTCCTGATGATTTAGAATCTGATGTTGAGGAAGAGGAGTTAGAACTTCCAGAAGAGTTGGATCTTGAGGAAGAAACTCAAGAGGAAAATGCTCAAGAAGATGAAGAGGAACTTACTTTTGAAGAAGATTTAGAGCTTCCTGATGATTTAGAAGTTGATGCTGAGGAAGATGAGTTAGAACTTCCAGAGGAGTTAGATCTTGAAGAAGAATTAGAACTTCCAGATATTGAGGATGAAGTAGACTTAGAAACACAGATAGAGAGTGCTGTAAGTGCATTAAGTGAAGAGGATCTTGAAAGTGAGATTGCGTTAGATGCTTTAGATGGTCTTACTGCAAGAGATTTAAAACTTGCCATTGGTGAAGAGGTTGATGAAACAGCAGATGAAATTTTAGAAGAAACAATAAGCGAAGAAGTTGATGAAGCTGAAACATCTAATGAGATTATGCAAGAGAATGTAGAGGTTCAAGATGGTGTTGAGCAACTTAAAAAACTTTTAGAAGCATTAAGTGATAAAAATGTAGCTGCTTCAATGAAGGGGATGAAAATCTCAATTAATATTACACTAGGTGATAACTCATGATAGAACATAATGGTGTAGTATTGGTATTGTCTGGTCCGAGTGGAGCTGGAAAAAGTTCTTTAATCAATAAAATATCTAATGAGATAGGAGAATATTATTTCTCTATATCAACAACAACACGTCCTATGCGTGAGGGTGAAGAGGAGGGCGTTCACTACCATTTTGTTGATGAAGAAGAGTTCAAAAAAGATATAGAAGAAGATCACTTTTTAGAATATGCTCTGGTTCATGGAAATTACTATGGGACATCACTTAAGCCAGTTCGTCATGCCTTAAATGAAGGAAAACTTGTAATCTTTGATATTGATGTTCAGGGAAATATGGCAATTAAAAATAGACTTGGCGATATCACAACCTCTGTTTTTATAACCCCACCAAGCTTAAGTGAACTCAAGTCGCGTTTAATGAAGCGATCTACTGACACTCAAGAGGTGATAGACAAACGTCTAGATATGGCTAAACGCGAGATTCAAAGAACTGCAGAGTATGATTTTTTAGTGATTAACGATGATTTAGATATAGCAGCTGAAGTGTTACGACAAATTGCCATTACTGCAAGACTGAAAATCCCACATGATCGCATAAATGATTTTGTACAAAAGTGGGAAGATCTCTAAGTAAGAGAAGTTACAGCAAATGTGAGATATACTCACAAAATTAATTTTAACTAAGGAAATATACTATGGGAATGCCTAGCGGAACAGAACTACTGATAATTTTTGGAATCATCGTTTTATTATTTGGTGCAAAAAAGATACCTGATTTAGCAAAAGGTCTTGGAAAAGGGATCAAAAACTTTAAAGAAGAGATGAAAGAGACAGATACCGTAGCATCAGATGAGCCTAAAAAAGTTGAAGGTAGTGAAGAAGTAGCCTCTAGCGAAGCTCCTAAAAAAACTACAGAAGCTTAATCTAAATGAAACAACGTGTATCGGCGCTTTTGCGCGAAAAACTGGGTCGTGAGGTTGTTTTAGAAAAACCACGTGACCGCTCTTTTGGTCACTTTGCTACTCCTATTGCATTTTCACTTGCCAAAGAGCTTCGTAAGTCTCCTATGGTGATTGCAGAAGATATCGCTTCTTCATTTGGAGAGGTAAAAGAGTTTTCAAGTGTAGAATCTCTCAAGGGTTACTTGAACTTTCGTTTAAGTGAAAACTTCTTAGCAGAGTATGCATCTTGGGCACTAGAGAACCCATCAAAATTTGCCAAACAAGAAAAACAAGAAAAGATACTTTTAGAATTTGTATCGGCTAATCCTACTGGACCCCTTCATATTGGTCATGCTCGTGGTGCTGTGTATGGTGATACACTTTATCGTTTAGCAAAACACCTTGGTTATGATATCACAGCAGAGTATTATGTAAATGATGCTGGAAATCAGATAGATCTTCTTGGTCTTTCTATCCAACTTTATGCATGTGAGCATATCTTAGGTAAAGATGTTGAGTACCCTGAATCTTATTATCGTGGAGAGTATCTTGATAGTTTAGCTAAAGGTGCACAAGAGAGATTTGGCATAGAGATATTTACAGATGAGTCTCGTCAAAAAGAACTTGCAATGTGGGCTAAAGATAAAGTGATGGAGATAGTGGTTGATTCTCTTGCTGCGACAAACATTCACTTCGATACTTTCATAAATGAGTCTGGTCTTTATGAGGACTGGGATCGCGTTATGCAAAAAATGGGCGATAATGTTTATGAAAAAGAGGGAAAACTCTGGATCAAATCAGAATCTAAAGGTGATGATCATGATCGTGTAGTTGTCCGTGATGATGGTCGTCCAACTTATCTTGCAGGTGATATAGTTTATCATAACCAAAAATTTGAACGCGGCTACGATCATTATATTAACATTTGGGGAGCTGATCATCATGGTTATATCCCTCGTGTAAAAGCAGCAATAGACTTCCTTGGATATGACTCAAACAAGCTAGAAGTTTTACTTGCCCAAATGGTAAGTCTACTTAAAGATGGCGAACCATACAAGATGAGTAAACGTGCTGGTAATGTGATACTTATGAGTGATATAGTTGAAGAGATAGGAAGTGATGCCCTGCGTTTTATCTTTGCTTCTAAGAAGTCTGACACTGCATTAGAATTTGATCTTGCTGAGTTTAAAAAGCAAGATAGTTCAAACCCTATCTTTTATATTCAGTATGCTCATGCTCGTATTCAAACGCTACTGAGTAAGGCTACTGTATCTCGTGAAGATATAAATGCAGCAAGTCTTAAAAATTTAGGAGAAAATGCAGATACTTTACTTTTTGATGCACTTTTACTTCCTGAAGTTGTTGAAGATGCTTTTAACTCTCGTCAAGTGCAAAAACTGCCAGAGTATTTAAAATCTCTTGCAGCATCACTTCATAAGTTTTATTATGATGTTCGTATGATAGGCACAGAAGATGAAGCAAAACTACTTAAACTTCTTTTAGTGGTTGCTCTTAGTCTTCAAACTGGTCTCTCTTTGATGGGTATTGAAGCTAAGGATAGAATGGAAAGAGAGAAAGAGTCTTAGTCTCTTATCTTAAAAGTTCAGATTTTTTTAGATTAGGGTAATATTTTAGTATTTGATCTGCTTTATCTCTAGAAATTTGAATAAGGAGAGGATTTTTCTTCTTATCTAGCCAGTTTGCTATCCTTTTTAGATCATCATAGTTCATTGAGGTACACCCAGCAGTACCTGATCCACTGAATTTTTCAACATGTAAAAATATACAAGAACCTCTTTGTGCTAAAGCATCTTTATTATGCTCTACTGTAACACCTAGAGTATATTGATGATCTTTACGTTTCATATACTCGAAGCTTTTTTCATCTCCATGAGCTTGAATGATTTGATTATAGAAGGGGGAGTGTGTATCATCTACACAGATTAAATCTTCTGATGTAAATAAATAGGGCATCTTATAATTCCCATTTTTAGCATAACCAAAAATATCACCAAGTTTAAATATGCCTGCAGGAGCCTTTTTATCCCCTTCATATTTAAGAGGTTCACCTTTTTTTATAGAAAAATTATGTTCGCCAATCCCCCAGCCTAAGCCATTTTTACCAAGGTTAACATTGATGGTTTCAAAAAGTTTTTTCCCATCTTCATAACACTCTAGTTTTGCCGTGGAACTTTGCATAGTATCACTGACAACAAGGATGATTTGCTCAGATGAAAACAGATGAATTGAAATAATTAGTAAAATTAAGAAACTTTTTATCATAATGTATGGTACTATTAGAAAGATGTGATTTAAATTAATTTTTGGAAAAATATTATGAGTATAAAAATTAGAAATGCAAATGGTGATGATGCACCTTTTTTAGCACAGATGATACTGCAAAGTTCTCGTGCTGGAAAAAAGGATGGAATGTTTGATTTGGTCTTTGAAACAAACGATGATAAGAGACTTTTAGAAAAATTAGAAAAGCTAACTCAAACAGAGGCAAAAAACTACTGCCATTTTAAAAACTTTTTAGTTGCAGAGCTTGATGGGCAAAGTGTGGGGACACTCTGTGCTTATGAGCCACGTATTGCAACAAAAGATGAATTTGTAGCAGCACTTCGGGAAGTTGGATGTGGAGAGAGTGTCGAGGAGATTCTTGAGCCTTTTTACAGCTGTGAGTTTGAACTAAACAAACGCACACTTATGTTTGATTTTATGGAAGAGCTAGAAGGGTTTATAGATGTGGGTGTTTTAAAAGCACTAATGCAAAAATCACTCCTTACTGCAAGACTCAAAGGGTATAGAATCGCTCAAACTATTATAGAGATAGGTTCACTCGAATCTGAACTTTTTTATAAAAAACTTGGATTTCATAAAGTAGATCAGATAGAGTGCAATCTCTATAAAGAAAAATTTGGTCGTTCAGGTCTTATGCTGTTAGCAACTGAGTTCTAAGGTATATCTATAGAACTCTCTTATCTTTCTCTCTTCCCATCACTTATAGCAATTTTTTTAGCACTTTACACTAAAAATGTTTTTATTTCCCTCTTTGGTGGTGTCGTTCTTGGTTTATTGCTGCTTCATCACTTTAACCCTTTAGAGAGTCTATCTGCTATTTTTTCTCTTTTTTCTACACTTTTGCAAGAGGCTTGGATATTAAAAACTCTTGCTTTTGCTATCTTAGTTGGGAGTGTGATGAAGCTTTTAGAAAGAGGTGGAGGCATTGAAGCTTTTGTGTATTATATGGAAAATCAAAAAAATCTTATCAAAGATCAACGCTCTGCTTTACTTGTACCTTTTTTCATAGGTATTTTTATATTTATAGAATCTTCCATTACCTCCTTAATCGCTGGAGCTGTAGGAAAACCACTTTGTCAAAGTCAAAAAATCTCTTCACAAAAGCTTGCCTTTGTGTGCGATAGCACCTCTGCTCCTGTAAGTTCACTCATAGTCCTCAATGGCTGGGGTGCATTGCTTCTTGGACTCATAACAACACAGATAGAGAGTGGGATGATAAGTGGTGAAAGTGTAGAGATCCTCATAGACGCTGTTTTATATAATTTTTATGCGATGAGTGCCTTAATGGTTACTTTTCTTAGTATATGGTTTGGTATAGATTTGGGAGCAATGAAAAAGGCTAAATTTGAGCCTTCAAAGCACAACTATAGAATCTCTTCAGATAAATCTATGGGACTGATGCTTTACCCTATAATTCTCATGATTGGTAGTGTCTTTTTTTATCTTTATATAACAGGGGATGGGGATATTCTCAAAGGGAGTGGTTCAAGTTCTATCTTTTACACAATGCTTACAACATTGTTCTTTATGCTAGTGTATTATCTAGGAACAAAAAGTATGGATATGAAAGAGTATGGCAGCAGTGTTTATAAAGGGGCAAAAGAGCTTTTTCCTATTGCTATGGTTTTGTTGATGGCATTTGCGATTGGGGAAGTGACTTCACAGTTACATACAGGACTCTACATAGCATCTTTGGCAAGTGACAATGTAAGTGTCTATCTTTTAGCTTCACTTATCTTTAGTTTGAGTGGTATTATCGCATTTTCTACTGGGACATCTTGGGGAACTTTTTCAATTATGATCCCTATAGCAGTGCCAATGGCAGTTGGCTTAGATACAAATGTTGCTTTGGCTATAGGGGCAGTTATAAGTGGGGGTGTTTTTGGAGATCACTGTTCACCTATCTCTGATACAACCATTATATCATCGATGGCGAGTGAGTGTGATGTGGTAGAACATGTAAAAACACAACTCCCTTATGCACTTTTAAGTGGAGGAGTTGCATTTATGCTTTTTATACTTTTTAGTTTCCTAGTACATAGTTGATAGAGTAGCGAAGATCATCATCGAGATTATCCATAGAGGTAAGCATCCATCGTAGATATCCTGCATCTTCATGGGCAACTTCTGCAAGATCTTTGCCCTTATGTTTTCCAAAACGAAATGTTTTAATGAGAATAGGTGTTGCAGTAAGGTCTACCATCTTTTCTACAGGGTTTTCATTCGGGTATGCATCACTAACAGCTTTTTTGAGTTTAGAAAGAAAGAGCTTGAGTACTAAAACATCACCGATAGCATCGTGCGCTTTGACAACTATCCCTAGTGCTGCTGCTTCTTGCTCCTCTTGTTTATATAGTTCCATCTTATAACGAAAGTATTGAAGTCTATGTGCTTCCTCATCAGGGAGAACATGCTTGGCAACTCTGAGTGTGTCTATCACCTTCATTTGAGTGTTAAAACCCTCTTTTTCAAGCATTCCTAAATCAAAAGGAGCATTATGGATGATGATGTAGTTCTCTGGAGTATTTAGCTCAAGTAGTCGCTTATATGCTTCTGTTTCAACACATAAAGGTTTTCCCTTTATCATATCTTCGGTGATGCCATGAACCTCCATCGCTCCATAACTTATGGGGATGCCACAAGAGCAAAACTCGTTATGCACCTCTATCTCTTTTGTACCTAAAACCATGTACCCGAGTTGTATGATTCTATCTGTGTCAGCTGTACCTGTTGTTTCTGTATCTAGTATGATGTATTGTTTTGCCATTATCTCTTACTTTTAAAATTTACTTGAAACTCTTTTGTTTCATTTGCTGGGATTGTAAGTGTAAATGTAACTAAATTTCCCTTAGTAAATCTGTATTTTTCTTTTGTTATGACACTAGAATCACTGTTTTTATTGAAAGGTACAAAAAGAGTGATCAATTTTGTCTCATCTGAGTGATTGGCAAGAGTGTATTTGACACTGACATCAAAGCGTTCTTTTGTGTCATCGCGTTTAAGAAGTGTTTGTTTTACTTTTAGATCAAAGTTTGTTCCAAGTTGAAGTTTTATAGGTGTGTCTTTGGGGGTATGAGAGATCGTGGTTTCCCCTAAAAGTACTTTTTTACCCTCAAGTGTTCCATAGGTTCTTATGGTTCCCTTTGGGAGAGCCATAGTAAGTTTTTCTAATGAAACATATTGGAGTACATCACTTTTTCTCTCACCCATCAAATAGAGTGGATTGTTCAATGTTGCTTCGTAGTTTTTTGTTGTAGGGATATTATCTTGGGAGAGAAATTTTATCTGTGTTTTTTCATTGTTTGCAAGATTCACTTTAAATGGGATAGTATAGAAGTGATACCCTTCAAAAGCTTTGTGTGCAACCTGTGGTGCATCTGCCATGACACTCATCGCTTTTGCTTTATAGAGACGAATATTTTGCTCTTGTGCACGATTGAGGTCACCAGCTAAAAGAGAAAGGGTGGTATCTTTAAAAGCTTTACCCGAATGGTTGTTGATACTGATCCATCCATTTAGATTACTGGTTTTTTCATTTAGATTAAGTATATAATCACTTTTAAAAGTGATATTTTTGATAAGGTAGTCTAGCTCCAAGGAACCATCTAAATCTTTAGAAGCATTGATATTCCATACAAGAGATGGCTTAGTTATAAGCTCTTTGGGGATAGTGTCAAACTGTATATCGTCAGCATTAACTGTGATGATTTTATAATCGAGTGTCTTCACAATCGCTTGTGTACCATTATGAGAGAGGAGAGTCGCAGAGATGATTTGAAATTCATTTCGATTTTTAAGCCGTCTTACTTCTACTCTTTTACCTATATGAGCCTCAAGAAGTTTTGCTTGTGTAAGTTTATCGTAGCGGTATTGTTGTGAAAAAAGAGTCACACTAGGATCTATGCTAACATTGACAGAATCAGTGTTAATACTACTCGCAACATCTTCGTAGTTTATGGAGGTGTCATTTTTGCTTAAAGAAAGGTCACGTTTTTCATGCACCAATCCAACATTAGAATTGTAAATGATTAAAGAATTTTCTTGAACAGGAGAGAGTGTAGCAGCTACTACATAGCTTGAAAGCATAAGTGATGTAAAAATGATTTTTTTCATAGGTATCCTTTGGAAGATATGATACACTTATAAAAAAAATAAAAGGTAATCTTTGATCTCATCACCTCTTTTTTATCTTTTGAGCCTAGCTTTTATAGCTACAGCATTTGCTCTTGTAGAGAGTAAAGCAAATTTGAAAATTTTCAAATTTATCCCTGGGGTTGTAATGATATATGCTTTGAGTATGTTTCTTGCCTCTCAAAATATCTTTGCAGATACACAAGAGATAAAAGATATCTATACAAATACTAAAACAAATCTCCTTCCAGCTATGCTTTTTTTGATGCTTCTTCAAGTTGATTTTAAACACTTTTTTCGTCTTGGAAAATCTTTACTTATCGCTTACATGTTAGCAGTATTCTCCATCGCGTTTGGTTTTGTTGTTGTTGCTTATCTCTTTGATTTTTCAGCAGATGCGTCAGGTGCTTTTGGAGCATTGGCAGGGAGTTGGATGGGTGGTACTGCAAATATGATAGCAGTAGGCTCTGCTTTAAATGTGAGTGAAGATGCCTTTGCCTATGCTCTTGTAGTAGATAGTGTTAACTACACTTTATGGGTTATGCTTCTTTTGTTCTTAGTTCCTTTTGCAAAGTATTTTAATGCTTGGACAAAGAGTGCAGAGAATCTGGCTTTTTTAGAGAGTATAGGATGTGCTTGCAGCATGGGGGCAAAACGCTACTGGCTTTTTATATTGTTGAGCATTTTTCTCGCATTTTTTGTCAATTTTATAGCTTATCAGGGGCTCAATATACTCAACCATACAACCACCATAGTTATACTGGCAACTTTTTTTGGGATACTGGGTTCTTTTACAAAACTCAAAAAGATAAACGGTTCAGGAGAGGTAGCTACTACAATGCTTTATATCCTCATAGCGTTGATTGGTTCTCGTGCAGTTATTGAAAATTTTTCAGAGGTTTTCATCTATGTTGTAGCGGGCTTTTGTATCTTACTTATCCATGCTCTCATTATGCTTATAGGTGCAAAGGTATTTAAACTTGATCTCTTTAGTATAGCAATCGCTTCTTTGGCAAATATAGGGGGAGTGGCCTCTGCACCCATACTTGCTGCCACTTACAATAAAGCACTTGTAAGTGTTGGTGTTTTGATGGCGATTATGGGCTATCTCATAGGTACTTTTGGTGGGCTTCTTGTGGGAAATATACTCTTAAAGGTTGCAGGATGAAGATAAAAAAGATAAGTACACAGATAAAAAAGATTCCATTACAAACACCCTTTGTGACAGCACTTCGACGAGTTGAGAATGTAGAGTTTATTCGAGTGTGTATCCTTTTAGAGAGTGAACTCAGTGGCATAGGGGAAGCCCCTGCAACTAAAGCGATTACAGGGGAAGACTTAAAGAGTATAGAGCATGCTATAAATCATCATAAAAAAGATTTTATCTCTAAAACACTCGAGGAAGCCTTAGAAATGCTTCATAAACTTTCCATAGGTTCAAGTGCCAAAGCAGCACTCGATATGGCACTTGTATCACTTCAAGCGCAAGAGCATACCCAAGAGATTTATGAATACTTAGGTGCAAAGCAAGAAGAGCAGATTGAAACAGATATCACCATCAGTCTTAACAGCCAAGAAGAGATGCTCCAAGATGCACAAAATACATATAAAAATGGTTTTAAAATTTTAAAAATAAAGCTAGGAGCTGATATAAAACATGCCATAGAGATAACAAAAGCCCTTGCTTTGTCACTGCCAGAGGCACAACTTCTTATAGATGCAAATCAGGCATGGAGTGTAGAGAAAAGTTTACAATACATAGCATCGATACAAGCAGATAAGATAGAACTTATAGAACAGCCTGTGCAAGCCAAAGATCTAAAAGGACTTCAACAAATCACACAAAACAGTAGCATTCCCATACTTGCTGATGAAGCGGCTTTTAGCTTAGATGATGTGAAGTACATTGTAGAAAATGATATAGCAGATATGATAAATATAAAACTGATGAAATGTGGTGGTATTACTAAGGCTGTAGAGATTTTAGAGTATGCAAGAGAAAAAGGTGTGAAGTGTATGTTAGGATCAATGCTAGAGGGACCAAGCTCGATCTATGCAGCAGAGTGCTTAGCGATGGCATATAAGGATGTCATAAAGTATGTGGACCTTGATAGCCCACATCTTTATAAGAAGGGATTTATGGTTTAATAAAGTCCAAATCTTCCGTCATTACGTTTGTAAAGTACACGAGTTTTATCTTCGTTATCTAAAAAGATTTCAAACATTTTGCCACTCTCTTTGAGGTCATTGAGAACATCTTCAACCTCACGTGGTTTGTAAAGATCAAGTTCTACGGGAACTATCTCATCCTCCTGAGATTCACTTGCTTCTTTTACATCAACAACTTCAGCTTTTGCTTCATTGAGTCCAATTTTATGGTGGTTAGTGTCTTTGTCATGCATACGACGGAGTGCTTTTTGAGCACGTGCGATTGCAAGATCAATGGCAGCATAAAGATCCATGTCACTTTGTTTAATGATAACAGAGTTTTTATGAGCAAGATTGATAACAAACTCAACAACAGAGTGCTCTTTGCCTTTTTTTGTTTGTGTAGATGCGACAACATTTACAGAGATGATGTCCATATTGTATTTGCTAAGTGTGTCGATAGATGTAGTCATATGTGCTTTTATAGCATCTGTAAGTTCAAGTTGTCTACCTGTAAGTGATACATTCATAGTAAAATCCTTTTAATTGTTATATGTTTGATTATAACATTAAAAGGTTTCTAGAAACTTATATTTTATAATTTTTGTAGAGTTCTTCTAAAATATCTTATGGGTTCAGTTGTTACAGTAGGGTCTGTAACGCTAACGGCTACATCTATAAGAACTGAACCATTTTGTTCTGGTGTTGTAACTGTGGTATAAGTTTGTGCAGCAGTACAAGGGGAGGGATTAGTATATATGTATCGTAACGATATATTGATATCATATATACTATCTTGAACAAAATTGAGATCATTTGTATGTGTACATGAACCATCTTGAGCAATTCTCAAAAGGGCATACTCTGCAGCACTTTTAGCAAGAAGAGTTGATTCTTCATAAAGATACAGGTCGTTCGTTCTTTTTGTTGTTTGTGTGGTGAGTGACATAGAAAGAGCCATAATGGTAGCGATGACAACTATCACAGCAATAGCCATGATAAGTGCCATACCGTTTTTATGATTATGTCTTAAAATACTGTTTTTTCTTTGCATAAAGAATACCCCTGTCCATCATTTACACCATCTATAACGGTACTTTTTGTACATACTTGAATCTTCATAATTGAACCGATGGCAGTAAACTGAAAAGTACTTACATTTTCCATGATAATAGCACTTTTAACAACTATACCAGCATCATTAAATTGATCTCCCGATCCATCACCATTACGATCTTTCCATGGTTGGTAGTCCCAGTAAAGTCTTAATGTTCCTAGGTTATTGGCTCCAGGTTCATAGACGATAGCATAGGCTGTCCATGCTAGTTTATAGTACTCATAAACATCAGTTCCTGAGAAGTCTCCAACAAATGGAAGAAATCTATCAACTTGTCCAGCAAGACTTGATATAGGGTGCATAGCTCCATCTTGTGTATTGATCGCAGTAAGGTTACCATCCCATCCATAGCCTGTTTGAATATCGCTGTTTGCTCCTATAAAAAAGAGGGCAGCATTATTTATGGAGCTATTGGTATCGGAAAGGTCACTGATAAGTGCATTTGTTACATTTGTGTCAGTTCCTGGAGAAACCAACATATTTATACCTGCATTGGTATTGTTAAGATCTATAATACCACTCCAGTTAGGATTAGTATTTAATCGTCCTTGAAACCCTTCATAGTCATAACCTACCCACTCTAAAACAGTATAGTTTGCAGCTGTTCCATCAGCATTGGCAATTGCGACCGGAGCCGCTGGTGGTACACCTGTTCTTGCAATGACAGAGTCTTTTATACGATTTTTAAGTCTTGCAGCTATAAGCTCAACTGCTGCACCACTATTTGCTTGAAGCTCATGGTTTACCTTAGAGAAAATAAAATCTCTATAGGCCTGTGCTAAAAACTCTACACCAAATTTACCAATAATACCCATAATAACAATGACAAATATTAGCTCGATCATAGTAAAAGCACTGCGTTTGAACATTAGTACTCCTTCTTATAAAAGTCTATTTCACCAATATTGGCACTGTATGTATATAAAGAAGTAACAATAGTGTTTGTATCGCTATCGACAATAGTCACAGTAATACGTTTCATATCATTGTCATTTTGACCATCAAAAAAAGCGGGACGACCTACTGTTACATTAGAATCGTAATGGTGTTTGTATCCTGTATCGTCAATAGTTGTGTTAAGAAATATATTTGTTAGTCCATGTGCAGAGTCATCTAAAGAGCTAACTCCATTTACATTGGCATCAGCTGGAGTAGTGAGATTGCTATCGAGACATTTTCTGTGAAGAGGCTGTACAATATGTCCTGGCATATATCTGTAAGATGGTAGTGAAGAGTTAGTTTCACAGTTTCCCATATGGTCAATCACTCTTGCAAATGTGTCGGGATTTGCTGGTTCAAAAGAGTTGTCATCCCAGTGGGCGGTAGTGACTTCACTAAGTTCTGTTGCTGCTGCAAAAACTGCTTCTTGAACTATGGCACTGTCTATACCTTTAAATATAACCTGCTTCATCATAGGGAGTGAAACAACTGCAATAGCAATAATAACAATAGCAAATATAAGTTCAATAAAGGTAAAGGCGGACCTTCTTACCACATAGTTCTCCTATTTGTTTTTTGAGATGCATTGAAGTTTGTTGTTGTATTTGTTTCATGTTGTCCAGCCCAAGAGTTTTGAGCATCAGTAAACTCTACTTCAAACTCATTTGTCGTTGCAGCAGCATTGTACTTGTTATAAATCAACCATGTAGATGCATTGTTCTCCATAGTAGTTTTAAACGGGTATCCTTTTGTGGCAGAGGAGTTATAAGTAAGAGGAACTGTTGCTGGTGCTATACCTCCGGCAGCTGCTGCTGTTACATCATTAGCACCACTTTTCTGAGTAATGATACCAACATTTCCAGCAGTGGCAAAATGGTTTGTGTTAATAAACCATCTTGGATCATCTGAAGATGTAGAGTTCACACCATTTGGTAGGAGTGCTTTATCACACCCTATGCCATCACAAAAGTTTTCATAGAAGATATTCACTACTCCATTATTTCCAGTAAATCTTTGTCTTGGTGCATGTGTTCTACCATAGACAAATGTCGCATCTTGTGTAGCAGCTGATGCACCTGATACCGTTTTTGTAGCTCCACTTGATGAAGTATATAAAGATGATACCGCAACATTTACTGCTGTACCATCTATCTTAAATGGATTTTTTGGATCATCGACAGTTCTATTGTAATTAAAAATAAGGTTTTTTAATGGATTTGCTTCTGTTTGTAAAATTGTATATGCTCCATTAGTAAAGCCTAATTTTAGAGGAGTTGTAATCTCATTTTTATCTTCTACCATACCTGCGACAGTTGGTACTGGAAGCGTAAAACTTGCATTTACATCATTTTCCCAAGAGTTAGTATGGAAGTTTTGTGTTGTAGCACCGGCACTGTTTTCTGCAGTAATTGTAAGCTCAAGTGCTGCAGATATATTTAAGTCATTTGAAAGATATGTAAAAGTATTACCCGAGTAGTTGTTTAAGGTAAGTGCACTGAGTGCAAAGTGATCAGGTATAAAAGTAGCATTGATATCTCCACAAATATAAGCACCATTTGCACTACAATCAGAGACTGTATCACCATTTGTTATATCTACTTGTGCCCATGTTTGGTCTTGAAGTTTAATATTTACCATGGCAACATCATCAAATGAGATACCCACTACTTCACTTGTACCTGTTCCATTATCAGAAAGACCATTGAGTATATCAAAAGATGTACTAGCAAAACTAAAGTTACCATTAAGAGCATTATCTAGTGTTCCATCAGGTTTATATTTATCTCCATTGACGGTTATAATACCATTGGCATTTGTTAAATCATAGCCTTGTGTAGGAGTTGTTGAACTGTTTTGTACCGCTTTAAGAGTAAGGTTGTAAACATTTGCCGATGTTAAAAGTTCTATATCTTCTCCTGCTGGAGGAGTTAAAATAAATTTCTCTGGACGAATGGCAAATACATCACGTGAACAAACAGATGCTGGAGTGGATGATAGATTATAGGTGATTTTAAAAGAAGCACTTTTTACAGCCTGTGTCGTATTTGTCATTGTAATATCTTTACTAGATAAACCACCCATAGTTACTACTTGTGCTGTACCAGGGTATGGTAAAGCTCCTTCACAAAGTGCTTGATCTGAACTTCCAACTCCTGTATAAGGAGGAGTTGGAATGATAGATACATTAACATCCCCAACATAAGGGGTAAGTGTTATATTATTTGCTTCTAATGAAACAATTTTGACAGAAAATGCTCTCCCACTTACTTGTGTAGGAAGTCTGTTTTCAACAGCTTCTGGATCTAAAGGATCACTAGAACCTGTAAAACTTGTTTGCACTACATTAAATGCACCAGCTGGAGCAGCT